>JAIQFZ010000010.1 GCA_020073015.1 Terriglobia bacterium | reverse complement strand
AATCGTCTCCGTCCTTCACTGCGACGAGCGCTTTTTCCAAAGTTTCGATCTCGTGCCGCTCGTTGGTCGCGAGTTCCTGCCACGCGTCGTTCTTCTTTCCCTTGGCCAGCGCCGTGAGAATCGTCTCCGCTTCGCGCCGCGCTTCGATCACCTGCCGCTGCCGGAAATCTTCCTCGGCGTAATCGAACGACGCCAGCAGCATGTTCTCGACCTGCTCGTCCGTCAATCCGTAGCTGGGCTGGACTTCGATCTCAGCCTCTTTCCCGCTGCGCTGCTCGCGCGCGGAGACTTGCATGATGCCGTTTGCGTCAATCAGGAACTTCACTTCAATACGCGGCATGCCCGCCGGCATCGGCGGGACACCCTTCAGGTCGAAGCGCGCCAGCGACCGGCAATCGCGCGCCAGTTCGCGCTCGCCTTGCAGAACATGAATCGCTACGTTCGTCTGACCATCCACCTGCGTGGTGTAGTACTGCGTGGCCGACGCAGGAATGGTCGAATTTCGCAGTATGATTTTGTCGGTGACGCCGCCCGCGACCTCAATTCCCAGGGAGAGAGGCGTCACATCGAGCAACAGCATTTCCTTTGTGATCGCGGAGCCGCCGCCGAGAATATTTGCCTGCACCGCCGCGCCCAGCGCCACGACTTCATCGGGATTCAGATCGGTGTGCGGAACGCGTTGAAACAGCTCCTGCACCAACTGCCGCACTTTCGGAATGCGCGTCGAACCGCCGACCAGCACGACTTCGTCAATCTGCGCCGGCTTCAGGCCAGCATCTTTCAGCGCCTGCTGGCACGGCCCCACGGTGCGGTCAATGATGGGCTGAAGCAACTGCTCGAACGCTTCCCGCGTGATCTCGCGCTGATAACGCTTGCCGCCGGGCAACTCGACATCCAGCTTCACCGAAGGCTGCGACGAAAGCGCGATCTTCGCCTCGATGACTGCCTGGCGGATCCGCTGTACTGCCTCGCCGCTGCGCCGGACATCCAGTCCGAGATCGCCGCGAATGTCCTCGAGCGCGATCGTGATCAGCAGGTTGTCAATGTCATCTCCGCCCAGATGCGTGTCGCCGTTGGTGGCCACGACTTCGAAAATTCCGTCATGCAGCTTAAGAATCGAAATATCGAACGTGCCGCCGCCCAGATCGTAGACGGCAACGACGCCGTTCTTTTTCTTGTCGAGTCCGTAAGCCAGCGAAGCGGCCGTGGGTTCATTCACCAGGCGCAGCACGTCGAGTCCAGCGATTCGTCCGGCATCTTTTGTCGCCTGCCGCTGCGCATCGTTGAAATACGCCGGCACCGTGATCACGGCCTTCGTGACTGGACCGCTGAAAAATCGTTCCGCGTTCCGCTTCAACTGCCGAAGCACGAGCGCGGAGATCTCCGGTGGCGTGTAGGTCCGCTCGCCAATCTTGATCCGTAGTACCTCGCCGGCCTGAATGTCGTCCGCCAGCCGGAATGGAAACAGCTTCAGCTCTTCCCGGATATCCTCAACGTCGCGCCCCATCAGGCGCTTCACGGAGTACACAGCGCGCTCCGGCGTCTCGATCAGATACCGGCGAGCGCCATTTCCAACCACCACCTGGTTGTTCTCATCCAGCGCCACCACCGACGGAACAAGGTTCAGCCCGTCCTCTCCCGGGATCACCGCCGGGGCCTCTCCCTGCATGAACGCCACCAGAGAATTCGTGGTGCCCAGATCAATGCCGACAATGTGATCAGTAGCCATTTGTAATTTCTGATCTGTAATTTGTAATTGGTGTTGCAGCTGGGTTGAAATCACAAATTACAAATCACAAATCACTCCATCGCCTCATTCACGTCTCTGACTAAATTCCGGATGTAGTTCCGGCGATTCAACACATCCACCATCGTGTCGCGGATCTTCCGGCGATCTTCTTCTGTGCCGCTATCCACGGCCTTGTCCCATTTCTTCCACTCGGACTTGAGTTCGCTGAACAATGCGTCGTACTTTTCTTCGAGCGAGAGCTTTGCCTTTCCGATTTCCTCCAGCATCGCCGGATCGTCCTCACCCGCCTTCTTCTGCATGCGCAGTTCTTCCAGGTGCAGGTTGAGCTCGAAAACTTCCTCCAGGAGGTCCGGCGGGACAGCCTGCTTCTTCAATTCCCCCGTCGCGCGCGCCTTCTCCGTCGCCTGTTTCGACTGCTCTTCCAGTTCCACGCCCTCCAGGCGCAACAGGTATTCAGTCCGCTTGATGGGATCTTTCAGTGTCCGGTAGGCGTCGTTCAGCATCGAGCTTTGTTCCAGACTCCAGGCACGTTCCTGGGTCTCCGCCTGGGCAAACACATCGGGATGAAGCCGGCGGCTCAGGGCATAGAACTCTTTCTCCAGCACGGACGTGTCGAGATCCAGCTTCCGGGGAAATCCGAAAAACGTGAAGTAATCCACCGGTACTGCCGGTTGCACTTTGCCGCAGGCGCTGCAGAAATGCCTGGTCCGCATGGTGCCGCACGACCAGCAACTCGAAGTCGCTTCGCCCGGCATGATCAACGACGATTTGGATTCTGCGTTCGCCATACTGGTTCGCCGTACAAAATTCGGGGCGGACGTGTCGCCCGCCCCTTGAGACTCAACCGTGGGACGGGCGAGGGCGCCCGTCACTCCATTTATGCTATGCCGAGAACGAACTCCCGCAGCCGCAGGACTTCGTCGAATTCGGATTCACGAATACGAAACCCTGCTGCATCAAGGTTTCCTGATAATCGAGAATCATTCCGTGCAGGTAGATGAACGATTTCGGATCGACAAACACCCGCACATCGCCGAACTGAAACACGCGGTCGCGTTCGCGCGGCTGCGTGTCGAAGCGGATGTTATAGCTCAAGCCCGAGCATCCGCCGCCCTGCACACCAATGCGAAGCCCGCCCTGCTCCGGAGAAATGCCTTCCTTCTCCATGGCCGAGCGAATCTTGCCGATCGCCTTCTCGGTGACCTGGATTCCCTTGGTCGGAGCCGTGGGCGGAGCGAGAGTTTTGAGTACGTCTTCCATAAAGTCAGCTTCTAGCTGCTAGCTTCTGGCTCCTAGCCACCAAACTCAGAGCGCCGAGCCACGGGCTTGCTAGAAGCCAGCAGCTAGAAGCTAGTAGCTGTTTTACTGCGCCTGCATTTCTGCCGGCTTCGCCACGTTCTGCTTCTTCTTCCAATCGCCAATCGCGGCGCGAATCGCGTCTTCGGCCAGCACCGAGCAGTGAATCTTCACCGGCGGCAACGCCAGTTCCTTCACGATCTCGGTGTTCTTGATCTCCAGGGCTTCGTCCACCGTTTTGCCCTTCACCCATTCGGTCGCAAGCGAAGACGACGCAATCGCCGACCCGCACCCGAACGTCTTGAACTTCGCGTCTTCAATCACGTTCGTCTGCGGATTGACCTTGATTTGCAGCTTCATCACGTCGCCACACTCGGGAGCTCCCACCAGGCCAGTTCCCACATCGGCGCTGGCCTTGTCCATGGAGCCCACGTTCCGTGGATGGTTGTAGTGATCGATTACTTTCTCGCTATATGCCATTGCTTGCTTCTCCTCACCTCAAACTTGTTTACGGGCCTTACTCAGTGCGCTTCCGCAGCCCACTTCACGCTCTTCAGGTCCACACCTTCTTTGGCCATCTCGTACAACGGCGACAGTTCGCGCAGACGCTGCACCGTCTCGACTACTCGATCCGCCACATAATCGACTTCGGCTTCGGTATTGAACCGCCCGATGCCGAACCGGATCGAGCTATGCGCGAGGTCATCCCCCGTGCCCAGCGCCTTCAGTACATACGATGGCTCCAGCGTCGCCGAGGTGCATGCCGATCCGCTCGAAACCGCGATATCGTTGATGCCCATCAGCAGCGACTCGCCTTCCACGTACGCGAAACTGATATTCAGGTTGCCCGGCAGCCGGTGCTCCGTCGATCCGTTGATGTACACCTCGTCCAATCGGCTCATGATGCTGTCTTTCAGCCGGTTGCGCAGGCCGGCAATCTTGCAGGATTCTTGCGGCATCTCTTCCTGCGCGATCGCGCACGCCTTACCCAGTCCGACAATGCCCGGAACGTTCAGCGTGCCGGACCGCATCCCGCGCTCGTGGCCGCCGCCGTCGATGATCGGTACCAACTGCACGCGCGGGTTCTTGCGGCGCACATACAGCGCACCCGCGCCCTTCGGCCCGTACAGCTTGTGCCCGGTGATCGACACGAGATCAAGGTTCATCTTGTTCACGTCGATCGGAACCTTGCCAATTGCCTGCACCGCGTCGGAATGGAAGATGACGCCACGCTCCCGACACAGCTTGCCGATTTCCGCCACCGGTTGCAGAACGCCAATCTCGTTGTTCGCCGCCATGATCGTGACCAGAATGGTCTTGTCATCCATGGCGCGCTTCAGGTCGTCGAGATCGATCAGTCCATCCTTCTGCACCGGCAGGTAGGTCACGCGGAAGCCCAATTTTTCCAGATGCTTGCAAGTATCGAGCACCGCCTTGTGCTCGGTCACCGCGGTGATGATGTGGTTGCCCTTCTCCTTGTACATCTCGGCCACGCCTTTGATCGCGAGGTTGTCACTCTCGGTCGCGCCGGAAGTAAACACGATCTCCTTCGCCGTGGCGCCAATCAGCTTCGCGATGCGCTCGCGCGACATTTCCACCGCTTCCTCCGCCGCCCATCCAAACGGATGATTCCGGCTGGCCGCGTTGCCGAACTTCTCCATGAAGTAAGGCAGCATTTCTTCCAGAACCCGCGGGTCCATTGGGGTGGTCGCATGATTGTCCATGTAAATCGGCAGCTTGATCCCGCTCGGGATAGCGCGCTGTCCGGTTTCCTGACTGGTTGGGGTCGCCGTGTTGCCATTCGTGCTCATGACTGCGTTTTCTCCTTAAGATCCTTACCGTTGCGTCTACCTGGTTGCGCTACGAGATCGTGATCAGATCCGCCGGCTTCTTAACTTCGATCACTTCCAGTTCTTCCTTCATCTGGGAAATCTTGATGTTCTTCAACACCTGCTCGATGCTTTCATTCACCTTGCGCAGCGGTTCGCGCACCGTGCAGCGATTGCTCTGGCCGCATTCGCCGCGCACCGTCACGCACGACGTAATGAAAAGCGGGCCATCAATCGCCTGAATGACCTCGAACGCCGAAATCGTCTTGGCGTCGCGCGCCAGCGTGTAACCGCCATTGATGCCATGCTGCGACGTCAACAAACGTGCCTTCGCCAGCCGCTGCAGAATCTTCGCCAACGCTTCCTGCGGGATCCCGTAAGCCTCGGCCACATCCTTCGCGCTGCACGCACCTCGGTCGGCATGCTCCGCCAGATGTTTCATCGCCATCAGGCCGTAGTCAGCTTTCTTGGTTAGCTTCAGCATTGGGCAAATCCCGACCCATTCGGTCGGATAAAACGCCGACTGTTTAGGTCGCATATTGATTCTAACGCCGGACGAGTATTCAGGCAAGCCGCAGCAGCGATTGGCAGAATTCTGTGGTTGAGTGGTAACTGCCGTGGGCTGAACCGGTTAGCAGCGGATTCCACGACCCATCCAGAGTTTGATATAGACAGAGAGCGCCCGTTGCCCACGATTTGGGGTGCATACTCCCTGTGGGGACTTGACATCCGAAATGACTCGCCGCAAAATACCGCCAATTTCCAACACGAACGCGACACAGCCCTGTTGCATGATGAACGTCCGCGGAGTTTATGACGCCTAGCCAGCCGTTGCAGCCCCCTCAGAAGAAGGTAAGCCGTGATCTGTGCAAGCACCCGCGCGTGCAGATTGTTTCCCGCGACGAAGACTCGGAGTACGTCGAGTGCCAGGAGTGTGGCGACGTCTTCGAGTCCAGCGAATTCAGAGACATGGCGATTGAAGAGATGAAACGTCCCGACGAGGAATGAACTCTCGTAGAGACGCGGCTTGCCGCGTCTCACCAACGCCGCGAAGACGCGGCAAGCCGCGTCTCTACCCTTCAGTCTCGATCAGCAGATTCTCCATTCGATCTACCCAGAATTTCTTCCCCGGCGGGATCACCGTGGTCGCGCTGTATTCCGCAATGACGGCTGGTCCTTTCAGGATTTGTCCGGAACGAAGCTCGCTGCGCTCGTATACCGGAGTGATCAGCGTTCTGCTCTGAAAGACTACGGTGCCGCGCTCAACCGCAGATGCGGCTTGCGATAACCGGCGAGCGTCTTTCCGCGCGGCTGGCTTCAGCGGAGGGTGCGGAGCCTTCATTCGGACGCGCAACCGCAACGTGACCAGCTCGACCTCGCGTCCCGCGTGGTGGTAGCCATACCGTCGTTGGTGCTCCGCATGGAAGCGCTCGCTTACATCGCTTCCCGCCGGGATGTTCAATTCGTAGCCTTGCCCGCGATAGCGCAGATCGAGACTGCGTTCATGGTGCAAGGCACCGCGCCACCGTTCGTCCCGGAATTCCTTTTGCGCCGCTTGCGCCAGCTTGCGAAACTCGCTCTGCAAGGCGCGCTGCGGCAACTGTTTGGCCAAGCGCCAGAGCACGGTCCGCGAATAGTCTTTGACCACATCGCTGACCAGAATCCCGAAGGCCGACAACGTGCCCGGGCGTGCCGGAATGATCACCGTCGGAATGCCCAGAGCATCGGCCAGTTCGCAGGCGTGCAGGCCGCCCGCGCCGCCAAACGCCACCAGAGCAAACTCACGGGGATCATGGCCTCTCTCGATCGACACCACGCGCAACGCCCGCTCCATGTTCGCATTCACCACGCGCACGACTCCGGCGGCAAACTGCTCGAGCGTCAGTTTCGAATGCTGGTCGCGCAGCCAGTCTGTCGTGATCCGCCGTGCCCGTTCGAGGTCGAGCGTGAATTCGCCGCCCAGAAAACGGTTGGGCCGCAATCGTCCCAGGAGGAGGTTGGCATCGGTCACGGTTGGCTGCGTGCCCCGGCCGTAGCAGATGGGCCCCGGATCGGCGCCCGCCGATTCCGGCCCGACCAGCAAGGCGCCGCCCGCATCGAAGCGCGCCAGCGATCCGCCGCCCGCGCCCACCGTGTGGATGTCGAGCATGGGAACACCAACCGGGAATCCGGCTACCTCCGACTGCCCACCCGGTCGCGCGCCGCCCTCGACCAGGGCCACGTCCGTGGACGTCCCTCCCATGTCGAACGACAGAATTCTCTCAAATCCGCTGCGCCCCGCCATTGCCGCTGCGCCCACCAGCCCACCCGCCGGACCCGACAGCACCGTGCGTACCGGTTCTCGCGCCGCCGACGCCAGCGCCGTGATGCCGCCGCTCGACTGCATCACAAAGATATTCCGCGCACTCTGCTTCGACGTGGGCACCGAAGATGAATGGCTGCTCAGTTCGTTCACTCGCTGCGCAAGCTTCTCCAGATAGCCCTGCATCAGCGGCTGCAGATAGGCGTTCACCACGACCGTACTGGTGCGCTCATATTCACGAAACTCCGGCAGAATGCGATGCGACACCGACAACGGCTTTCCCAGTTCAGCGAGTGCCGACACAATAGCCGCTTCATTGGCGGGATTGGCGAACGAAAACAGCAGAACGATGGCAATCGCGTCCGGCTTAGCAGCTCGCACTGCTTCCCGCAGGTGCGCCAGTTCATCCGCCGCGGGCGGCTCCAATATCTTTCCCGCAGAGTCAACTCTCTCGCGCACGCCGAAACGCAGTTCTCGCGTGACCAGTGGCTCGATTCGGTCAAAGAAAAAATCGTACAGACGAGGACGTGCTTGTCTCCCGATCTCGATGACATCCTCGAACCCCGCGGTCGTAACCAGCGCGACGCGCGCTCCGGTTCGCTGCAGAAGGGCATTGGTGCCGACCGTCGTCCCATGGAGAAGCGTGACGCTCGTTCCAGCCCCGATCGTCCGCAGCGCCTTGCTGATGGCTCGAGACGGGTCATCCGGAGTCGAAAAGACCTTCAAGGTGTGCAGTACGCCGCCCTCCATCCACACGCAGTCCGTGAAGGTGCCTCCGGTATCAATCGCGATGCGCAGCGCGGAATGCGAGGCCGTGGCCATGAAGAGGGAAGACTAGAGCAAAGTTGCAGTTCCTGTAAACATGAATAGAGACGCGGCTTGCGGCGTCTCCGCTGGCATCGTTTGCGAGGTCGACGGCAGCGCCCGGTGCCCCAAACATTACCTGCCTTCACCCCCGGGTGTCTTATCCTGAAGGAGCGATTCTGCGATTGAGGTCCGAGTGGCTGGAAGGATGTGGAAAGCGTGGCTGTTCCCCGGCGGCCTGCTGCTGGCCGTGTCAGTCGTCATGGTCAGCAGTTCTGTTTTCACCCTGCTCGCACCCTCGGTCGGCTTCTATTACGTCGCGGTGTTTGCCGCCGGACTGCTGCTCTCCTGGCGCTTCAACTCAAGCCGCATTCTATTTTCGCTACTGGTTCTGCTGCTGGCGCACCGCGCGGTCGAATTCTTTTCGGCCGGGCAGATTCGCTCCGGACCCGGACGGATGGTGGTGGCGCTCGCCGCCATTCTGATTCCTCTGAACTACATCGCGTTCGCTTTCCTGCGGGAGCGCGGCTTGATCATTGCCGGAATCGGGCCCCGCTTCGGACTCCTGTTTCTCGAAGCCGTAGTGGTTGCTGTGTTGTGCCGGCCCGAGAACAGCCGCTCGGTTGCGCATGCCCCGGGAGCGACCCTCCCGCTCTGGGTTTTTGTCGGCTTTATCGGCGCCGCGGGCGTGTTCATCTGGCGCTTCGTTCAGACCCGCAAGCCGATGGAGCCTGGCTTCGTCTGGTGCCTCGCCGCCGTGTTTCCTTGGCTGGAATTTGGCCCGGTCGGCAAGACGGCGGATGCTTATGTCGCGACCGCCGGCCTGATCCTGACTGCTTCTTTGATCGAGACTTCCTACATGCTCGCCTACCATGACGAACTGACCGGCATTCGCGGGCGGCGTGCATTTAACGATGCCCTGCTCTCGCTCGACCAGCAATATGCCATCGCCATCGTCGATATCGATCACTTCAAGAAGTTTAACGACACCTACGGGCACGATACCGGCGATCAGGTGCTGTGCCTGGTTGCTTCCCGACTTTCCGAGGTCAAGGGCGGGGGCCAGGCATTCCGCTGTGGAGGGGAAGAGTTCGCCATCCTGTTCCGCAATACCTCGGCGAAAGAAGCCTTCGAGCACCTCGACGCGTTGCGCCAGACCATTCAGAACTCGACCTTTCGCGTTCGCGGCGTTGAAAGAAGAAGCGGGGGGCGCGCCGGAGAGTCCGATCGCCGAAAGCCCCTCCGAAAAAAAGGCAGTCGAGCCGCCGTGGCCCCACCTGCTACTGGTCTATCCGTGACGGTGAGCATCGGTGTCGCCGAGCCGAGCACGCGCAATCGCCAGCCCGAGCAGGTCATCAACGCTGCGGACCAGGCTCTCTATCTGGCCAAGAGTAACGGACGAAACCGCGTCGAGCTGGCGTCCACCACTCCTACCCGACCGCCCAAGAGTAAGCGATCAGGAGCCGTCCGCCTCTGAGTGGGATGATCCGCCCGGTTGCCGCCTGCCCATAATCAACAACTTACGAATTTATATCATTGAGATATACTAAATGGATTGACGATGAGGCCTCCGGGCCTGCGATCGCCAGTCCAGCCATCGCGTAGAATGCCAAGTAATCGCGCTAGGAAGTCCGTAGGCGCATGATCGACCTCGGGGTGGCCCCAAAGGTTGTCGAGAGGGCTGTGAGCGCTCTAGCCCCGTCCTAGGCGTAGCCCTATTGCTGCGGGCTATTAACTCGTGTATTCCTTTCCCTGACTACTGCGACAATCTTGAGAAACACTAGAGCGCCCGCAGAGAATATAGCGATGTACAGCATGTAGATACCAATGGGTCCGCTTCCATGAGACTGGACTTCGTATAAGTTCGTCCCGTCGGGCGCGACATCCCGGAAGACACAGACCACCGTGGGCAGCGGTGTGCCGCGAAAGCGCGCGATATACGTGGCTCCGTAAGTAGCGATTAACTCGCCATTCCATAAGCGATGCGCCCGTTGTTCAGAATTTCTGTCTTCAGCGTTGATTCCAAAACGCGTAGCGTGAACAGCTATTCCGGACTTGTACTCTGATGTACTACCAACACGAACTGCCCAAAGGAGATTGCTTGCTGACGATTTGTCGGCACGCGAGTGAGAGTTCAATGCGGAATCAAAGTCAGGGGTCTTTTTCAAAGCATAGTACGTTGTTGAAACGACGACCGGCAACAGTCCACACCACAACATCGTTATAATCCACCCTATTAACCATCGCCGCCAGCGTACTTCAACTCGTCCCATACAAAGCTCTTACCAATCCGCAAGGTGAATGAAAAACAGCGATACTGTCGCTACCAGAGGCACCAGTAACCCCGCGCGCAGATTTCCGGTTGCGTGCGAGATCACCCCAACCAGCCACGGAATCATGGCCGGACCCACGGCCGCCAGTGAAAACATCACCGAGCCAATGCTGCGGGCCGCGATTCCGTAGTGATGCGACAGCCGCGCAACGGCAATCGGGTACAGCGCGGCAAAACTCAAGCCGGTGAGCAACGCGCTGGCGATTACTCCCGGCAAGGTCGAGGACCACAGCAGCAGCCCGATGCCGGCCGACCCCAGAGCGTAGCCCACCTGCAGAACGCGACGCTCCGGCAGATGAGGCAGAAGCAGACTCCCCGGTCCGCGTCCCAACATCAATGCCACCCAAAAGAAGGCGGGCATGGTCGAGGCCATGGATGCTCCGTGCGTTCCCATCCGCGAAACATAGGAGCCGATCCATCCGCCGACTGCGGTTTCGGCTCCCGGATAAAGGAAAAACACGGCTGCGAACAACCAGGTTGCAGGACTGGTCCAGATCTCCCGCCACGCCACCGGCGTGTGCTCGGATTTCACCGCCCCGGGAAACGGATAGTCTCGCACGGCCACTAACAGCAGCAACAGGGAAAGGGCGACCAAGCCGAGAAAGATGGGTAGAAGACCGTGGGCGTGGCTCCACGCCACCAGCAACGAGCAAAGCACGGCGCCCACTCCCCAGAAGAAATTCAGCAGGCTCACCGATGAGGCTCTGGAATTGGGACTGACCTCGGCAATCAGGAGGTTGTCGGTGGGAATAATGAGTCCCAAACCCAGGCCGTACATGGCAACAGAAGCGAATCCCAGCCATGATCCTCCGGCGTAAAAGGTGCTGACGCCGCAGGCCATCAGCACCAACCCGGATAAGAAGGCTGGCCGAAATCCCACCCTTGCCAACATGGCGCTGGCCAGTTGCACGCCCGCCAGTTGCGCCAGAAACTGCACCAGAAACAGATTTCCGGCTTGCGTGTCAGTCAACGCCCAGCGGGCAATCACGATCGGAAGCATCGGACCGAGCAGCGTCGTGAGGACGCCGGTCGGAAGAAAGGCGAGTTGCCCGGCAAGCACCAGCTTGCGGTTGGCAGACTCGGTAGAGAACTGGGTTTGAGCGCTCGACATGAATGAAAAATGGTCTCCGGTGTGATCGAGAGAACTCACAGCATAACGTACCGACCGCAACTTTCGGTGACGGGAGTGAAAATTAAGGGGAGCTTGGCCGCGCGAGCAGCACCACCCGTGATTGTCATCGCTCGCTTCGCTCGGGATGACAAACGAGGAAATGTTTCAGACCGTTGACTAGATCTGGTAGTCGATGTCTTCCATGATGCGCTGCAGAGATGACGACAACGGTTCGTGCGCCGATGCGCCCTCCAGTTGGTGCACCCGTTCCCGCAGCTTGCTTACCTCGGTCACGACTGCGGCCAACGCCTCCGAGAGCGGGTCGTTGATCTGCTTGGGATCGGTGATGACCACTCGCTTGCCTTCGCGGAAGATGATGTGGCCGGGTACGCCCACGACCGTCGAGTCATCGGGCACATTGCGGAGCACAACCGAGCCTGCACCGATCCGGCAATTTCGTCCAATCGTGATGTTGCCCAGAACCTTGGCCCCGCCGCCGATTACCACACTGTCAAGGATGGTGGGGTGACGTTTCCCGTGTTCCTTGCCGGTCCCGCCCAAGGTCACGCCCTGATAGAGCGTGACGTCGTCGCCGACGATCGCCGTTTCGCCGATCACGACTCCCATGCCGTGATCGATAAACACGCGCCGGCCGATCTGTGCGCCGGGATGAATTTCGATGCCCGTGAACAGCCGCGCCACCTGCGACAGCCAGCGCCCCAGCAAGAGGAGGTTGTGGTTCCATAGCCAGTGATTGACGCGATAGAACCACAAGGCATGCAAGCCGGAGTAGCACAGATAGATTTCCAGCCTCGACTTGGCCGCGGGATCGCGCTCCATCACCGTGGCGACGTCCTCGCGGATGTGGGACAGAAGATGCGGCATGAATCAGCCTGGAAGCTGCGCTGTCGGAATCTGCAACGCCTGGTTCCGAAGCCCCTCGAAGAGAATACTACTCAAGTAGCGTTCCCCGAACGAAGGCAGAATGGCCACGATCAGCTTGCCGGCGTTTTCGGGACGCGAGGCCACTTTAAGCGCGGCCGTGACCGCCGCTCCCGAAGAGATGCCGACCAGCAGACCTTCTTCGAGCGGGAGACGCCGCGCCATATTGATCGCTTCGTCATTGCTGACGGTAATGACCTCGTCGATGTAGTCGGTGCGCAGAATCTTCGGAATAAACCCGCCGCCAATTCCCTGAATCTTGTGCGGACCCGGCTTGCCGCCGGAAAGCACGGCGCTGTCCGTTGGCTCAACGGCGACCGCCTTGAACGACGGCTTCTTCGGCTTGATGTACTGGCATATGCCCGTCAGCGTTCCGCCGGTGCCAATCCCCGAAACCATGAAGTCAACGCGCCCGTCGGTGTCGTTCCAAATCTCCGGCCCGGTGGTCTCGAAGTGAATCTTGGGATTGGCGGGATTGTCGAACTGCTGGAGCATGTAGCTGTTGGGAGTGCTCGCAAGCAGCTCCTCGGCTTTCGCGATCGCGCCTTTCATTCCCTTGGGACCCGGCGTGAGCACGAGCTCGGCGCCCAAAGCAAGGAGGAGGACGCGGCGCTCCAGACTCATCGTCTCCGGCATGGTCAGGATGAGCTTGTAACCTTTGACGGCGGCCACGAATGCCAGGCCGATTCCCGTGTTGCCGCTGGTGGGCTCGATGAGCACCGTCTTGCCGGGCTGAATCTTGCCGGCACGCTCAGCCTCGGCGATCATGCTCACGCCGATCCGGTCTTTCACGCTGGCCAGCGGATTCTGACTTTCCAGTTTAGCGACGACCTCGGCGGCGCAACCCTGGGTGACTCGATTCAGCCGCACCAGCGGCGTGTTGCCGATCAGTTCCGTCACGTCTTTTGCGATTTTCATAGAAGTGTTCTGTCTCCGGCCGAACTTGGGTGGTCAAGGCAGTCAGTCTGAGTGCACTGTGAATGCCATAAACCCTAGTATGTTACTGGACTATATTCAAAGACTCAAGTCATAAGGCCCGCTTTTCGATTAGATTGCGCTGCACAGGTCAAGATGGAAAAAATCGGAGAGGACGCTGAGCGGAAAGATGGCGATTGCCAGGATTCTGGTAGCATGCTCGACTTAGTTGTGCTCTGAATCTCTTCGTTTTGGCAGACCTGTAAGGAGGACCTTGAGAATTGTGTGCAAGGTTTGTCTTTCGCTGTTTGTGATGGCGGCGACCGCTTCGTTCGCAGCGCCGCTGCGACTGTATTTCATCGACGTGGAAGGCGGGCAGGCTACTCTGCTGGTCGCGCCCTCGGGAAAGTCGATGCTGATCGATACGGGATGGCCAGGCTTTGCGGGCCGGGACGCTGCGCGAATCGCTGGGGCAGCGAAAGAGGCGGGAATCTCGAAGCTCGATTATGTGCTCGTGACGCACTATCACGATGACCACGTCGGGGGCGTGCCGCAACTGGCGGAGCGGATGAAGATCGAGACGTTCGTCGATCATGGGCCGAATCGTGAGGATTCCGACGATACGCGAGCAAACTATGCAGCGTATGAAAAGGTGCTGCACGGTGCGAAGCGGCGGGTGGTGAAGCCGGGAGATCGGATTCCGGTGGAAGGGCTCGAGGTTGAGGTGGTGAGCGCAGACGGAGCAGCCATCGCAGAATCGCTCGCAGGAGCGGGGCAGACGAACAGGTTGTGCGCGCAGGAACCCGAACCGGCGGAAGATGCGTCTGAAAATGCGCGGTCGGTGGGAGTCGTGATTCGCTACGGAAAGCTGCGCGTACTGGATTTAGGTGACCTGACGAAGAAGAAGGAACTCCAGTTGGCGTGTCCCAGGAATCTGATCGGGACGGTGGACCTGTTCGTGGTAACCCATCACGGGTTCACGCAATCGAATGCGCGGGCGCTGGTCCACGCGGTGCATCCACGGGTTGCGATCATGGATAACGGCGCGCACAAGGGTGGAAGTCCGGATGCCTGGCAAACCGTGCACGATTCACCAGGGTTGGCGGACCTGTGGCAACTGCACTACGCGGTGGAGGGCAGCAAAGAGCACAATGTCGCGGCCGACTTCATTGCCAATCCGGATGAGAAGTGTGAAGGGAAGTCGCTCAAGGTCGCGGCTGAGGCAGATGGAACGATCACCGTGACGAATGCGCGGACTGGGTTCACCAAGACCTACAAGAAGTGAAGGGAACGGGCGTGGTCATCGTGTTGATGGGAGTGTCGGGCTCAGGGAAGACCACGATCGGCTCGATTCTGGCGCAGCAGTTGGGATGGATATTCACCGACGCGGATGACTATCATCCAGCCGCGAATGTGGAGAAGATGCGGAACGGAATTCCGTTGACGGATGCGGATCGGGCGCCGTGGCTGGATGCGCTGCGCTCCTTGCTTGCTGACTGGATCAACCGGGGAACGAGTGCGGTGCTGGCCTGCTCGGCGCTGAAGCAAGCCTATCGAGAGAAATTGCGGGTGGATCAGCAGGTGCGGGTGGTGTATCTGAAAGCGAGTTCTGAGTTGTTGGCCCAGCGACTGCTGGAACGGCGCGGCCACTACATGAAGAAAGAAATGTTGGAAAGTCAGCTGGCGACACTCGAACAGCCGGAGGATGCCGTCAGCGTGGATGCAAGCCGAAGGCCGGAAGAGATCGCGCAAGAAATTCGGAGACACTTGGGGTTGGAGTAGGACGAACGATTGTGCTCCCGATAGACTCAGCGAGATGCGACGCGCAGCCCGCACTGGAAGCGGTCGTGGTGCGCACACTCACCTGGCGGCTCGTGCCGTTCCTGTTTCTGCTCTACATCGTGGCGTATCTGGACCGCATCAACCTGGGATTCGCCGCGTTGCAGATGCAACAGCAACTGGCCTTCACCGACGCGGTTTATGGATTTGGCGCCGGGGTTTTCTTTGCGGGATATTTTTTCTTTCAGGTGCCGAGCAACCTGGTGCTGGAGCGGGTAGGGGCGCGCCGGTGGATTGCAGTCCTCATGGTGACGTGGGGGATCATCTCCGCGTCGATGTCCCTGGTCGGTGGAGCGCGGAGTTTTTATACCTTGCGGTTTCTGCTGGGGGCAGCGGAGGCCGGTTTTTTCCCGGGCGTGATCCTCTATTTGAAGAACTGGTTCCCGGCCCAGGCGCGTGCGCGTACGGTGGCGAGATTTATGACCGCGGCGCCGCTTTCGGGAGTAGTGGGGGGACCGCTGTCGGGGGCTCTGCTCGGGTTGCATCAAAGGGCGGGGCTGGCAGGGTGGAGGTGGATGTTCCTACTGGAAGGAATTCCTGCGATCGTGCTGGGGGCCGTCGTGTGGGCAACCCTGGTGGACCGTCCGGAACTCGCGGGCTGGCTGAGTGGGGAACAGCGAGACTGGTTGCAGCAGACTCTGCAAGAGGAAAGGTCAGAGACGGCGGCAAGCTCCGGAGCGGGCGCGTTAGCGGCGTTTCGAATTGGGCGGATCTGGATCCTCGCGCTCGTGTACTTCGGGCTGAATACGGTGTCGTATGGCATGAGTATGTGGCTCCCAAATCTGATCAAGAGTTTGTCGCGGGTGAGCAATCTCGCGATCGGGGTACTGTCGGCGATTCCATACGTGGCGGCAGCAGTGGCGATGGTGGTGGTGGGGTTGCATTCCGATCGCTCCGGAGAGCGACGGTGGCACACGGCAGCACCGGCGTTTGCGGGGGCGATCGCTTTGGGATTCGCCGCCCACACGATCTCGGTTGGCCCGGCGATTGTCCTGATCAGCGTCGCGGTCCTGGGCGTGTTTTCAATGATGGGACCATTCTGGTCGATGCCGACGGCGCTCCTGTCCGGCACTGCGGCAGCCGCCGGTATTGCATTGATTAATTCCGTGGGGAATCTTGGAGGATTCTTCGGGCCGTACATTATCGGAGTGGTGCGAACTTCGACGGGGCAGTTCCAAGGCGGGCTGCTAATGGTCGCGGGGGCATTAGCGGTGAGTGGAGCGCTGGCGTTGACCGTGAAGTTCGGGCGCGGCGACGCATGAAGCAATGTGCATTGTACGAAGTGACAAAGGTTGCGATCAAGGCGACTTATTTGAACAAAATGCCCTCACGGGCAAGAAAGTTCAGGCACGGCGGACGTTGCTGACCGCAACCTTCCGGGGTACTCTTGGCGTAATTGATGTCATTCAACTGCGAGGTTTTCCTTTGGTCTTGCTACGGGTCCGACTAACTCTGGATTTTGCCATCCTATCAGCGGTTATTCTCACCGTGTTCGGTACTGCGTTTGCCGCCAGTGGTAACCCTCTGGAGGCAGCTCATTTTTCAGCAGATGCGGCGGCCTTGTACCAGAGCGCCTCGCAAGTTGCTGCTCCAGCGGACGCCGATGCCATCATTCTCGGGTACGAAGAGACTTTTGTTTTCGATACCGAAGGAAGGGTCGTCCATTCCCGGTACGTGGTTTACAAGGTTCTAACCCAGAAAGGAGCAGAAGGATGGGCCGACATCGCTTTGAGTTGGGAACCCTGGCACCAGGAACGCCCCACCCTCCGAGCCCGGGTTATCACTCCCGACAACGCGGTGCACCCTCTCGACGCCAGCACGATCACCGATGCCCCAGCCAAAGAGACGGATAATCGTGTCTTCAGCAATCGACGCGTGATGAGAGCACCGTTGCCTGCCATTGCGCCAGGATCACTCGTCGAGGAAGAGACAAGTTCCAAGGAGAGCACACCATTTTTCGGTGCAGGTACGGTGGAACGCTTTTACTTCGGAGCTTCCGTACCGGTCCAGCACACGCGTTTGGTGCTTGATGTGCCCGCAACATTTCCACTTCGCTACAGTTCCCGGCTACTCCCAGACTTGAAGCCCGAGCGTAGTGAGGCTGAGGGAAGGCTGCGGCTCAGTTTCGACCACGGACCGATAGACCCGCTCAGCGAGCCGGAACCTGGGTTGCCGAGCGATGAGCCCGTTTATCCGAGCGTTACTTTTTCCACCGGAAACTCGTGGCAGCAGGTAGCGGAAGAATACAGGAAGATCATCGACAAGCAGCTGGCCACCGCTGATTTCAAGTCGCTGGTGGGCAAGCTGGTCGCAGGACGGGATTCGCGCGAGGGCAAAGCAGCCTTGATCCTTCAATATCTGGACCGGGAAGTCCGCTACACCGGGGTTGAGTTTGGCGATGCTACGGTTATCCCCCGCTCCCCCAACGAGACCCTCACCCGGAAGTATGGAGACTGCAAGGACAAAGCCACCTTGCTGGTGGCGCTGTTGCGCGCCGCGAATATCCCGGCCGAGGTGGCTCTTCTCAACGCCGGAAGTCGGGAAGATGTTGCTCCCGACCTTCCCGGCATGGGCATGTTCGATCACGCCATCGTTTATGTTCCTGGCTCCCCTGACTTCTGGATCGATGCCACGGATGAATATGCCAGGTTGGGTGAAATTCCCATCGCCGATCAGGGGCGCCTCGCTCTCATCGCGCGCTCCGGCAGCAATGAATTGTTGCGCACTCCAATCACTTCCTCCACAGACAATGCGCTGACCGAGAAGCGAGAAATCTACCTCGCGGAAAACGGTCCGGCGCGAATTATCGAGAGGTCGCAGCCTCACGGAAGCAGTGAGTCTTCTTACCGGCGGGCCTACGCCGACAAGCAAAGCAAAGCTGTCAAGGACGAACTGACCAACTACGTTAAGTCGCAATACTTGGCGGAGAAGCTCGATCGGATGGACCGTTCCGATCCCAATGACCTCTCGAAACAGTTTGAGCTGGTTCTGGAGAGCGATCGCGTCCGGCGTGGCGCCACCGATCTCAACGTGGCTGCAGCCGCCATCCGTTTTGAAGGTTTGTTCAGCCGTCTTCCCTACGACCTTCGGCAACGCGAAAAGGAAGACGATAGCAAGATTGATAAGGATAGCGGGCAGAAGCCCAAGAAGAAACGCACCTCGGACTACCAGCTGCCCGCAGCGTTTGTGACCGAGTGGCTCTACACCATCGTGCCCCCGGCAGGATTCAGGCCGAAGCCGCTTCCGGCGAATGCGCAGCTCTCCCTCGGCCCTGGAACTCTCACCGAGGAGTTTGCGGCTGATAAGAATGGCGTGGTTCACGCCACCCTGCGATTCGACACCGTGAAACGCCGCTTAACCGTCTCCGAAGCCACTGAGCTACGCAACAGAGTTGCTCAACTCATAGAAGGGGAACCCATTCTCATCTATTTTGAGCCCATCGGAGAGACGCTGGTCAGCCAGGGCAAGGTTCGGGAGGCACTGCAGTCCTATCGTGAGTTGGTCGCGCTGCACCCCAAAGAGGCGGTTCACCATCTGCAGATTGCGGAGACCCTGCTCGCCGCAGGGCTGGGAGAGGCCGCGCGCGCCGAGGCTCAGGCCGCGGTCAAACTGGAACCAACTTCCGCGTTGGCCGAAAAGACGCTTGCCGACATTCTCGAATACGATTTGATTGGACGCAAGTTTCGGCCTGGGAGCGACTATGCTGGAGCTGAAGCCGCGTTTCGGGCCGTCGAAAAGCTCGATCCCGATGACAAAGCGACCGTGGTCAACCTCGCCATTCTCCTCGAACACAACCGCTGGGGATTGCGGTATGGGCCCGGCGCCAGACTGAAGGATGCCCTCCTCGAGTACCACAAGCTCACACCGGAGAAGTTGGCGGAACTAGGGCAACCAAGCAACATTGCCTTCGCGATGTTCTACGACGGCCAATTCTCCGAGGCCCGGAAAAACGCTCAGACCCTGAACCCCCAGCCGACGGCTTTGATCGTCGCTTGCGAGGCTGCCCTCAACGGTTCGCAGAGCGCCTTGGCGGAGGCCAGGAAGCGTACGGCTGGGGAAGAACAATTCAAACAGGTGGCGGAAACGGCTGGCGAAATGCTGGTGAATCTCCGCAAGTATTCTCTTGCCGCTGATCTCGAAGAAGCGGGCGCATCGGGAGCCAACGCATCCGACACGGCGGCTTACGCTTCTTTGTATCGCAAGACCCAGCCCCACGAGCAGCTTCTCTTTCCCGAAGATGCTGCTGGCGTCGCTATGCGCTTCGAATTGCTGACAGACGATCCCGATGTGACCCTTGATCAGCTGCGCTCAATGAGCAGCCGCAACGGCAAGAGCGCGTTCATCACTCCGGAGGTGCTGGAGCAGATCGTAAAGGAAGAAAGAGGCACAATAAGCAGCAAGGCACGCGAGGGCCACTTTGCCGACGTTGGGCTCGACATCTCCCTCGCCAGGGCGCAACCGAAAGTTCAGGGGAGTGATGCGACCGGCTACAAGGTCACCCTTTGGGCCTCCGCGAGCTACAAAAGTGCCACGTACGTCGTCAAAGAAGACGGCCACTGCAAAGTACTTGCCACTTCCCAGTTTCCTGCCGCCATTGGCATGGAGGTTCTGGACCGGATAGCCACCAACGATCTAGCCGGGGCTCGCGTACTCCTAGACTGGTTGCGGGAGGATTGGCATCTCGCGGGCGGTGATGACCCTCTTTCGGGCGCCTCCTTTCCTCGGTTTTGGACGAAGGGAAGAGACGCGGATGTCGCCACGATGAAGATGGCGGCTGCCTCGATTCTGACGGGTTACAAACAGACGGCCCGGCAGGGTCTGACTATTCTGGAGGCAGCCAGGGACTCCGTTCGCAACGACGCCGACCGGCTGAACATCTCACTCGCCTTGATCAGCGGCTATAGCAATCTGGAAGAGGATGACAAAGCCCTGGCTGTTTCCGCGGAGCTGGCCAAACTATACCCCGAGTCACAACGGGTCTTCCTTGGTCAATCGTTTGAGTTGCGAGCCTTGGGTCGATTCGAGGAAGCAGATCGACTTGCTGCAGACCGACTGAACCGTATTTCCGGGGATGTGGATGCGATGCGCGCTTTGGTCTGGAGCGCAACCGCCCGCGGAGACTACGTTAAGGCACATGCTCTTGGGCAGAACATTATCGACGAAGGCAAAGCCGAACCCTCCGATCTGAACGGCATCGCCTGGGTCTCGCTGTTTGTCGGCAAAGTCGAACCCGCTGATATCGAAAACGCTCTCAAGGCCACGCAACTGAGCAAGAACAACACAGCCATGTTACACACTTTGGGTAGCGTTTACGCTGAGGTTGGAAAGACCAAAGACGCGCGTGAAGTGCTTGTTCAGAGCATGGACTTGCTGCGCCTCGACGAGCCGAATCCCGACTACTGGTACGCCTTCGGTCGTATTGCAGAGCAATTAGGCGAGCGCGATGCAGCGCTTGCCAACTATGCGCGGGTGACAAAACCGAAAAGGGCAATCGAATTTCCCGACTCGTCCTATTACCTGGCACAAGTCCGGTTACGATCGCTGCGCAGTGAACAGCATTAGCAATTTTTTCGGGGCGAGGACCCAGGCGTTTTACAGTCGCGTGCTGCGCCACGAAAGTCTCCCCACAACGAAGGAGCGCTCCCAATGCGCACGAATCTGGCTGCGCGAGACGCCATGGGGCGAACGTCGACCATGCTAGAACCGATCAAGAAGCAGCGCCCAGCAATTGAAATACAGGGCAGCGTGTTAAACTGTTGAAAACCAACCGCCGGAGAGGTGGCCGAGAGGCTGAAGGCGGCGGTTTGCTAAACCGTTGTACGGGCTAACACCTGTACCGAGGGTTCGAATCCCTCCCTCTCCGCCAGACTTTTGTTATCTAGTACTTGCAGGCCGGTGATACCTACACTGATACCAGAATCAGTCACGGTGGTCACCGATGAATCGCGAAGTCAATCTCACCAAGAGAGTCCAAACACCGCATGGATGGCGGTACTGCACGGTAGTCCTGTCCGCTAATGGCCGCGTCAAGCCTGACATTGTGGTCGTCAACGGCAAGCAGGAAATCCACAAGGAAGGCGCGTATTACCTGGAGTGGCGGGAAGGCGCAAAGCGTGTGCGCCTGTCGGTCGGCAAAGACCCAGCCGACGCCAGTGCGCGACGCCAGCGCAAAGAAGCCGAGCTGAACGCGGTGAACAATGGCGTCGCTGTCGTTCGTGACGGGCAGAACGGCCAAAGGTCGATAGCAGCAGCCGTCGCGGAGTTCCTTGACGAAACCAAGCTCACGAAGAAGCCGAAGACCCTGGCCGCGTATACGACCGCCCTTGCGTACTTTGTGCAGATTCCTGATTCCTGATTTTCTCTGTGCGGCCCGTGGTGACTCTACCGCCGGCAAACCGGCAATATGGGATCGGAGATCACACCGCAATCACGATTAGGCGGCCTTGCCGCTGGTAATGTTGAACATACTCGAAGTCTCGAGGTGGTAATGCTCGATCTGTTCCTCCTCCAGGAAAGGCTTCAAATCCAGCAGCGGAGCACGGTTCTTGTAGAACTCTTGGGAATCCGACTTCGTCCTCCAGACAGCAAGAACGAGCGCGTGGTCAGGACGATCGTCCGAGATGAAGGTGAGCAGATCCACAAAGCCGGTCTGGTTCTTGTAAGCGCTTGGCAGTTGGCGTGCAGCTTCCAAGAATTCTTCTTTCTTGTCCAGCTTCAGTGTGCAAGTCATCATACGTGTGAACATGGGAATTTTCCTCCGCTAAGGTGTGACTGTTGCCGCAGCAGCGCCCACAGGAGCGCACGGCGGGACTGGTGTTCCCTTGGATCAGCAAGTGACGTAGGGGCGACCCAAGCCGGATGATATTCTCGGATGGGCGAACATGCCCGGCTCCCTACCTACAACTGCCCATTCTTAATGCAACGATAGATCCTTGTGCAATGACTTTTGTCACACACCCTGCCGACCGCCACCTCGCATCAGCTGTTTGCGATGAGTTAGAAGTCAACGGTGGGAATTGCAGAAAAATGCGATCTCCGCTGCACGAAGCTTCTCAACATCAACCTCGAATCAACAACTTGTGCCCGGGGCGCAAGCCCTGGGTGAAAGTGGGAAGCGATCAAGCCCAAACGAGGCGAAAAACCAGTTAGCACGAAGACTCCTTCAGGGCCGTCCCGATTCAAGATCAGTACCGAATTACATCGGCGCTGATCGCTGCTGCGTGTTGGTGGTTCACCGGCCCTCTTGTACCACTGGCGTTGCCTGGAACGCGACTTCTTTCCAGTTGCCTCCCTGTTTCACATACACGAAAGTCGCGCGATAATCGCCACCGATCGACTTGCCATTGCTCGTCAGTTTGACTGAGGCCGTGGAGTTCACGACGGCTGTGTTCCCGTAGGTGTTTACCTTCACGTCGCGTTCGTCGATGGATTCGTACTTGATGCCGCCCGACTTGAGATCCTGAATCGACTCCGCCTTGGTCCTCAACCGTCCATCGCCGCCAATCCCGAAGTAGCTAGCGGCCAAGTGCGCCTCAAAAAAGCTGGCATCACCCTTTAATGCCGCCTGCTGGCCTTGGTCATGTAGGGTCTTGATCTGCTGCTCGACATTTTCCTGAAAGGTCTGTTCCACACCGGTGTAGCCGTGGCCCGAAGTCTGCCCGCTCTCCTTGGTGAAGGCTGGCGGGTTCCCGCCTTGGCCCCAAGCCGACAGCGAGCACACACTTAGAACCAAACTCCCGATCACGATTGAAATCGTCAAAGCTCCTAACCTTTTCATGGTGGTCCTCCTAACCTCGAACTGCCGATTTTATGGATAAGCGCGCTTGAACGGCACAACAGAACCGGTCGGGAGGCAGCGCTGTCGACAAACAAGAGTATCGTGTCACGATATAAATGTCAATCCCAGCTCGCTGAGCCCTGATCTCTTTTGTTGAAGGATCTATGCGGCGCAGCATTTGTATCAGCCTGCAAAAAAGCAGGAAGAAGTGGGCTCGCGCCGTGCCGAGCGGGCGAGGATCGCTAGTGTTGGATTGGGGCACTTGGACAAAGCACCTCTCAGCCTCCGTGCGCGGTTGTGCTTGGCTCAGACGGGAACGGAAGCGTTACCTATGCGCCCTGGGATTGCGTTTCCTCGGGATTCCGTTCTTTCGGAGAAAACAATCTGAATTTGAGAGTTCGTTCGCGGCGGCGCTCTTCCTCCAGGTGCCGTGAGCGCGCCTTCAGCAAATCATTGAGCGATAGCAACCCCAGAAACTTCCTCGTGGTGCGTTCCAGAACTGGCATTCGCGTGCAGCCCGTTTCAGCCATGCGATAGACCACCACCCGCAGCGGTTCGTCGGGATAGGCTTCAGCCGCACTCGCTCGTGCCAGATCACCGATCGGCAAGCCTCGGACTGCATCCCCATCCTGCTCCATCCGCTGGCTTATATCCCCGCGCGTCAGCACACCGACAAGCTGTCCTTCGGCGCTCACGACCGGCAGCAACCGCTGCTCCTGGCGGTGATCCAGCCGCAACGCATGCCATATTCCGCCGAGCGTACTCGCGGACGGTAGCACCGCCACCTTGGTTCGCATGACCTCGCGCACAAAAAGAATTTCCAGCGGGTCCACGGCGTACTCGCGGCTGAGGTGGTAGCCGCGTCGTGCAACCTTTTCGGTCAAGATGGACCGCCGCAACGTCAGGACGGTGAAACCGTGAGCCATGATGCTGCTGATCAGCAATGGCAATAAGACGTTGGCGTCGTGAGTCAACTCAAAGGCAAAGATAATACTGGTGAACGGAGAACGCATCGTGCCGCCAAGAATGGCGCCCATGCTGATCAGGGGCCAGAAACCGGCGCCTTCGTTGGGAAGGAACATGGCTTCGAGGCCGCCGAGCGCACCGCCCATCATCAGCAGCGGCGCGAGAACGCCACCCGATGTGCCCGAACCCAGCGATACCGCCCAGATGAACCATTTAACTAGCAGGACTCCGAGAATCACCCCTCTTGCCACGTTCCCCTGCAACAACGCGGCGATGGTGTCGTAACCGACGCCCAGGGCTTGCGGGAAAATCAGTCCTCCCAAACCGATGGCCAGCCCGCCAATCGCGGGCCACCACATCCAGTGGATCTTCAGCCGCTGAAAAGAATCCTCGGCTGCGTACACCGATAGGGTCAGCAGGGCCGAGAGGGCCCCAGCTAGAAGACCAACAAGAGCGCATCCCAGTAGCCCCTCTGGTCCAATGAACAACGGGTGAATCGGCACGGGAAACAGCGGCCCAAATCCCAGAAGATACCTTCGTACCACCGCAGCGACCGCACTCGCCAAGGCCACCGGAACCACGCTGCGCGGCTTCCATTCAAAAAGAAGCAGTTCGACTGCCAGGAGCACCGCAGCCACCGGCGAAGCAAAGGTTGCGGACATGCCGCCGGCCGCGCCCGCCACGAGGAGGGTTTTGCGCTCCGCGCTCGTCAGATGAAATAGTTGCGCGATCATCGACCCGACCGCGCCGCCGGTCATGATGATGGGGCCCTCCGCGCCGAACGGGCCGCCGGAGCCGATCGAGATTGCCGAAGAGAGTGGTTTAAGAATCGCGACTTTCGGTTCAATTCTGCTGCCGTTCAGCAAAATGGCTTCGATCGCCTCGGGTATGCCGTGACCTCGAATGCGCTCGGAACCGTACCTCGCCATGACACCGATGATCAGCGCGCCAGCGATGGGGACGAAAACGCCGTATACACCAAGATGGTTGCCGACCGGCGAGACCATCGTCATGTTCCACCGGCCAAAATAGAACAGATTGGTAAACAACCCAATTAAACGGAGCAGCGCCAGCGCGACGAATGCGCAGACCAGACCAATCACCGCGGCTAGCAGGGAGATCGGAACGACTCGCCGCGACGTCGTGAAGTCTCCCAACTCATCATTGCGGTCCTTTTTGTCGATGCCCGCCGCGTTGTTCCGCAATCTCGTTTCGCGATCCTCGTTCACGGTTTCTTATGCCCCTTGGTGTGGCTACGCTGCGCGCCCTTGTCCTTTTTTCGTGATTTCAGTTTTGGTTCCAGAAGCGCGTCAATCGCATTCACCAGGGCCGCCCCTCCTGCACGCAACTCCGTAATCCGTTGGCGGACTACCTGTTCAAGCACTTTTTCTCCACGCGGAAGCACTGATACCAGGACGCATCGGCGGTCATCCCGGCTTCGGCTTCGCCGCACATATCCGCGTTTCTCCAGTCGGTCGATCAGTTCCACTGTGCTGTTGTGCTTCAGTGCCAGCCTCTCCGCCAGTGTCTGGATGGTCGCTTCCACGCCTTCCGGGAGCCCTCGAAGAGCAAGCAACAGCAAGAACTGCTGCGGCTCGAGCCCCGCGCGGCGCGCCGCGGCGTCTCCTTCGCGCAGAAAAAGGCGTATCTGATAGCGCAGCGCGGCCAAGGCGCGGTAGTCCGCAGTTACAATCTTGATCGGCACAATATCAGTCTATCGTATCACGATATAGTTGGCTACAACGGCACGCTGGCGGGCGGGTGAGAACCGAGGCTATGATTTTGGCGAACCGATGGCGGGCCCGACACCTAATGAAGGTGAGACGCAGAATTATCGACAGCAATCACGGGTGCGGTGCCGAGCTTCGCTGTCCGGTCGGTCGACGGTACGATTCTGATGCCATCGTGAAAATTGAATCCGAGAGAGTACTTTGAAGAGCACTGGCCGCATAACCAGAAAAATACAGTGGCGTGTGACGGTTTCAAATTGCATATGGCATTAGGGACGTCGGCACAAGGGGTAGTCGGGGATGTGATGTCGAAGCGGTAGAGGCGACCACCCCTCAGGTAATGAAACGGCTGCGTGCAGTCCGGATTGGCGCAGTGAGAGATCATAAGGGCAACTCCTGTGAGCAGAGGAACCACTCAGGCCCTATTTGGCTCTTGCTGAACCGCGTCTGCAATGGGACAGGTGTACTGTGCACATGACGTATGTGTGATCGTGCGGCATGTCCCCAAATCGGCCGGTGAGGGAGTGAGTCTCAGATCAGTTTCCGCTGGATGGCATTCATGACCGCTTCCAGGCGATTATGAGTTCGCAACTTCTGGTTGATGTGGTGGAGGTGGTTGCGGAGCGTTTGGGGGCTGATTTCCAAAGTGCGGGCGACTTCGTCACTGTCCTTACCTTCCGCGAACAAACGGAGGACGTGTTTTTCTTGTTCCGACAGTGGAGCAATCGGCTCTGCACGTACCGAGCTTTCACCGACCGAACTGAGCTGCTTCGACAGATCGAGCATCTTGTGCGTCAATTCTTCGCTCTTCTTCTGTTCGGTGATGTCATGGGCAAGGTGGATTAAAAGTCGGCGCCCGGTTCGCTGGTTATCAAACACAAGCGTGGACATATTGATCCAGAGCCGCTGCCCGGAACGGGTCTTTACACTCATATCAAAGTTGGGGATTTCAGTGGTGTTGCCAGCAGCACATTCGGCCACACTGCAATGCTGGTGGCAGACGCGCGTGCCCAATGGCCCCATGCCCTCCAGTATCTCGTAGCAGGTCTTGTGGACCGCCTCGGCGGCCGAATAGCCGAAAATCCTCTCGGCGCCTTTGTTCCAGGACAAGATTTCGCCTTCTTCGGTAACCGAGAACGCCGCGTCCGAAGTGTGCTGGAGCAGGGTAAACAATTCACTTTCAAGCATTTGCCCGTCCCTGTGACAACTGCCTATCCGAGTAGTACGAATGCTCCATTGAGATCTATCGCCTCACGATACAAGTATATGTCAGCCGGCGAACCCAGACTCGAACCAGCAAGCGGAGGCCGGCGGGAAGAGATGAACTATGGGAGCAAGAACTCATTACGAAATTCCATACATGAAAGCGATCCTGAGTGTCCTGTTTTTTCTGTTCATGATAACTGGAGCAGAACCTTTACCGGCACAATCTGCAGCAAACCACCGGTCAGGGGCGAAGCCCACAGCGAATACTGTCGATATCGTCCGTGATCCGACCGACGTTCCGCCGCCAATTGCGAACCGCCCGCCCGCTGTGGTCCGCGTGACACTTTCAGCTGAGGAAGTACTCGGTCAACTGGATCCATCCGTTGGCACCACGTACCGCTACTGGACCTTCAACGGGAAGGTGCCTGGCCCAATGATTCGGGTGAGGCAGGGTGACATGGTGGAGGTCACTCTTCGCAATGAAGGCAGCAGCCATATGGTTCACTCCGTTGATTTCCATGCTGCACTCGGCCCAGGCGGCGGTGCCGCATTCTCGCAGGTGATTCCGGGACAGTCAAAGACCTTCACATTTCAGGCTACGACACCAGGGTTGTTTGTCTACCACTGCGGCACGCCAATGATCGCAGAACACATTGCTAACGGCATGTACGGCCTGATCCTTGTCGAGCCGGAGGGTGGTCTGCCTCATGTGGATCACGAGTACTACGTCATGCAGGGTGAAATCTATACCACTGCGCCCAAGGGCAAGGTGGGCGTGCAGCAGTTCAGCGATGCAAAGCTCCTCGCAGAAAATCCCGAATATTTCGTGTTTAACGGGGCGGTCGACGCACTCACCAAGGAACACCCTATGCACGCCACAGCTGGTGAGACTGTGCGGGTCTTTTTTGGTGATGCAGGTCCGAACGACACATCCTCGCTTCACGTGGTCGGCGAAATTTTCACGCGTGACTACGCGCTGGGTTCGCTGACTTCGCCACCGCTGACCGGAATTCAAACCGCCAGCGTGCCGCCGGGTGCCGCAGCAATTCTGGAGTTCGCGGCGAGGGCGCCGGGACAGTTCACCATGATGGATCATGCCATGGCGCGGATGGCCAAGGGCCTCATGGCAGTGTTTGAGATCAGCGGCACGCAGAATGCGGCCTTGATACACGCCGGGCCAATTTCCGATTCACAGGAATCCACTTGGGTGAGTGGCATGAGCCAGGCCGACACGGCGGCGGGTTCCGGAGGGGATGAGACAGGTCTCGCTGCAGTCGCGGACGCCGTCCCCAATCCAACCGTCCCCGGAGACGAAGGCAATGCAGCTTCAACTCCCATGATGCACATGCAAGAGGCACCAGGGACCGCAGTGAAGGTGGCACCCACGCGTGGTCCAAATCTGATGCATCCAGTGGCCCCGTTTGAATCCGCAGGCACCGTCCCGAGGGGGCTCAATGGATGCCTCACCTTGTCGAGTGATGGCAAAGCGATGCTTAGGCTCTTCCAGTCAACGAAGGTCTATCGCTTGGAAGCACGGCCTTTGTTGTTTTCAGAAAATGCCAACCGTCTTGTCCACGTGAATGGGTACTTCGGTAGTGTCGTGGCGGTGGAAGATCCGCGCATTCCCAGTTTCGTAGTGGATACGGTGGATGAACTCGCCCCCAACTGCTCTGTGAGAATGTCTGCTGCGGCTATCCGAAAAGCCTTGGTGAAGCCTACGGTGGCTGCCAAAGGAACGGTGGGCATGAGCGACATGGGATTCATACCGACAACGGTAACTGTTAACGTCGGCGACCAGGTGACTTGGAGGAATACTTCGCAGGTCATTCACAATGTGGTCGACGACGCGGGCAAGGCCTTGTACAGGATAGACGTTAAACTCCCTTCCGGAAGCAGGCCGTTCGACTCTGGTTTGCTGCAGCCCAACCAGGCCTTCACCCATGTCTTTACAGTTCCTGGCGTGTACCGATACGTCTGCACGCTCCATGAAGGGAACGGTATGAAGGGAGTCGTGATCGTCAGAGCGTTGCCAATGCTGGCGTCGGGCAAGTAGCTCCGGCAGCAATGCGGATCGCGCACGGTCGGATTACTGGCAATTTGCGGAATCTTCACCAATTTTGCTCGCGGTAACAGAAGTTCGCTTCACCAGTATGAACCGCCAATGGCGGCGTTGAAGGCACGAAAGGAGTATTGAGATGACTAGCAGAAAACCAACAGAAGAGCTGGAACACGAACACCGCATCATTCAGCAAGTCGTTGGCGGGATGGCAGTGCTCGTAGAGAAATTGGAATCGGGCAAAGAGATCGATGCAGCTGTGCTGACAGATCTGTTCGAGTTCATGCGGACCTTTGGGGACAAGTGCCACCATGGGAAAGAAGAGATCTACCTGTTCAAACTTCTGGAAAAGAAGGGCGTGCCAGTGAGCGGGTGCCCTCTGGCAGTTCTTCTTCACGAACATGAAAAGGGTCGGAACCTGCTGGCTGACTTGAAACTCACATCCGAAACCTACATCCGCACTCCCGGCGCAGGCAGGGAGGCATTGATCGGCACCCTCCGAAGGCTCATTGAGCTGTATCCCTCCCACATCTGGAAGGAGGACTACTTGCTCTTCCCGATGGCCGACAAAATACTGAGCGACACGGAGCAGGAGGAATTATCGGCGCGATTTGAGCAGCACGAGTCTGAGATCGGCATTGACGTCCATCACGGATTCGAGCAGTTGGCGGGCCGAATCTTAGAGATCATCTGTGAAGAAAGCAGCACCTGCCTGGCAGCTTGATCGATGGACCTCACTGCATGTGTCTATCGGCACCGTGGGCGATGAGGCGTGGCGGAATCTGCGCCGGTTGGAAGAGATGGAGGCGGCATCTTTCGGTCTACGTTGTGGGAGTGGCGCAGTCTGTAATCGCCCGGCTGGCACACCACATCTGAAGGGCGAATGGATCAGCGCCGACATGTAACGGTCGTGACAAAAGTCATCGGCGTGCCTCCGCTGCTCGGCTACGTTGGGACTATCAGACCCCCGGCCGCGAGGTATGGATACGACCGCGAGGAGGAGCAATGTTCCTGGTAGCGCAATCTTCATCACAAATACATGCGCGAGGAGATCGCTCTCGTGAATGTGAAGATGCTTTGCACCAACACATTCATCTCGAAAATAACATCCGATTTCGCCGCAGCATTGCGATGGAACAAGCACGCTAACGGAGTTCGAAATTATGTCCGTCCTGCCAACGCGCGTCGAGACACAGGCTGGCCGGCCGCTCACCCACCTGGAGATCTTTGACATCACCGCGGCGCGTGAGACCGCCCTGTCGCGCCTGTTGATGGTTTACATCGGCTCCGGACTAGTGTTCATGCTGCTTCCGGGGACCTTCCTCGGGGTTTGGAACCTGCTGGCGATCAGCAGTCGTCACGCGGCGGATTCCGTGTCACCTGCATGGATTCAGGCACACGGGCACGCGCAGATTTTCGGGTGGGTCGGAACCTTCATTTTGGGGATCGGTTTCTATTCCATCCCAAAGTTGCGCCGCATGCCCACATTTGCCCTGTCAGTTGTATGGGCCTCCTGGGGCTTATGGACCTCTGGGGTCACGCTGCACTGGCTGGCCAGCGTCTACCAGTGGCAGTGGCGTGTGCTTCTTCCGCTCTCTGCCTCACTCGAAGTTGCCGCCTTTGTGATCTTCTTTCGCGTTGTTTCGGGTCACCGACCGCAGGACTCCGGGAAGGACAAGTTGGAAGAATGGGTGTTCGTGGTTATCGCAGGGGCAGTGGGTCTGCTCCTTACCCTTCTCACTAACCTGGGAGTTTCCTTATTTCTGGCTCTGCGGGGCGCGTCACCCGAGGTGCCAGCAGGTTTCGACAAACGATTCCTGGTTCTCCAGACCTGGGGTTTTCTGGTTCCGTTCGTCTGGGGATTCAGTGCCAAGTGGCTGCCAGTTTTTCTCGGGCTGCAGCCCCTGCGCGGCAGAGTTCTATTACTGGCCATAGCACTGAACTCTGCTGGTGTTCTGACAGCATTTGCCGCGTGGACGAGAACTGCGGTTGCTCTGCTGCTAACCGGAATCGTCATGGCCGCGTGCGCGCTTCGGCTATTCGAACGCTCACAGCGACCCGCCAAGGTAAAAGGAGTGCACGCGAGCTTTCCCGCCTTTGTTCGTCTGGCTTATGTCTGGGCGCTGATTGCAGCCAGCCTCGGAGTCTGGGCGGCCTCGGTCGAGAATGCGGACGGGATTTGGGGGGCCTCCCGCCACGCTCTGACCGTAGGCTTCGTGGCCACGATGGTCTTTGCAATCGGGCAGCGGGTACTGCCAGCCTTCTCGGGGATGCGCCTGCTGTTCAGTACCAGACTGATGTTTGTTGCGATGCTGCTTCTCACTGCGGGATGTGCTATGCGCGTTAGCTCGGAAATTCTCGCCTATCAGGGTCTCGTGCGGTCCGCCTGGTCATGGCTTCCGGTTTCCGCAGTAACCGAGATGACCGCTGTGACAGGTTTCGCAGCAAATCTATTTGTCACATTTGCGCGGCGCTCACCATCTGCCGCGACCCACACGTCGTGAAACTATATAGAAACGGGAGATGTATACCGGGAAACCCGGCTGCAGGAGTGGTACCAGTGACCTGTCAACCGTGTGGCGAACAACACGCGAACAAGGTACGCCACCGGGGTGGACGAAGGTCGAAAGCGCGTTATCGGGATCATGGCCGCGATCCTGGCCAGCCGCACATGCAGACAGCGAACGATCTGTTTGGGACGCCGCAGGGAAGCCCACGAACGGACAAACTGATTGCGGCATCAATCCAGTGGGCTACGCAGATCATGAAGAAGATTGATGAAATGCTCCGGTAACCGGCGACGGCGGCGGTGTCGGCCCGCGCGGATGTCGGCGGCGTACGATTCTGAGTTTCCGACGGGTCGACGCCAGGTTCTAGTTTCTTCGGAGCCACTGGGCAACAGAGCGAGGGGTCAAAGCGCACGCATGTGCCGATGCGGAATGATGCACGATCGCGATTTTATGGCGTGTACGCCTTCCGTACACTCTGTGGAAATCTCATCCCAACTGACAGTCGGTACGCGCTGCACATGATCCTGCCCGGCTGCGTTCAACAAACCCGTCTGCGGTGCGGTCCGCACGTTGTTGATCCTGCGATTGCGGATCGGGCCATCAAAGGCTTCGATAAACAGATGATTCTTGAACGCCGAGGCGCAGCCGCATTGAAGGCGTGGCAGCCCGCCGCCCTCGTCAAGATCCCCAAATACGCAAAGACGCTCGATTATACGGGCACTTATATTCTGCCTGGACTGGTAGACGGCTTTGCCGGTTTGAACAGTCAGGAGGCAGGAGGTATTCTTGGCCAAACTTTTCATTTCGACGGGACGCGCGGGAGCTGCAGTTTCAGCTCACGCTACCGTCTGGCTATTTGCACTGTGGCGTGAGCAAGGAATCTATGCAAACCGACGTACTCCCTGAAGGGCCAATTCGCTCACTGATCCGGCACTGCGGGTTCACTTTGCTTTTTGTGATGGCGGCTTTTGTTCCGACTTTGTTGCTCCAGCGTCTCTTCCCGTATCCCTTCTTGTTCCTATTCTTCGGCGCGGTAATGGCGAGCGCCTGGTTCGGAGGGACGGCCGCGGGGCTTTTCGCGGTACTACTTTCAACAGTTCTTGTTGAGTATTTCTTTGTGCCTCCGTTCTATTCGTTTTCCATCAGTACGACCGCGGAGGCTTACTTTGCTGCATTCGTGGCGTGCGCCTTGGCGGCTAGTTGGGTAAGTTCTGCGAAGAAAAAGAGCGAGGTAGCGCTCAAGGAAGCGCTCGACCAGCTGGAGGTCCGGGTGTCCGAACGAACGGCCGAGCTGATGAAGACGCAAACAGAACTCGCTCATCTTTCGCAGGTTCTGAGCATGGGTGAGCTCACGTCTTCAATTGCCCATGAAATCAACCAGCCGCTTACGGCTGTGGTGACACACGGACATGCCTGTATCGAGTGGCTTTCGGCAAGTCCTCCGAACCTTGAGAAGACGCGCCAGACGGTTGAGCGGATCATCCAGGACGGCACGCGGGCAGGTGCCGTCCTTAGCCGCATTCGCGCGCTCGTCAAGAAGGAGGCACCGGCGAAGACCTGGCTTGATGTCAACGAAGTAATTCACGAATTGACCACATTTCTGCGCGATGAAGCCGTGCGGCGCGGCATCGCGATCCGAACCGACCTTGTCCCCGGGCTGCCCAAAGTCAAAGCGGACCGGGTTCAGTTGCAGCAGGTCCTGCTTAACCTCATGATGAATGGCATGGATGCGATGGCGGAGACGACCAACTTCCCGAAAGAACTGCTCATCAGCGCGCGCGCGAACGAGGCCGACGTGATGGTGCGCGTCGAAGACACCGGAGTCGGCCTGAACGCGGAGACTGCGGAGAAGGTCTTCCAACCATTTTTCACGACGAAGCCCCATGGCATCGGCATGGGGTTGTCGATCAGTCGCTCGATTGTTGAGGCACATGAGGGCCGGCTCTGGGCGACACCGCGCTCTTCCGGCGGCGCTATCTTTGAATTTACACTTCCAGTTCGTCCGCGGGATTCCGATGGCTGACGCCCGGCCCACCATCTTCGTTGTTGATGACGACGCCTCCGTTCGCGATGCCATCAGCAACCTGCTCGAAGCGGTTGGTCTGCGTGCCAAGCTGTTTGCTTCTACCGAAGAGTTCTGGAAGGCGCCGCGCCCCAACGGGCCCAGCTGCCTGGTGCTCGACGTGAGGCTTCCGGGAGTGAGCGGCCTTGAGTTCCAGGAGCAGCTCGCGAAAGCAAACCTGTCCATTCCCATCATCTTTATTACCGCGCACGGCGATGTCCCCATGACCTCGCGGGCCATGAAAGCAGGAGCCATCGAGTTCCTGATGAAACCTTTCCAGAAGGAAGACCTTCTGGCAGCGGTGCATCACGGTCTTGATCGGGACCGCATCCGCCGCGAAGAGCAAGCTGAGGTTTCGATTCTGCAATCGCGAGTGGAGCAGCTCACGTCGCGAGAACGCGAGGTGATGGACCTCGTCGTAACCGGCCTCATCAACAAGCAGATCGGCGCCCAACTCGGTTTAAGTGAAGTCACAGTGAAGATTCATCGCAGTCGTGTGATGCAGAAAATGGAAGCTGCATCCCTGGCCGACTTGGTCAGGATGTCGGACAAACTCAAACCGCGCCCCCGCAGATAGCGATTCCGATTTCCTGGATCGGTTTTTTTCATGGCTACCCATACCAAAGGATGATTGTCTTACACCACCCAACTGTCTAGCGTGGCTGCATGAGTACTTCTGGGGGATGGCACCCGAGCAGTCGGCCGCTGCTGCCGGTTTGCGTTGAGCAGCCCGATCCATTCGCGCGGCAACACGCCGTTCTTCATGGCATCGCCAGCCGAATGGCTGCCTCAGTCCCTTTTCACGATGTTCTGGCACAGGTCGTCGAATTTGTCACCTCCGTGGTGAAGTGTGACTCGTGCTTTGTCTACATTCTGGAAGGGGACGAGTTGGTCCTGCGGGCTTCCAAGAATCCGCACCCGGAAGCCGTGGACCGGCTCAAACTGAAGCTGGGGCAAGGTATCACCGGCTGGGTTGCCGAACATCGCCAGCCGGTCGCGGTATCCCAGAATGCTTCCCGCGACCCCCGGTTTCAGTTCTTCAACGAGTTGCCCGAGGATCGCTTTGAAGCGTTCTTGTCGGTTCCTCTGCTCAGCCGGGGACGCGTCGTGGGAGTGATCAATCTGCAGAATGTCGCCCGGCACAGTTACAGCGAACGCGAAATCACCTTGATTTCGACGGTCGGTTTCCTGGTGGGTGCCGAGATCGAAATGGCCCGTCTGGAGAAAGAGAAGTCGCAACTGGCGGATCGGCTGGAAGTGCGAAAGCTGGTGGAGCGCGCCAAGGGCATCTTGCAGCACGATCTGAAGATCAGCGAGCAGGAAGCCTACCTCATGCTCCAGCGCCAGAGCCAACATCGGCGAATGTCCATGAAGGACATCGCGCAGGCAGTCGTTCTGAGCTACGCGGTAAAACAGGGCTAATCGAGGGTGCGCGAAACGCGTCTCATGTGGTTGCCGGAGTGATCGGTCCCGGATGATGACGCCAATAAAAAGTTTGAATTTGACTTTGCAGGTAACAGCAAGCAAAATTCCCGGGTAAGTGGGACTGTAGGTAACGGAAGTTGCTCCCTCTTTTCGATGCTGAGAAGAGGCGATTCTTTGGCACGATGCTGTGCCGATTCAACGAAATATTGTGAGTGCGTAATGGCTTGTGCGCGAGCCGTCGAGCTGGATTGCCCGCGGCTGTTACGCCATTCGATTGTTCGAGCGCCCCTGATGCGCTCGCGGAGCGGAGCCAAGCGATGGACGGTAGGACGATCTTATTCGAGTTATTGATGGCAGGCTTCTTTGCGGTCGCCTGTATCCGCGCACATGCGCCGTTCGCCGCTGACCACAGGATGACGTTCGGCGAGTTCTTCCGGCTTTCTGATCGGCTGGAACGGTTGCGGCGGACGCGATGGCAGTGGTTCTCGATGGTGGCGCTGATGTTGGTGATTCGGCTGCAACAGCCGCTGCCGCTCGTCCTCGAGGTAATGGTCGGGCTGCAGTTCCTGGTATTTCTCGCCCTGCCGGTTGGAACGGACACCCGCAGTGGAGTGCGGCGGCGATGACTCCGCTCTGGGAAGCAGCCGACTTCATTCGGCGAGTGCGTCGGCGACTGCTGTATGGAGAGTTGTCGCGTGCGCCCCTGCGTCTGCTGCGGCTGGAATTGCGCGGCGATGTGGCGGAATGCGAATGGATCGCCCGGCCGCCGGATCCATGGGACGCGGACTTGCCCCCCGGTGTAGCCGAGCGAAACCAGACATTGCAGGCCCTGCGAGACGCGATGAAGATACGCGACATCATGTTCGAAATGCTTTCCGAGATTCGCAGCGCCAAGTTTCGCGTCTACCGTCAGTCGGCAGCCGAGGCGGCGGAACTCATCATCACAGGAACGGTAGCAAGAGAAGACCAACCCCCGCCGAGAGTAAGTTCGGTCGCAATGCGGGCAAAGTTGTGTGGATTCCACTTCTCTCTTGAGGACGGGGTTCTGAAAGCACTCCCGCCCAAGGATCGCAGTTTTGGATTTGCAACGTAGGAAGTGACCCTTCCGGGTCGAGGAGGAAGTTCATGGCAGCAAGTGCAGGGCAAGGCCGTTCGCTCACAACCTTTCTTGTGGGATTGACGGTGACGTGTGCTGGGATTGCATATTTCTCCAGCGGATCAGGCAAGTTGCTGACGCTGCTGGGGGCAGGAGTCCTGCTGGCAAGTCTTGCAGGATTTAGGAAGCTCAAGCCGCTGGAAGGGAAGCCCGCGCAAAACCGGGGAGCCGGAACCATGAAGTTGCTGGGCGCCTTCATCGCCTGCTTCGGATGGATCCTGATCTTGTTCGGATTGCACGTGGTGACCGGGACGGGAGGCCGGATTGTTCTCGGCCTGCTCGGTATCGGGGTGAGTTTGGTCGGGATTGTGTACGTTCTGCCGGCCGCTTTCAACAAAAACGCGATTTGGAAGGTCTAGACGCGCCGGCTTCGCGAGCGGCGGCAAAAGAAAAAACTATGGAGCGAACAACAATGATGCGAATGCGAACCAGATGTCTTTGCGCTTGTCTCCTGGCGCTGGGTTTGATGACCGGTGGGTTAGCCCACGCTCAGTCATCAGCTCCGGCGCCGGCTTCCACTCCGGCTGCGGCCCCGCCATCCGCATCCGCCGCAGAGTTGAAAGACGCTGCGGCCAAGGCGCCCGCCACTGCCGATCTGCAGAAGGGCGATCCCGGCGGCACGCTCACTGGAACTATTAGTGATGTTCCTGCCTCCGACTCGAAGGCCGGCATAACGCTTCCGGATGTCGCCAATCAGGTGGGACAAAACAAGGTCGCCATCAACTTCACCTGGACGCTGATCACCGGCTTCCTCGTCATGTTCATGCAAGCCGGTTTCGCCATGGTGGAAGCAGGCTTGTGCCGGGTCAAGAATGCCAACCACACCTACATGATGAATTTCGCTGTGTACGGTTGCGGCCTGCTCGCTTATTGGCTGATCGGCTTCGCGATTCAGATGGGTGGTGCCGCGGGAAACGGCAACCTGGGTGGCTTGCAACCGCTGTCCCTCGAACACCCGATTTCTCTCTTCGGAAAGACGTGGGGGATTTTCGGCCAAAGCGGGATGTTTCTATCGGGCCACGCCTACGACGTCGGCGTGATGGTCATCTTCCTGTTCCAGATGGTGTTCATGGACACGGCACTGACGATCGTGACCGGCGCATGCGCCGAGCGTTGGAAGTTTCTAACTTTCTGCGTGTCCTCGGTGCTGATGGGTGCCTTCACCTATCCGCTGTTTGCTAACTGGGCGTGGGGCGCGGGCTGGCTGTCTCAGCTGGGAGCCAACCTTGGCCTGGGCAAAGGATACTGTGACTTTGCCGGGTCTGGTGTCGTGCACGCGGTGGGAGGGTTGACAGCGCTCGCTGTAGCACTCATCGTCGGCCCGCGCATCGGCAAGTTCAACCGCGACGGATCGAGCAACGCGATCATCGGGCACGATATTTCCGCGGTGCTGATCGGCTGCTTCATCCTGGCCTTTGGCTGGTTCGGATTCAATCCGGGCAGCACGCTCGGGGCCTCCGCGAACGGCAACCTGCGCATCGGGTCCATCGCGGTGAACACGATGCTAGCCGGCTGCACCGGGACGTTTGGCGCGATGCTCTACATGTGGATCTTCAAGGGCAAGCCGGACGCCTCGATGAGCGGCAACGGGCTGCTGGCGGGGTTGGTCGCAATTACCGCGCCCAGCGGCTTCGTCAGCGCGCCAAGTTCCGCGATCATTGGCCTGATTGCCGGCGTGCTCGTGTGTCTGAGCGTTGCCTTTGTCGAAAATGTAATGAAGGTGGACGATCCCGTCGGGGCCATCTCCGTACACGGCACAAACGGCCTGTGGGGCGTTCTTTCGGTGGGCTTGTTTGCTGACGGTACCAGCAACTACGGCGGCAGCTGGAATGGTGTCACGGGCTCGGTCACGGGACTGTTCTACGGTGATGCGAGCCAGCTGGCCGCACAGTTGGTGGGTATCTCCACCTTGCTCGGCTTCGTATTCACTTGTAGTTTCGCGCTGAACCTCGGCCTCGAGTTTTTCTTGGGTCATCGAGTTTCGGCAGAAACTGAGGTGGCAGGTCTCGATCTTCCGGAAATGGGGCAACTCGGATACCCCGAGTTTGTCTTCAACCAGGAGCCCGACATATTCGCACGCACACCACGCGAGTTTGCCGTCGCGTAGATGGCCGGCGTCGAATCGGATTGGCAAGGCGCACTTGTTGAGAGTTGCGCCTTGCCAGTCTTCCCGTAGCAAACGTGTCGTTTTGCAAGTGGCATCACCCAATAACCTATATGGATGAGATGACAAACACCGACATCGTACTCGACGACAGAACAACCAAGGTCGCTCTGAGCGCACGTGTATCTTCGCTGGCGCTCGCTTCGATTTCGCCAACCACGCAAACTCTTCTGTTGAGAATGTTCGCTGACCCCTACCTGCTCGATAAAGATGAGAAAGCGCATCTGGTGGAGCAGTTGCGGGAATGCGTGACGCAGTACCCTGAGGTTTCGGAGCTGCGCGTGCTCCTGGGCATGGCGCTGTGCGTCAACTTGGATGCCCAGGCCGCGATCGAGGAACTTCGGGAATCCGTACGCCTGGCTCCCCATAGCTTCATCGCCCAACTCAAGCTCGGCGAGCTCTGGATGCGCCTCCGGGTGGTCGACAAGGCGGAGCAACACACCCGGCTTGCGGCCCTGCTCTCGCAGAGCCTGGCGCAGTCGGAGCTGGCGCGTCGGCAAGCCGCCGCTCTCCGCACGATGCAGCGCGAGGGGATTGAACGGGGCGGCTACAAAAGCCCCTTTGGGACGCTCACGCAGGTGTTTCGGCGGCTCTGGTCACGCCCTCGTAGCGAAGCAGCGGTCGCTTTGGACATCCGCTAACCATGCAGCCAGCCCTTCAGCTCGCGCTGCTGCTGGCCATTTTGCTTCCGGCCGGCAAGATCGGGGCCTCGCTCTGTTCGCGCTTCGGAATCCCCGCTATTCTCGGCGAATTGCTGGTCGGCGTGTTGCTCGGTCCCGGAGCTGTCAACCTTCTTCACCTGCATTTGTTCGAGAGTGGACAGGCGACCGGAGCCCTGATGCTGCTGGCGCAAGTCGGCGCCATGGTCCTGATGTTCATGGCGGGCATCGAGACCGACATCGACCGCATGCGCGAAGCAAGCGTTACGGCCTTCGTGGTTGCGCTCTCCGGCGTCGTGTGGCCATTTCTTCTCGGCGCCGGAGTCGGCCATCTGTTCGGACTCTCCTGGACCACCGCTTGTTTCCTGGGTGGAGCTCTCACCGCGACCAGCGTCTCCATCTCTGCCCGCACCTTGATGGATGCCGGACAAATGTCTTCGCCGGAAGCGACCGTCATTCTGGGAGCGGCGGTGATTGACGACGTGATGGGGCTATTCGTGCTGGCCTTCCTCGCAGCTTCCAGCACCTCAGCCCACGGAGAATCCTTCGGCGTCGCAGCGGCCACCACCAGCTGGCTGCAACACCGAATCGCGTTTGCTGCCAACCACCCGCTCGTCATCCAGATGCTGGTGATCAGCCTCTGTGTGGCGGCCTTCTTTTTCGTGGGATACGGGACGGCGCGACGCTGCCTGGACCCCTTGATGCGTCAACTGCGCAAGCTCTCTGCCAACGAGGCTGTTCCGAGCTGCATTCTGGCGTTGGTCTTGGTCTATGCGATTTGCGCCGAATGGCTCGGCAGCGTGGCGGGAATTACGGGCGCTTATCTGTTGGGATACGTGTTTGCGGGATCTGAGTTCAAGGCGGACGTGGAACGCAGCTTCTATGCGATTGGCCACGGCCTGCTCATCCCGCTGTTCTTCGTCTCTATCGGCCTGTCCAGCGACTATCGTGCATTGGAGGGTCATTGGACCCTGATGCTGGTCGTGCTGGTGGTCGCTATCATCGGAAAGCTCGTAGGGTGCGGCTTCGCGGCACTGGCTTCCGGCATGGACTGGGTGCGGAGCCTGCGAGTCGGCTGCGGGATGATCTCCCGGGGAGAAGTGGGGCTGATCGTCACGGCCATGGGCGCTAGCACGGGAATCTTCGCCAAGTCCGAGGTGGCGGTGATGGTTGCGGTCGTGCTCTTGACCACCCTTCTGACACCCTTGGTTCTCCGCGGCGCGTATGGTCTAAAGTCCCCTCAGGACGCCGAAGAAAGCCTGGACCTGCCTCAACTGGCTCTGTCTGCAGTTCCCGAACTTCAGCATGCGCGGCCGAAGGGCGTAGAGGAAACGCTCACCGATCCGCTCCGCCGCAGGATGACGCTAACGTGAACCGATGAGAATTCCCGTCAATACCGGCGACCAGATCGATCACTACCAGATCGAAGGCTTGGCTGCGCGCGGCGGCGCGGCTTCCATCTTCCGCGGAACGGATCTCCGGACGAATCGCCCCGTGGCCATTAAGATCCCCGACCCCGAAATGGAGAGCGATCCGGTTTTCTTCGAACGTTTCCAGCGCGAGGAGGAAATCGGCAAGTCCCTGGATCACCCCGGCATCATGAAGGTTCTTGCCGACGACGACCGCAGCCAGAGGTACATCGTCACCGAGTGGTTCGAGGGCAAACCGCTGCGCCAAGTGCTTGCCGAGGGCAAATTGTCTCCGGAGCGCGCTGTGCGGATCGCACTGAACATCTGCGATGCACTCGCTTACTTGCAGAACCACGGCGTTGTGCACCGTGACCTCAGACCGGAAAACATCCTGGTCGACGCCCAGGACCACATTAAACTAATCAACTTCGCAATCGCTGCCCAGACCGGAGCGCGGCGAATTACGTTCACCAGCCTCGCTCAAATCGTGGGCGTTTCGGAATACATCTCTCCCGAGGAGTTGAACGGAAAGCGCGGCGACGCCCGCAGCGACATCTACGCTCTAGGAACGATCCTGTACGAGATGTTGACGGAGAAGACGCCATTTCGAGGAACCAGTCCTTACGACCGGCTTCTGAAGCACGCCATTCCGCCGCGCGAAATCGATCCTGCAATCCCGCCTCAGTTGCAGGAGGTAATCTATCGTGCTCTCGAACGTAATCCCAGGAGCCGCTATTCGAATGCCCACGAGTTCGCGCACGAGCTCAACCATCTCGATCAAGTCGGAATCGCCGAGCGCACCGAACTGCGAGAATGGAAAAGACGCGGCGTGCCACGGTGGAGAAGTGTCCTCTTCTTCGTTGCTAGTGCCCTTGTTCCCGCTGTGATTTTCGGCTTGCTGATCTACTTCGCACGGCGCTAGTCAGTGGAGGTTAGTGCTAACAATCCGCGCTCTACTCCAGCCCGCTGGAACACAATCCGAAATACCGCTTTCAACTCGGCGTCGACCTGCGCAACGAAAACTGGGTCATCGTTCCGTCGTTTCAAGGACCAGGGCCCATATTGGGCGCTCTGAACCTTCAAACCCAGGTAGTGAGCGGGGGGATTTCTTCTTTCAACAGCAGCCGTTGGGACTGGTCGATGGGCGCCGAAATCTCCCACCGCCAGTACCGAAACGTTTTTACCCGGTTAGCGTTGGCGCAGCCCGTCCTATTAACGACCTAAGGTCGGGCAGCAACGCTTTCTATCTCACAGCACGGCCGTAACTGGCGATCAGAAACAGCCCCTGCAAGCGTCAGACGGAAGACTACAATTTCTGCGCAGCTAGTACCTAGTTTCAGTGTTTTCAAGATCTGCATTGGCTATCCCAACGCCTCGAAGAGGATGAAGGTCTTGTCGGACAGACCACTTGTTGAGGCCCTAGCGTTCGAAATTGCGGTCCACCCAACATGGCATTACTGCCGCCAACGCGCAAGGAACCACATCCGCGGAGGCAAAACCTCCGGAGGAGGCTTGAATCTTGCCCCAATCAACAGGCTAGGTTCTCTATCTCGTCTTGCTCCAAGTGCGTCCGCCATCGGCGGATAAAAGGTCTGCAAGGAACTCGCCACAACACGGGCCGATGGGTCGCCGTGTGCCAAAATCGATCAATCGATGGCCTTTTTGGAAGTGCGCCGCTCGGTGTGGCGCAACCACATCGTCGGGAGAGAGAGAGTCAAGCACTCCAAGTGATTCCCTGTGCATCAGTCCGCGCAAGTCGCCAAGGGTTTAGCAATCTGGCCTCCTGACCACCGCCTCAGGGGCTCAATCAGCGGGATGCTTCGAACCGGTAGCCGACGCCACGCAGGGTCTTCAGATAGCGCGGATGCCTCGGGTCGGGCTCGATCTTTTCCCGCAGACGACGTACGTACACGTCAATCGAGCGCGGCGTGACGAAGGAACCTTCTTTCCACACCGCGTCGAGAAGTTGATCACGGGTAAAGACCCGCCCGCGATGCCGGGCCAGGTATTCCAGCAGCCGGAATTCCCGGACGGTGGTGAGCACGGTACGGCCCTCGACTCGCACGGCCATGGACGCCACGTCAATCTCCAAATCCCCCACTTGTACGACCTCATGATTGAAAGCACCAGCCGGACCGCGGAGAGCATTGCGCACGCGGGCAATCAATTCTCTGGGGCTGAACGGCTTGGTAATGTAGCCATCGCCGCCGACGTCGAAAGCCTGGACCCGATCCGGTTCCTGGGTCCGGGCGGAAAGAAAAATGATCGGGGTCCGCGATAGCTGTTCATGTTGTCGAATCTGGCGGCACAGGTCGAACCCGCTCATTCCCGGAAGCATGATGTCGAGCAGGAACAGGGAGGGTGGCCGCAACGCCGCGGAAGAAACGACCGGCGTACCGGAGAAAAAAGTGGAAACGTCGTAGCCGGCGGTGCGCAGATTGTGTTCGATCAGACGGGAGACATCCGGATCATCTTCCACCACGAAGATCAGGTTCTGGGAGCGCGAATTGTCTGTGGCCTCCAAAGAATCCATGTGGGGAAAACAGCTTCTACTCGCTTCCGGACGCTGCGTTAAGTGAAGTCCACGACACTGGGTGGGCCGTGTTTCCGCAATATTGCGGAATTGTTAGAACGCAATTAATTTCGTTGGCCCGCCACGCCCGGTCGGTTCTGACGCTTCGCTTGGGTGCCTGCGATCTGATTCCATCTCGACCCGAGCACGACCACGGGATGCGCATTCAGCGGCGAGATATCAATGGAATAGATCTTGTTTCCATTGCTGACCATGTAAGTGTTTCCGCCGAATGTACCGGTTCCGTCCGCATTCCACGTATAGCGGAACAGTTCGTAGGACAGCACTGGCATCAGCGCGGTTGGAGTGCTGAGGTCGAGGTAAGAGCCCCCGCCCAGATTGCCGCTGAGATCCGCAAAGCCGGTTCCGGCAGACACCAGGGTTTGCGGATCGAGCATCTCGCTCGTGGCCAGTCCATACGGTCCGTTGATCGGGCTGAACTGGTACCCGGGCGGATAGCTGCTGGTCTGAAACTCGACTACCCCGGAGGCTGCTGAGGTTCCGGTGCCGAGCAGATAGGCAGTGAGCCCACTTGAGTCCGAGGCCAGGTACCCGATCGCGGGAAAGGCGGTTCCAGAGAATGAGAAGCGGCCGGTGTTGGGGTCGACGGCATACTGCCCGGAAAGCGTGGTCGAAGCCGATGTGCCGCCTGTGCGTGTGAACGCCGTACCGCTGACGGCTCCTACACCGTCAAAATGCAACACCCCGATGTTGAGATCGGCGGTACCAACGATCGATCCTCCCAGGCGATAGATCTGGCTGTTCCTCAGAGAGGACTGCGAGAATGGACCCGTACTGGCCGTCGCTTCGCCGGAAATCAAAGGGTGGCCGGGCGAAGCTGGTGCTTCTGAATTGAGCACGAAGTGGCCGGCATCGATCAGATAATAAATGAGGTTGTAGGTGCCCGCCCCGACCCCGATGGTAGCCGTGCCCCTCCCGTTGGCATCCGCACTGCTAAAGGTGCCGTTCCCCCCGCTGAGAGGACCCGCCGCGACGCCGGAGTCGTTGACATCGGCAGAAAGGGCAGTGAACACGCCCGTGCCCGCCGCTGCCACTCCAGCCATGGCGAAGTGGCCGCCGCTGGCATCCCATCCTGAAAGTCGAAACGCATAAGGGCCGGCAAGTGGGTTCGCAAACGCCGTGCTGTCCTGGATGCGGATAGAGCCCGAGCCGCGCGTGCCCTGGCCGTCGGAGTCGTCAAATTCGATGATGCTGGCGTTTAGCACAGAACCTGTAGTCTGATCCTGCGTGGCGGTTACGAGCCGGAACTGGGCGCTGGTGGTTGCGGTGTTCAACGTCAAGCACCCGCGCCCGGTATTGTCGAAAGTGAGGGATCCACCCGCGGCCAACGGTTGAGCCAATTGCGTTCCACTCTTGCGAACAATGTCCTCGATGCCACTGGTCAGGTTCCCGTGGCTATCGGAGATGAGGCTGCCCGAGAGCGTCACGGGACCGTCCGCATCGAATCCGGCGAAGACAAAGGCGTAGGGGGCTCCCGTTACAACCTGATTTCCACTTGCCAAACACGTGGGATCGTTCCCGCTGGGACCCAAGTGAAGGATTTTAGGATTGGCGACCACGGGCGCGGGGAAAACAGCTTGCGCTGGAACGGGAGCTTGGCTGTCCTGGACTTGAAGCGCGAAGTTGGAGGTCGTGCTGTCAGTCGGCGTTCCGTAGATGACCCCGTTCGGGCTGAGCACAATACCTGGGGGCAATGGATCGCTGCCGGGGACTAGCGACCAAGTGTACGGAGGCACGCCGCCGATGGCTTGAAGAGGCACAGGCACGTACGGCTGGTTCAACGAGGTGCTTAACAAAGTCGGCGTCACGACCTTCAGCTGACTGGGTGCGACATTGATGTTCAATGCTGCACTGGAAGCACTGCCGACGCTGTCTGTAACAGTAACGGTGAACGGATAGATGCCGGTTGCGGTGGGTTGTCCGATGATCACGGTCGAGTTCTGCGGACCTGGTGCGAGGCTCAGGCCGATGGGCAGTTGACTAGTGCCGAGGGACCAGGTGTACGGACCAAGTCCTCCAGCAGCATTCAATTGGCACGGAACTTGGGTGATTCCGGACACACCGCTGTTCGTTCCAGGCATTTGGATACAGGTGTAGTCCGTGTGCACAAATGCTGCGGCGAGATCGGAGGACTGTGTGGCTACTGAAAGCGGAGGATACACGGCAATTGGGATGGATGCCGATCTTGTGTTGTCCGTCACGGAAGTCGCTGTAACCGTCACTTGCAAGGCCGAAGTGACTAGGGTGGGTGGAAGGTAGGTAACCGATAAGGCTTGCTGCGAAGACAAACTGCCCGTAGGGCCACCTGCAACCGCGGGCGTGACCGACCACGTCACGCCGGCGTTGGCAGAATCATTCGTGACTTCCACGGTGATCTGCAGCGTCTGATTTCCGTCCACGCCCGCAGGTCCTGCCGGAGATGTAACCTGTACATTGATACCCGGAACCTGGCAACAGCCGCTGCCTTTGCTGCTGCCGCCGCCGCAGCCAGCGGCAAACATCACGATTAGGACCAGTGTAAAACCCAGATATTTCAAGAATCGCTCTCCCTGCTAAAAGCTCAGCTTCAAAGCAAATTGCATCGTGCGGGGCCGGTGAGCATTCACCGGGTGCAGGAACGCATTTCCGGTCAGGCAGTCGGTTTGCGGGTCGCCCGCCGCGCTGTAAGACTGGAGTCCGTAACAGGAAATTGTGTTGGTGGCACCGTTACCGAAATTCGGACTTGGGTCGTAGACGCGGAACTGGGTGTGATTGAAAACGTTGAAGACTTCCGTGCGGAATTCAAGATGCGTCCCCTCGGTCACGCGGAAGCTCTTGGCCAGCGTCATGTCCAAGTTCCAGCGGGTCGGATTGCGCAGCACGTTTCGGCCAGCGTCCCCGAGGGTCAGACCCCGCGGCGCCGCGAAGGCGGCGGCATTTCCCAGAGCAGGGCCAAAACTCTTGGGATTGTTCGCTCCCAGCGGGGCTGAATTGTGGATGTTTCCAACGATGTCGGGGTACGAACCAACGGAACTGATTCCGCTGGCAACGCCGGCGTTATCGGGAACGGAGATACCCAGCGCACCGTATCCGGCATTGATCACGGTATAGGGCGTTCCGCTCTGAACCTGCGTCACCCCCGAGAGCGACCAGCCTCCGATCACGCCCGTAGCAAAGCGGTCGAAGAAAGTTGAAGCCGACGGCTCTTCGGGTGCCGGTTCGTCCATTGTCCAAGCACGCACCCGGCTGGAATCGAACTTGAACGAAGGCAACGTCCACACGTAGCTGATGTTGAGCAGGTGACGCTGATCAAAATTCGAGCTGGCCTTGTTGGCGGAGACCACCAGCGGATTCACGATGGTCGTGTCGTTTCGATCGGACGAATCATCGATCGAATGGCTGAAGGAGTAGGACATGTCGACGGTCAACGGACCGCGCGTCCGGCGCAGGGTTGCCTGGAAGGCGTGATAGTTCGAATCGCCGATATTCTCGAGCGAGAAGATTCTCTGGATGCCGAGGTAGGGCCGATAGGCGTTGATCGGAAGTAGTTGTGCCGAGTTGAGGTTCTCACACGCTGCTAGCAGATTGATGAACGCGGGCTGCGTTTGGTTGATGTTCACGCCGTTGATTCTGAACACCGGATGGTTGATCGTTCCAAGGTTGGAACAATCCGAGACCCCCAGGAGACTGGGGTTACTGATGATCGGCTGGTGTGGGCCGTAGGGGTTGCCGTTAAGCAAAATGCCACTGTCTTGTCCGGCAGGCGCGGGCGCGAACGCATTGGGCTGTCGCACGGCGGTCAGATGCGTTCCCTTGCTTCCTACATATGCGAGGCTGACGATCGTATTGTGGGTGACCTCGCGCTGGACACTGAAACTCCACTGCTGCACGTAGGGCCAGATCGCCTTGCGGGGGATCGACGTCACATCGATGGGATACGCGCCTGTTCCTGAGTTACACAGGCTTTTTCCACCAATCCCGCCAATGCACGGATAGCCGTCGGTTCCGATGGGGTAGGGACGGATCTGAGTCATGGTCAGGTTGAGGGGAGCGCTGCCGACCAGCGAGCCGGTGTTCGCTTCGCTTCCGGTACCATGCTCGAAAAACACTCCATAGCCCGCCCGAATTGACATGCGGCCGTCGCCACGCGGGTCGAAGACGAACCCGATGCGGGGCGCCGGATTGAATTTGTGCGGCTGCATACAAGTGGCCGGCACACCGGACTCAGGCGTACCACATTGCACCAGCCCATTTGTGAGGTACGGGGAAAGACTGGTGAGATCGAATGTGCATGGGGACGAGCACGACGGGATCGGCAGTGGCTTGTTCTTGTAGAGCAGCCTGCCGTCCTGCGCAAACTTCAGATATTTGTCGGGCTGCACATACTGCGTGGGATCCCAGTTCCACGCCTGCTCATTCTTCTCGTGGTAGTTTCCAAAAATGCTAAACCGGATTCCGAGATTCAGTTGCAGGCGGGAACTTACTTTCCAGTCGTCCTGGACGTACGGCTCAACGATCTCATAGCGGTTGTAATACTTGAGTTGCGCGCTGTCCTGCTGATAGGACTGGATATCGCCAAGAAGCAGGTTCGCAAATTCATTTCCCACCGTTGCCGAGTTGAAGTTGCTGAAGGTTAGCACGCCTTGTAAGTCACCGGTGTTGGGGCCGTTAGTGGCGTTGATTTCATTGCGCCGCCCGAGAATGACCTGGATTCCCGCCTGCACGTTGTGCTTGCCCATCACCTTGCTGATGTCGTCCTTCACGCTGTAGGTGGGATTCGCAAGCTGCCACGGGGCAGATCCAGAGCCTACCGAGACATATCCCGGGTCGACCCTGAAACCACCACCGTACGCCAGATTGCCGGGCGTCAGCAGAATGCCCGGGAGTTTGTCATCAAATCCGTTGTTGAACAGGTATCCCTGGTTCAGATTGGAGGGACGCTGGACATCCACTCCCGGCGCCGGTCGAGCAGTCATGCTGATGTGCGATGCGGTATAACTCACGACCACTTCGTTGAGCAGGCTGTTGGAGATGGTCTGGGTCAGGTGCGCCAAAGAACTTGTGCCCGGACCAAACAAGCGCCCTTGCACAGTCGGAAAGCTGTTGCGAACGTAGCCCCAGATCGGGCGCGCTTCGGTCGTATCCCAGGAATCGTGAATGTAGCGGAAGGTGGCGCGCAGCTTTCCGTTGGGCTTGAGATCGTGATCGATGCGGAACAGTTCCTGTCGCCAATAGGTCGGCTGCGCGAACGCGAAGTCATAGCAGGAGCCGATGGTCGAGTTGCAGCCGACCGACGCATTCGGCAGTGGAATCATGCCCACGCTGTTGCTGGCCAGAGCCGCGCCCATCGGACTGACCCCTGGGTACTGGCTCGGAGGGTGAGCGGCATCCTGGTAGCCAACGATGTTGTAAGGGAATGTGCTGACCTGGCCACTGGATCCCGAACTGGACCGAGGGCAGTCGGGATACTGTGCAGGACTGAACACGACTACCGCAGAGCTCGGCGGAAGCGCCGGGCACACATCGCTGAAATCGGCTCCCACGTACTGCTGGCCGTCGGCGTTCGTACGCGTCGTTGGCCTTTCTGCCGCGGATGGCACCGCCTGGTTGAAGTTGTTGTCCGTTGGATCCTTCTCCAGCCGGAACTCTTCGGAAAAAAAGAAAAATGTGCGGTCCTTTCGTGGGTAGAGTTTCGGGATCGTCAGCGGGCCGCCCAGTGTGAAGCCGAAATCATTTTTGCGATAGACCGGAGCGCGCGTGGTGATGTCGAAATAGTTTCGCGAATTAAACAACTCGTTGCGGCCGAAGTAGTAGGCGCCGCCGTGCAGTGACGTCCCGCCTGACTTGGTGTCCACCAGGATGGTGCCTGAGGCGCTGCGGCCATACTGAGCGCCGTAGTTGGAGGTCATCACCTTGAGCTCATTGATCGCGTCCAGACTGGGATAAACCACCAATGTGCTTTCGCTGCCGTGAATGCCCGCGTGAAGAACATCGGCGCCGTCCACGCTGAAGGTGTTGTATTCCACACGGCCGCCGTTGACGCTGAATTTCACGCTTCCCTTCACGCCCACCAGGGCCTCGTCTTGTCCACTCTGGTTGCTGACGCCAGGAGCGAACGTGAGCATGCTGACGAAGTTGCGCCCGTTAAGCGGAGTTGCTGCGACTTGTTTCGCGGTGATGGTTTCGTTGATTTCGGCGTTGTAGGTTTCTACATGACCAACGGTTTCACCAACGACTTCCACTTTTTCCGGGCTGGCTGCCGCCGGTTCCAGGGTCGCTTCCATTTCGATTTCCTGGCTGGCGCTGAGTGTCAATCCTTCGGTTGTGAAGTCTTTGAACCCCTTCACTGAAATCTTCAAGCTGTAAGTGCCGGGGGCAACATTGATGAAGTACTGCCCTCTACCGTCAGCGGTTGCCGTCTGGCTCGCGCCGCTTGCGTTGGTGATGGTGATGGTCGCGCCCGGCAGCACCGCATTCGACTGATCGGTCACTGCCCCGTACACCTGGGACTCATCTGGCTTGTGGTTAGACGGTTGGACGGGAGCGGCCTGCGTAGTCACAGCCGGGCTGGGAGGCGTGGCGCCAGGGGGCGGCTCGGGAAACTGAAGTGCTGGCGGAACCAGATCGGGCCCAGCCGGAGCCTGCGCCCAGATCAGAGGAGCGGGGGAAAAAAGGACAGTGAGGGCCGCAAAGCACGCGCAGAACCTAAGACTCGTCACGGATCAACACACCTCGACCTAAAGGAGTTAAGAACTATCGGAGAATTGTTACGACAATATGACACCGCGGTTAATTTCGGATGAATCAGGGACCGCAATATTCGCTGGAGACGCGGAATTCTCGCGCTTGGGGAACCTTAGCCGGGATTCGCAGAATTCACGGGCTCTTAACATTGCCGTAACGTGGGCGTAACACCGGTCGAAGAGAGTTGCGAGGCTGAGAAGATCGTCTTGCAAAGGAGTCGCTGGATGATGCGACGGCGCACTTATGGATTTGTGATCTTGGTGTTGTTGGCTTCGGTGGTGTCCCGGGCGCAGACCAAGGGGATCGTCACGTTCGGCAGTCTGAAGAATCTTGAATACATCAATGATTTTTACAACGGCGGCACCGGCAGTCTTGGCTCGGGGCCCGGTCCGAACTTCGGTTTACAGTTTACAACCAACGCTCAAACCATCGTTTCCGCCAGCAAGGGCGGCTCCGGGAATTTCATTCACAATCCAGGCGGATATCCGGTGATGTTCTTCCAGACCGGGAAGAACGTTACGATAACGCCCACCAACGGCATACAAACCGGTCTGTGGTTCTACTATTCCGCGCTTCAGGCCGGTGTGGCCACCGTGTATGCGGGGCCGAACGGCACAGGCAATATCCTCGCCAGCATCACGCTGACTGCGAACAACTCCGGCTGTCCTACCTACAAGCTTTGCGTCTGGTCCCCGGTCGGGGTGCCCTTAACCGGGACTGCCGGTTCCATCAGTTTCGCTGGCGTTCCCGATTACCTTGCGATCGGCACGATGCACCTGGGCTCCGCCCTGCCCACAAAGATAGCACTGGTTTCCTCGCAGAATCCGTCGGTCCAGGGTGAGCCGGTAACCTTTACCGCGACCGTTACCGCCACCGGAACAGCTGCGCTCGGCAACGTTACATTCAAAGCGGCGGGCAACGTCGTTGGGGTCGTTCCGGTGGTTGGCGGGACGGCGTCGATCACGTTGTCTTCCTTGAAGGTCGGTTCGACACAGATTAGCGCAAAGTTCCAGGGCACCGGATTCGCCACCGTTGTGAAGAGCGTGTTTCAAGTCGTGAACTAGTGAAGACGAAGCTCTGAGAAGTGAACGGCGAATCATTTGCACACTGTGCGCATTTCCGTGCACTGAATCGTGTCGGGCGAACCAAAATTTAATGTCAGGTTCACATTCGTGTGATGTGCGCTTAACAGGTTTGGTTGATAGTTCGGTGGCACCCGCAGCCGCTGAAACTCTCGTTCTCCCCTGGGTTTCTTGGCGAGGGGAGTAGCTTCTGGTTGTCAGTCAAATCGCGGTACCCGGAGTTAGAAAAGCGAGACGGATCGGGCGTTCCAGTGCGCCTGAATTCTAAAACTAGCCCGCTAAACCGAAACAGATTCTGTGAACGTTCTTAAGGAGAACATCGTGATGAGAGGAACAAAATTGGTGCTCGCGGCGCTCTGCCTGGCCGCGATCTTCGGAATGACTTCGATGGCGAATGCTCAGGGCGTGAAGTTCCTGGGTGTTGGCTCGTCGGCAATGTTCCAGACGTTTTCTGTCGCTGCATTCAACGACCTCTGTATTCCAGCCGGAGGCGCTGCGCACTGCCATCACTACAGCGTTAAGGGCAAGGCGACCAGCGGAAACAACTTCGCCCAGATCTTCGACAGTCGCGGCGGATCGGGCCAGATCCCTGTGGAAGGCGGCAACCTGTTCATTACGTGGAATGACGGAACCACCCCAGCCACCATCTGGGCTTACCTGTCGGTCGATACGATTGTTGGCAACCGGGCTTTCTTCGCTGTGCCCCGCGCCCAACTGCAGGTCGATTCGTCTGTAACTACCACCGCCGGCCAGAACCTGGTCTCTTCGATTCTGTTTGACGATGGCGCTGGCAATCCGGTTTCGGATTCCGCGTCCCTCCCAGCAGCCGTCCTCAGCGCCGTGCAGACCACCTTTACCGCTGCTGGCTCTGACGTCCGCCCCGAAGACGCCAAGTTCGAGAACAACCGGGTACTGTTGAACTACGACCCCCTGAAAGGCGCAGGCCTTGGCTACAATCAGTCCACTGCGAATTGCACTCCCAACGCTACCTTCCCGACCCTGATCGGGTGCGCGATCCTCAGTGCCATTCCTGGTGGCGCCGCCGCCCATCCGGTGCAGTACAACATCAAGGGCAAAGATCCGTTCAACACGACCCTGACAGTTCCTGCGTACACGGTGATCAACGTGGGCGCTGTCCCGGAAGTCGTACTCTTCAATGGCACCAACGCTTCCGGACTCGGCGCGCTGGATGGCTCCAACAATCCGCAATTCAAGAACATCGAGCACTTCACGCTGGCCTCGTTGGTCAACGGCACGATCGGCCGCGCCGGCGACCTCGACGTGGGCTTGGCTGGCAACACCACGCCCCTAACCACCTGGCTGCGCGAGCCGCTCTCCGGCACAATGACGGAGTTTGAGTTCTCGATTCCGCGCTCCCTTATCCTGCTGACCAAGTTCCCCAAGATTGCCTCGCAGGAAGCAGGCGTCGACATGTCGCTTCCTAACACGAATCCCCTGAGCCTGGCGGGTCCGGGCGGATCGGTTCGCAAGCGCGGCATTGGCAACGGCGAGGTCACGAACGGAGTCAGCGGGGTGGGCGGCGTGTTGAACACAGCCGACAGCGTTGCCTACGCTTTCTTCTCTTATGGCAACGTGGCCAAGTTCACGGCAGCCAGCAAAATCTTCTACGCTACCGTGGACGGCGTTGATCCCTTCAACTCCGTCTATGGCCCGTACACCTTCCAAGGCACGAATTACACTCCGGGACAGCTTCCAATCTGTAACGCGCCTTGCGGCGACGGAGCAGGTGGTGGGCCCGCGGCCGGAACCTCATTCCCCAACGTTCGCAACGGTTCCTACAAGATCTGGAACATTGTCCGCATCATCACCGACAAGACCGGCGTCAACCTGACCAACACGCAAGCTCTGGTCGCGGCGGCGCAAGCCGAAGTTAGCCACAAGGTGCCGGACTTCGTTCCGTACGTTTGCACGGACACCACCGGGAAGTGCGCGGGAGAACCTGGGCTCCGGGTGTTCCGTTCGCATTACGCGATCGCTGCCATCGCAGCCAAGCCCAGCAACGGCAACACGGGTGAACCTGTGGAAGCGGGTGGAGATGTCGATGGCGCCGCGTTCACGTTCCAGGCGGATCACGACTACTTCACCGATACTGGCCTGCAACTCGTCAACTTCCGCGACTAAAGCAGAAGTTATTCACAACCTTAACAATCGGGGCAGGCTGAGTAACGTGCCAGCCTGCCCCGGTTCACCTTTAAGTAGGAGTGGAACATCATCCGACTCGATAGCATCAGTTTCGAACAGAAGCCAATCTCTATGAAGTTCAGCACGCGCATCGTTACCTTCTTGTTTGTTCTTGCTGTGGCCACTTCTTTCGCGCAGTTGCCCGTGGTGCCGTCACCAGCGTCCCCCGACCCGAAACTTCCTTCCGCTTCCGCGCAAGAGGATTTCTCCACGATTTCCTTGGACAAGAGTGATCTGCGCGCGGATCCGCCGGAGTTGGTCGAGAGAGATGAGGAAGCGGATTTTATCCGGGAATTCTTTCGTGTGGAGTGGCGCCCAGGAGACCATATCTATCTCTACGTGGTTCGCCCCAGGAATGTGCCGAAGCCCCCGGTGGTCATCTACCTCTACGGGCATCCGTCGGAAACCGACCGTTACCTGGACGACGGATGGTGCAAGCGTACGACCGCGGGCGGCTACGCGGCCGTGGGCTTCGTCCCTGCGCTCACTGGTCAGCGCTACCACGACCGGCCCATGAAGGAATGGTTCGTGAGCGAATTGCAGGAGTCGCTCGGCAAGTCGGCGCATGATGTGCAAATGGTGCTGAACTATCTCGCGCAGCGCGGCGACGTAGACATGGGCAACGTCGGTATGTTCGGGGCGGGTGCGGGCGGCACAATTGCGGCCATGGCAGCGTCGGTGGACTCCAGGATCAAGGCCGTCTATCTGCTCGATCCCTGGGGGGATTGGTCCACATGGACCGCCAAGTCCGAAGTGATCCCGGAAGAGGAACGGCCGCGCTACATCACTGCAGAATTTTTGAAGAAAGTTGCCGATTTCGATCCGGTAGTGCTGCTTCCGAAACTCAAGACTCCGCATGTACGCCTGGATCTGTTGAGCGACGACGGCCCGGACACGCCGGAAGAGGCCCAAAAGCACATCGAAGCCGCACTTCCTCCCCGCGCTGAACATCATCGTTTTGAGAATGGGGCCGAGTTTTACAGCGAGACGTCCGGTGGGCGTGTCTTTGACTGGGTCAAGTTGCAGATCAAGACTCCCGACTCAAAGGAACATCAATCCGCTTCGGCACGGGCGCCGTTGCCAGACACACATGGGCAGCCGGGACGCCCCGAGAAATGATAGCGGTGAACTCAACGACTCTTCTATCGCGCCGGAGTACTAATCAGGCTGTAACGCAGGAAGACACACAAAATACCGGGCCAATTTTGGCTCCTATGCAGGTGCTTTGAATGCCAAGACGTGTCGCGTTGTGGACGATGTTGAATATTCTTGCCATCCTCTGTGGTTGTGGAGGAAAGAACGGGCTGATTGGAGGAGGTGGTACCGGCGTTGTCCTGACGGCGATCACATTGTCCCCGACCAGCCCGACGGTTGCATTCGCGACATCGCCGGCTGCCACGCAACAATTCACAGTCCTGGGAACCTACAACGTTGGCAACCCCAAGGACATCACCAGCCAGGTTACCTGGAGCAGTCTGGACACGACTGTCGTCACGGTGGACAGCAACGGCAAAGCGACCGCGGTCAACTCGGGGCGGGCAATCGTTACCGCTCTCATTCAAGATCTCACATCGCTGAAGGTGTTTCAGGCAAGCACAATCGTCACGGTGGTGCCGCAGCTGACGGCGATCAGCATCAGTCCTTCGAGCGCCCAGATTGCAAAAAGTACTTCGCAACCGTTCACGGCCACCGGAAACTACAACGACCACACCACGGCCGACGTTACGAGCCAGGTCGCCTGGAACTCGTCGCAGCCGGCCGCTGCAACCGTCAGCACCTCGCCGGGCACGCAGGGTCTGGCATCGGGCGTTGCCCAGGGAACGGCCAGCATCACGGCGACCCTTGGGACGCTCGGTAGCGCATCCGCGAGCCTGACTGTCAGTGACGCGAACCTGGTATCGCTCGCGGTAAGCCCCGCCAACCCGACTGTGCCGCTGGCGACTTCGCAGCCACTGGTCGCTACCGGCACGTTCGACGACGGAACCAGGCAAGATCTCAGCCGCGATGTCACTTGGACAACTGTCAATGCTCATTCTCGTGTAGCAAGAGTCTCTGCCACAGGAATGGTCACGGGTCTTGGCTTGGGAAGCGAGACCATCACCGCGACCGCCCCCTCTTCCGGGATGAGCGCGAGCGCTGGCATCACCGTAGATGAAAGCTCGGTGGTCGGAGTAAGTGTAATTCCAGTCGGGATGGTGATGTTTCCCCAAGCCCTGTTTCCAGTGCCAGTCATGGCGGACGGGACAAAGCAACAGATGCGGGCGATGGCGACATTCAAGGACGGTAGCACACTTGATGTCACGGGCATTCAGGGGATCGCATGGAGTTCCACGGACACGGCGGTGGCGAGCATCGTACCGGAGACCGGCCTGCTGAAAACGGCGGGCCCGGGATCGACCACCGTCACGGCAGCATTGGGAAGTCAGCAGGGTAGCACCTCCCTGAATGTTTTGACCGCGACGCTCCAATCGCTCGTGGTGGCGCCCAACAATGCTCAGGTCGCACAGGGTGGAATTCAGAATGTTGTTGCCATGGCTACTTTCCTGGCGCCGGACAACATCACATGGTTCCAGCAGGACGTCAGCAACGCGGCGACTTGGAGCGGCGACGCCAATGCGACCGTGATCTATGGGAACGGACTGCAAGAATTGGCCACCGGAGTGGCCAGCGGCACGGCGAACCTCTCCGCCAACTTCGCGGTTCCCGGAGGCGGTGCGCTAGCAGGATCCGCTCCATTGAATGTCAGCAGCGGCCAGTTGGACTCCATCAACCTGGTCCCCGGTAGCACGGCTGTTCCCCTGGATGGTGGCCGCCAGTTCCTGGCAACGGGCAATTATACCGACGGCACACGGGCAGACCTAAGTCTCCTCGCGACATGGGGGTCCTCGGATGAAGCGATCACCACGGTGAGTCCGTTTGGATTTACGAGCGCCAGTGGGCCTGGCCAAACCAGTGTCAGCGCCAGCTTCCTCAACCCTGTGACGGGGACCGCGGTAGCCGGTTCGGGTTCAGTAGTTGTCAACCCTGCGGCACTCGTGCGAATTGACATCTGCGCTTCGACCGTTGCCAACCCGATTGTGAACTGTCCGCCCCTCGATCCCATTACTCCCCCGCCCGCGATCAGCTTTGCGAATCAGACCCTGTTTGGCCTAGTAGCAATCGGGACGTTCTCGGATGGCAGCCGCCAGGATTTGACCGACGCCGTGCGGTGGACTTCCACCAATCCCGGCGCTACTACTGTCAGCAATGATCCTGGTATTCCTGGGATCACGACCGGCGTCGGACGGCGTGGAGTCTTGACCGGAGGGATTCAGGGCGGGACCGCCAACATAACAGCCACGGCCGGCGGGATCAGCGGCAGCGCGATCGTGTCGGTGAGCGCTGCTGCGCCCCAGTCGTTGACCATCACGCCTGCGAACGGCATGGTGGCGCTCGGGTTTCCGCAACAGTGCAAGGTCACGGGATTGTTCAGCGATGGCTCGAAGCAGGACGTCACCTCGTTGGTGCAGTGGAGCAGTCTGAATCCGGATGTTGCCATCGTGAACCCCGGCGGTCTTGCCTATTCGACGGGGAAGGGGATCGCAACCATTTCGCAGGATCCGTCCCGTCTGGTGGTGACCCTGGGGTTCGTCACGGTGACCATGGTGAATCCCTCGACTACGAGTGTGTTCCCGTGGCCGATTGGAACAGTTTTCCAGTTTCACGGACTTACCGTGAGTTCCGGAGATGTTTCGCTGCTGAACGACACTCCTCTAACCATCCTCAGCGAAAGCGATCCCTCGGATAGCCAGCATCTTCAACCGTGCAAGCCCGGACAGAACTGCGACATCAGGTTCGTTCCGCCGGCGCTTCAGCCCGCAGCGGGAACGTACACCGTGACCGGCGGCACTGGGCAGGCCTCCGCTCTCATCGAAGCCACCATCAACGTCATCGTGAACTCCACGTTGACACAAATCTCCGGCACCACGACCTTGACCGTACAGTAATTGACCGCGCCTTACTGTCGGCGGCAATCGAAACCGGATGGTGTTTAACCATACCCATCTTCCGGTTGTTTCCGGTTCAAACGCAAAAGGGGACGCGCCTTCGAGCGCGTCCCCCTTTTCAGGTGCTAATCAGTCTTGCTCGGTGGTGCACGGAATACCAGATAGACGTCTAAGCAGCGCTCGGGGTTTTGCGCCCTAGAACGCTCTGAAGGACCGTGGACGGGAGCCGAAGAATTCGGACGGCTGGCTCTCTCTTGCTTTTCGCCCGGACGGCGATTCCATGATCCTCAAGAAAAGGATCCGAAACAATTTCGAATTCCTCGCCGTAGAGCTTGACTCGCTTCGAGGCAGCAAAACCCAGATGTTTGATCCTTGCGCAAATGTCAGGAACGGAACTTGATCTAGGATTGTGAATAGTCATGGCGCCACGATTTTATCAAAGAACGGCAAGTCTCAAGTGGCTCCACCCCTGCCCTCGCCGTGTCGACCCTTGGCAGGCTAAGGTCTCCCCGGCGGCAGAACGTTTGCGCCCTGGAAATCCGGGGTTGTAGAAACACCCTCTGCCTTCAGAAAGTCCGCCGCTTCCTCAAAGCTGGCGCCGAAGGAGACGCCACGAAACTTTTCTCTGCCAGCCAGAGTAAGAACTCCAATCACCTCGCCTTGCATGGAGATCACCGGGCTCCCGCTCATTCCCTCGGCAGCCGTGATGTCGGTGGCGAAATCGCAATAGCACCCATCGCGGCGTTGGTAGATCTGCCGTCCCATGATGTGCCCGCTGCGAGTCAGCGGCGCCAGCCCCCATCCCGTAAACGCCGTGATCCACACCGCTTCGCCCGGCACCGCCACCCGCGCTCGGATCCGGGCCGGCCGGACATAGCCCCACGCGCGGCTGTTTTCCGCGGGACGGATCCGGCACACTGCCAAATCAAGCGGCAGGTGCAAGCGGCAGTCTCGGATCAGGAATGCGTGCAGCTGCCGGAACCGGCTCCACTCATCGTCCGGAATCATCACGCTCAGCGTGCAGTCCGATCGCGCTTCCTGAATGACGTGCGCCGCGGTAAGTAGTGTCCCGCCGGAGTCGGCAATCACACCCGTGCCTCGGACACGAGTGCGCGCTGCCTGATGATTCTCAGTGCACAGCAGCGGGACGGCGGAGCGTAACCCGGTAAAGCCAACCACCGTTTGCGGCCAGGCAGAACCCAGCAACAGCGGCCACCACAGGGCAAGCGGGAGGATCCACTGGCACCCTACGTCTCTCACGGTGCTACGGAACATGGCCCGAACTATTGTAGATGTAGACCGAGGTCTGGCCTAATCTGACCGTTCCCTCAGTCTGTGGCACCTGCGCATTCGGACCGAGTGTTCACCACGGCGTCGAGCCCTCGACTTCAGGACGGCCACCAGGCAGGCCGTCAGAGCCTCAGTTTTCTTTGGCCTATTTCATTCGTCCTGTCACTGGAAATCTTTTTACTTGGGCTTAACCATCCTGCAACAGAACCTGGCTACAAGATCAGTGACACCTCATTCGCCGCCTCGGCGGCATTCGTGCTCATTTAGTGAAGGAGAGTTGTAATGGAAGAACCTGTGCCCCTCCAAACGAAGCCAGAGCTCCGGCCCTCAGCGAGCGTCTTGTTCTCGCTTCTTATTGTGCTACTGGTGTTCGGCAGCGCCATCTACGTTCTCGGCGTCTACTTGAAGTGATTTGTGCTCCATTCCGAAAATGGGGCCAGTACCGGGAGCGAGGCAGGCTGTGAAAGCGAGGCTTTGCAACACGTTCAGAAATCATCTGTTTATCGAAGCCTCCAGGTCGCGAAGAACGGAATCTTGGGGGGCGGCCGGTCCGGGGATGGAGCCCGGGGCGAGCGCTACCTGCTCGCCTGGCTCAATCTGATCATGGCGGAGTTTGCTTGATGTGGTCCCGCCGTCATTTCACTAGCTAAGTAATCGGTCCATTTGTGTCAGCCACTTCTCACCGGACCGCTCTGCGCTTGGTCGCAACTCCTGTGGACAACGCGCGGGCAGCAGCAATAGACTCATAAGGTTCGTGACCGCCTTCTGCGAATCCTTCTTCCATGAGACTCGTGACATTTGAGAATCCTG
>JAIQFZ010000112.1 GCA_020073015.1 Terriglobia bacterium | reverse complement strand
GCCGGGGAAGGCCAAAGAGGTTTGCGGCATGCTCCACGACAAAGTGCTTTCTACACTGAAGGCGCAGGCCGGCTTTGTGGATGAAATTGTGCTCGTGTCCGACGCCGAGGGCATCCGGGCCCTGAGCTTCTGGAAGACGAAAGAAGATTCGGAACGGTACAGCCACGAGGATTATGCCAAGGTCAGCGAGTTGATCCAGCACCTGGTGCACAGCAAACCCAAAGTGCATGCGTTCGACGTGGAGACCTCGACCTGCCACAAGATTGCGAAGGGCATCGCAGCTTGCGAAGAAGATTTCGCCGGAAATCCTGAGCGACAGGGTGATCCCTCCCCCGCCACGTCTGCGCATGCTTCCACGACATCAGTAGGGGAGCGCGCGCGATTCGCGTGGGCCGGGAGCGCGATCGGGTCGCTATACACGGCCAGACTTCAGGCAAGTTTCTTGATCACTGACTGCCACGTCCATATTCAGCCGTTCGATTTACTGCTGAGTCCGCCCGCTCTGGAGCTGATGAGAAAGCATCAGCCCGACTTTGACCGCGTCCTGGAGTTCACCCGATCCCCCAAGGCCTTTCTGAAACATATGGACCAGGCCGGCTTGGATCGTGCGGTGCTGATTAATGCGGCTGCGCCCGACGTGACCGGCTTCCCCGCCGGACTCAACGCCCTGGCTGCACAATACGTGAAGGAAGATCCCGAGCGGCTGATCTCGTGCGGCAGCCTGCATCCTCGCCACTCCCGCAACACCATGGCTGACATCGAGGAGATTGTGCGGCTGGGCTTGCGGCTGATCAAGATTCATCCCCCGCATCAGCTCTTCTATCCGAATGACTATCTCACGGGGATGAAGGAACTGGAGCTTCTGTATCGCGCCGCCGAGAGCAATGGGATTCCGGTTATGTTTCACACCGGCACATCAATTTTTCCCGGCGCACGCAACAAGTATGGGGACCCGATTCACATCGACGATGTAGCGGTTGACTTTCCGCAACTCAAAATTGTGCTCGCCCACGGCGGGCGCCCTCTCTGGATGGACACCGCCTTCTTCCTGGTGCGTCGCCATCCTAATGTTTACCTGGACATCAGCAGCATTCCGCCCACGCAGTTGCTCAGATACTTTCCTCGTTTGCCCGAGATCGCCCACAAGACGTTGTTCGGCAGCGACTGGCCTGGTCCGGGTGTGCGCGACCTCAAGCAATCATTGGATGCTTTCCGGGCACTACCGCTACCGGAGGAGAGCAAGCACCAGATTCTTGGCCAGACCGCACTGGCCATCTGGCCGCTGCGATAGCTCGGTTTCCCAGACCGCGAGCGGTTCATTCTCACACGGAGTGGTGAGCTGCATCACCGCATGGGAACTGGAAAAGAGTATGATTTGTACCGAGCGAGCAGCGAGAAGATACTGTCCCGCCTGATACTGCAGCGGCGAAAAGACACTCCTGCATTGGCCGCGAGGTTCTGCGGCCCCCCACCATCAGCCTATTCGTGAGTTCCACCTCAAAGGAAGAGGTATGGCGCTCAAGGTACCCATCCGTTTGCCCGTCATCCACCGTCAGCACAATGATCTGTTCTGATGGTGATGAAGGGCGTCACATTCTTGGAGGAGGTATTTTATGGCTGACCTATATACCTGCAGCTGCGGCAATCAAACCTGGGAAATCTTCGACACGGGTGTGCGCTGCAAAACCTGCCAGGCGGAGTACGTAACACCGCATATGCCAGTGGCGGAATTCAATTCCGCGATCACGCAAGAGATGGAAGAGGAAATGGTAGAGTGACCCTCGGCTAATCGAGGTGTCACGTGATGTTTCTCCCCGGTCTCAGGTCGAAAGAGTGTCCACACTCCGGAGACCTGCAGGCAACATCGAAGCCGGTAGGCGGCGTCTGAGAGAATGTTAGCGGGCGTTGGTGCCTCTGGCTTCAGAAGGAGGTTTTTCATGCCAACCGTAACTGCTCCAACCCGGATTCAACTGCAAAACATCCTGTTCGCCACGGACTTTACGCCCTCCGCGCAATTAGCTCTGTCCTATGCACTCAACCTGGCTCACAACTACGATGCCGGGGTGTACTCAGTGAACGTGCTGCCGCACCTGCCGTTTGTCGAAGCCGCGCAGCCCGATCCGGAGCAAACCCGGTTGTTCGCGGAACAAGAAATGGCTGCCTTGGTGAGTTCCGAATCGTTCAAGGGGATTCGACACGAGGAACTAATCAAGCAAGGCGAAGTTGTGGAGGTGCTCTCGAAGTTGGTTCGGGAGTGTGCGATTGACCTCATCGTGATCGGTACCTGCGGCCGCAAGGGACTGGGAAAGTTCCTGCTGGGCTCGGTCGCAGAAGAGGTCTTTCGCAATGCCGAGTGCCCCGTGCTCACCGTGGGTCCGCATGCTACCCACTGGCCTGCCGATGGATACCTGCGGCACATCCTGTATGCCACCGACTTCGGGCCAGAATCGGTGCACGGTCTGCCCTACGCCCTATCCTTGGCCGAGGAGAATCGGGCTCGTCTGACCCTGCTGCACGTGGCGCCAGAACCGGGTGTGGCACTGCCCGAGCCGGAGCCCGGAACACAGCCCTTGCTCGATCCAGCCGAGGTAGCAGCTTCCACCGAGAAGCAGCTCCGCGCTCTGGTTCCCGACGGAACGCAGCTTTGGCATGACCCCGAGTACATGGTGCAATTTGGTCCCGCAGCAGAAACGATCGTGAAAATTGCTGCCGGGATGGCCGACATGATCGTGCTCGGTGTAAAACGGCCAGCGGCCCTGACCAAACACATGGGCGCGGGCGTCGCATACAAGGTAGCCTGCGAGGCAAAGTGCCCGGTCCTTTCGGTCGGTGCACGTTTCCGCGGCTAGCGAGAAGGCCAGAGGACATCCGGCAAGGCATAACGTGGCTCGGTGTTGAGCAGCAAGCCATCGGATGTCCTCCTTTTTCTGTAGAGGCTCCCGTCTAGCTGAAGCCGGCCGATGCTCCGGAAAGAGTCGCGGAGCGCTCGGCCACCTTCTGCCTGCGCCGAGCAAGGCGTTTTTCAAGCCGCTCCAACCGCTTCTGGCCCTCGGGTGTGTTCATGACGACTTTCTCTACCGTCAGCAAGAAGTACGGGAGCTTTTGGCGGATCTCCGTTAGAAAAGGCCTGAATTTCGCATAGACGCAATACATCTCGCCGCTGGCATCGAAGAAAAGACCCTCATGTAACGCGCCCCGCAACACGAAGGATGCAGCCATTTCCCAGTAGCTCGTGACTTGCCGCAACCACGTGTTTTCCGGGCTGGGATATGCCCGGGCGATGCGCAAGGTATCCTCGGCACTTTCCGGCCAGAACTCGGCTGCGATAAAGTGCCGGGCTTTTCGCATTTTTGCGTCGCGTCGCAGATCGTACAACTGGAGAATGATTTGAGCGTCTGCGGCCGTTGCGCATCCCGAGGTCGCGGGTGTCTGATCTCCGGATGGCCTGGACTCGCTTGGCATGGTTCTGCTCCTTAAGTAGGATGGGCTGAACTGCCGATCGAACGCAGCGTATTACGAGTCCCGTCGTTGCGCAACCGGGAAAGCCGGCCAAGTTCGATTTGGACGGCAGGTGTTTTGCTCCCCAGCCTCATTCTTTCTGGTCGATTTGCGCTCTGCCGCCAGCATAGAATGTGGGGAACGGAACGGTGCAACCGGCTTTTACAGGCGTCCAGGAACAAGTGCTCAGGGACGGCATTTCCCTTGGTCGCCGGACGGTAAACTATGCGGTCCAGACTCGTGGTGATCGGGGCGGCGTTTTTCCTCGCGGGGCTCCTTGGATCCTGCAAGCGGGTTCATGAGGATCGCGCAGAAGTGCGGGTCGCTTATTTGCAGATCATCCCGAGCTTGCCCGTATTCGTTGCGCAGGAACAGGGACTCTTCGACAAAGAAAATCTGCGCTTGAAGGCCATCGCGCTCAGCAGCAGTAACGATCTGGTGAACGCCATGGTCGCTGGGCAAGCCGATCTTCTGCCGGCTACGTCGCTGGTACCGATCATTCACCTGGAAATCCAGAGCCCGGGGCGTGTGCGCATCTTCTCGCACAGCCGCATGAACGACTCCAACGCGCTGGACAAGATCATCGTGAAGGAAGGCTCTCCGGTCCATGCCATCGAGGGATTGCGAGGGAAGAAGATTGGAGTGTTTCCCGGCACCGCGCCCAGTCACATGCTGAGCGCGTTTTTTAAGAAGCACGGAGTCGATCCGGGCAGCGCTTCGATGGTGCAATTGCCCCCGCAGGCCCAGATCTCCAGCCTCGAGTCCGGCGCGGTGGACGCGCTTTTTGCCTACGAACCAGTAACCACCACAGCCCTCGTTCACGGCGGCTATCGCCAGCTTTTCGGATCGGTGTATGCCGACTTGCTTAACCCATGCCCGATTGGTGCCTCGGTGATCTCGCGAGAGTTCGAGCGCAGCCATCCGCAGTTGGCGGTCCGTGCCGTGCGCGCCTTGCAGCAGGGAGTGGACTACATGGCTGCACATCCAGCCGAGTCGCGCACCCTGCTGACCAAATACATCAAGCTGTCGCCGGAAATCGCCTCTCGGGTGAACATCGCCGATGTCACGCTGTCGAACCAGGTGGATATCGCCAACCTGCAGCAGTTCATCGACCTGCTCTACCAAACTGGCGAGATCCCGGAACGAATCGACGCCCACAGACTGGTGGATCTTACCCCGGCGGTTCCTACCCGATGAGCGGTCCGGCGCTTTCCAATCGTAGCGCGCTGGAACTGGAGGACATCGACTTTTCCTATGCCACCCGCTTGAACGGCATCAATGGGGCGTTGTACAAGGACTTCTCGTTGCGAATCGAACAGGGTTCGATCGTGACAATCATGGGCGCGAGCGGCGTCGGTAAGAGTACGCTGGGCCGCATCATGGCCGGCATTGTCCTCCCACAAAAAGGAATCGTCCGGCGTTCCCCGGACTTTACCGGTCCGTCTGACCTGGTGTACGTGGACCAGCATCCGATGAACGGCGTTTTTCCCTGGCAGACCGTTCTGGAGAACGTGCGCTATCCGCTGGAGAAACTGAAGTGGGAAGGCCGGGAACGCCGGGACCGCATTTGCTACCTGATGACCTTGTTCCGGCTGAGCCCGCTTTCCGATGTTTATCCGGCGCAGCTTTCCGGAGGCGAGTTACAGAGGTTGGCGCTTTCCCGCTGCCTCTCCTGGAAACCGAAGCTGGTGATTCTGGATGAACCCTTCTCGGCTCTGGACGGCAAGGTCAAGGCGGAGATCACATCCGCGTTGCACGAGCTTGCGCTCAAAGATCGGATGACGCTGGTCCTCATTACCCATAATGTCTCGGATGCGCTGGCCCTGGGCATGCGGTGCATCATCATCGCCAAACGGCCGGTGCGGGTGATGTCCGATCTCGATTTCCACCTGGGTTTTCCCCGCGAAGAGAACACGCCCGATTACGACGCCATGCAGCAGGCGCTGATTAACGGTATCCGCGATGGATTGGTTTAGCAGGCTGCGGAAAAGGCTGCGGAAAAACTCGATGTTGCTCGTGATTTTGGGTGGCGCAGCGCTTCAGCGCTGCGATAACTGCATTGTTTTGAATGCGGCTTTAGCCGCTGAGGGCCCGGCTCTTGCCCAGAAACGACTTTTTCCGCAGCCTGTTAGGAATGGACTGGTTTGAGAATGGATTGGTTTAGGCGAAACTGGCGCGCGTTGTCGTTCGTGGGCGGCCTGATTGGAGTGTGGGCCATCGTTACCGCGTTGCGTCTGGTGGATCCCATCATTCTGCCGGCGCCCTGGAACGTGGCTCGCGCGGTGCCGGGCATGCTCCGCGAGAGACTGTTTGCGGATATTGCCTTGACCCTGGGCCGTGTGCTGGCGGCTTTGCTGGTGGCTTGCGTGTTCGGCATTCCGGTCGGCTTGTTTCTGGGGTATCGCCAGCGTGCCTACAAGGTTGTCGAAGGGCCATTGCACGCGTTGCGCTCCGTTCCCGCTTCCGCACTTTTCCCGTTGTTCCTGATCGTGGCCGGAGTGGGAGAGACGTCGATCGTGGCGCTGGCAGCCTATCCGAGCCTGCTGGTGATCCTGGTGAATGCGGTTTCGGGCGCAGCCCTGGCCAATCAGCGCCGCCTCTACCAAGCCCGGTTGTTGAACCTGAACTCCTGGCAGACGGTTTCCGACGTGCTCTTCTATGAGGCCCTGCCCAGCATCTTCGATGGCATACGGACCGCGGTTTCCTACTCCCTCGTGCTCGTGGTGGCGGTGGAAATGTTCATCGGCTTGGGGGAACGCGGACTGGGGCGCGGCATCTATCTTTACCAGTCCAGCTATCGCATCCCGGAAACCTACGGGGCCATCATGATTGCTGGCACCATCGGGATCCTGCTGAACTGGGTGGTGACAAAACTTCAGCATCACATGCTGCGCTGGCTGCCGAACGTGCGCGAGGAGCAGTAAGAGAAGATATCGAAATCCTAGTGGTGGCAGCCCGGCCTGAGCGATCTTCCGAGGCTCACGCGCTGGCGGCGCGCGCGACCTTCTCGGCCAGTTTGCTGTTGAACCTGGCGGCGTCGATGACGAAGCGCTCGTGCGTGCCTTCGGAGATCGTGTCGATGCCGTCGTCGGCCACGAGCGAGAAGCTGAGCTTGCGGCCGTCAACCTTCTCGAGTTTTACGCGGACGGTCACGGTCAGCCCTGGTGGCGTCGCCGCGGAATGAGTGAAGTTGACGTGCGTGCCGACGGTCTGCTCGTTCGGCCAATCGAGATGGGGAAGGATAGCTCGCAGACAGGCCCACTCCAACAGCCCAACCATGTAGCCAGTGGCCAGTACCTTGGGCATCAACTGGAATTCCGGAGATTCCGGGTAGAGGTAGGGGACGGTCTTGTTTTCGGGCACTCGAAACTTGAACTCAAAGGTGAGGCCGGGCTGCAACGTATCTTTCATCGCTGGCTCCTGTCATGAGTGACATGGGTAAGGCATGGTCTTGGATTGGCGCAGCCACAAACAAACATCTCGTGAATCGTTACTGTTTTTGCCGGACTCCGCTCAGTGCCCGCTGTAGTAGGCCAGGTTCGAGCCGTCGCCTTCCCATTCCGAGAGGCTGGCCCGCACTTCGCTGAGTATACGAAAGTCACCGTCGAACTCCGCGGCAACGACGCGCTGGTCCTGGCCGTCAATATAGCGGAGCACGTAATGTCCTTCCTCCACGGCGAGCGCATCGATGGGCTTACTGTCGTCAAACTCCGCGCCGATTTGTGAGAGCAACTGCGAGAGCGAATACTCCACGCCCCGGATCGCAAGGCACTGCGCGCCGCCGCCCAGCGGCCCAAATCGGCTCTCGATTACCTGGCGGTCTCGCGGCGTATCCATCTCGACTTTGTCAGATGCAAAAGCGTCAGACGTCGGCGCCGGGTATGGGCGGACGACGAGCCATGCTTCGAAACCAATCGTAATAAGCCTCGTCGCCGATCCACTCGGCTATATGGCCACGCGTTTCAGCGACGAACGCGAAGCTGGCGTCGAACTCGTGGGCCACGATGCGCTGGTCCTGTCCATCGTAGTAGCGGACGCAAAAGCAATTCTCCGATACCGCCTGAACGTCAATCGGCCAGCTGTCTTCGAACCCAAGATCCATGCGGGCGAGCAAAGTCTCGAGATCGTACTCCTCGTCCCCGATCAGAACCGACTGTTGGCCGGAGCCCAGTTTCCCGAACCGGCTTTCAATCAAGGCCCGTCCGCGCAAGTCCGACATAACTGCCTTCACGCTTCAGCCGGTGCTGCCTGCGGCCGCTTGAATACCATGTGGATACCGATGGTCCCGTAGGCGACACCGTCCTTGTTGGGGGCGATCAACGGAACCGAACTCACCAGTTCCCAGCCCTCCGCTCCGGCGCCGTTGATCCACGAATCCAGGCCGCTGACCATGCCCTCGTCGCTCTCGCTGAAAACCACCATCCGATCAAAGTATTCCCACTTCATCGTTTTGACTCCTTGGTTACATGAATGTTCTGCACGAGAGAGGCGCCTAGGCAACCTGAGCCTTGCCCCAGCGTTCGTTCAGCCAGCCCGTGGTGATGGCCAGCACCTCGTAGTTGAACTTAAGCTCCATATGGTTGAACCAGCGCGGCAGGTAACGGATAAAGCCATTCTCATGCTGAACCTCGGGGTGCAGGTTGCTCGTGACATAGCGCAACTCGGACTTCGAAAGGCTCGCCTTCAGTCCAGGTGCGCCCTGGAGAATGGCGGGGATATCGAGCTCGGCATAGAGTAGCAGACAAGGACGATCGTGGGGCGCCACGGGACCGAGGGTATCGAGCAACTCCACCACATACCCCGGGTACGGCTCACGTACCGCAGGACTGGGGAAGGTCTCAAACATCCACTTCCCTTGCGGCGAGATGGCCACAACCACCGAGGGCGAGATGGCGACCATGCAATCCGCAGAAGACATCAACGCCAGCCGGCCTCCCAAGCTGATGCCCAGGGCCGCGGTCCGGCCGAAGCGGCGCACGTAGCGAATCGCAGACTCGACCTCGTCGCGCATCGCCGGACCGATGGCGGCGCGATTTTCACCGTGACCGCAAAGGTCAATCGCCAGCGTGGCTATCCCAGCTTCTCCGAGTGTGACGGCGATCCCGAGCATGTGCTCCTTCGTTCCGCCATAAGGAGGGATCAGGACCACGCCGCCGCGCGCAGAGTCCGGCGCAAGAAGGTATGCCGGGATGCTGTGGCCGTCGGTAGCGGCCAAGGTAGTGACGCGCTCCAGGTTCATAGGTACCTCAGTCTGTGACTTCTCTCCCGCGCATCTAAGCGGCTTGTCGCGGACTCAGCCTCGGATCGCCGAACTTGCCGGCGGCGCAGATCCGCCTACGGCGCGACCATGCTCAACCAGCCCAGTACCTTCTCGATGAGGGGAGACTCGTAATTCTCAAAGCCGTGTTCGGCACCCTCAATGCTTGCCAACACGGCGGTGGGACCTGCTGCGATCTGCAGCCTTTTGCCGACGTCCGCTGCAATGAGCTTATCGGCAGTGCCTTGAACGATGAGGATCGGGTTCTTCACCTTGGCCAAGTTCGTGTAAGGATTCGAGCGTCGATCTGGGCCGCGCATGCTTAGAAGGTATCGCGCAGTGTAGAGCGCCTTCCCGATGGGGCCAAGGTCGACCAGCATGAACTCCTCTTCCCGGCCGGCTCGCTGCAGTTTCAATGCTTCGTCTACCGTGGCCTGGGCTTTCTCCTTGCCAAATTGCCATACATTCCACTCGAAGAGATCGCCGGGACCACTCACCAGCACCGTGGCCGCAATATCCGGGTCGCCGCTGGCAGCCTGGTAGTACAGGACGCGGTTTGTACCCATGCTTTGTCCGAGCAAAACCAGGCGCTTGTGACCGAGTTGACGCAGATAGGCGGCGCCAGCTGCAATATCAGACCGGTTATCTAAGAAGGAAGATTTCTTGGGTCCGGAGTCGTGGTCGCGCATGTTCAAGGCGAGTGTGTCGTAGCCAGCCTGAGCGGCAGCCTCACCGAACTTCGCGAAGTAGGCGCCATAGAAGGTGCCGCCGTAGCCATGGACCAGCAACAGGGCGCTCGGACGCGGTTTCGCAGCGCGAAAGACGATGCCCTGCAGGCGCACACCATCGGTGGTGCGCAAGGCGACCAGTCCGGAGGAGCAACCCGCACTCGTCGAGACGTGCGCAGCTGGCGCCTGTGCCAGTGACCAAGCGGCCCACAGGAGAAGCACGGCGTTCGACAGCAATCCGCGAAGTACCGGAATCGTCATTTCAGTCGCCCAGAACTTGTTTCATAAATGGTTTTGGGTAGGGCATGGCTTTAGCCATGCCGCCCCGGGCCCAGTAAGCATGGGCTTTAGCCCCTGAGGTCAGGGACCGTGCCGGCCTTCCCTTTGGCTTCAAGCTCAGCCAGGCGTGCGCGAAGAGCTTTATCCCGCTCCCAGCGCGCAGTCACATCCTGCATGGTGGCGGCTATGCCCAGGACCCGCCCCTCGGCATCCTTGAGCAGCACGACGTTGAACTCGATCGAGATTCGCCGCCCGTCCTTGGTCAGCGCCGGAACGGCCAGCAGATTCCGGCCGTACTTGGTCACCCCGGTTCCCATAACCTGGTCGTAGCCCTCCCAGTGACGCGGCCGGTGCTTCTCGGGAATAATCATGTCCATGGACTTGCCGAGCGCCTCCTCGGCACTCCAACCGAACATCGTCTCCGCGCCGGCATTCCACAACCGCACAATGCCCTCGCGATCCCCAACAACGATGGCGATCGGGCTCTGCTCCACAATGCTTTCGCAGAGCGACTCGTGGCTAGGAAAGGCATTCATGGAGAGCTCCAGGAGAACGAAAGCGGATACAGTTTTACCCTATTCCTGGGCGCAGGACCAAAAGAATCTTTGCGAAGTGCGAACGGCAGGCTACGGGGCAACGGGAGCCGCGGCTGCCGACAAATCTTTTCGGCGTGATAGCGGGCACAGAAAAGCTCGAGCCGGTTGTTGCCCAGAGCGCTGCCTTATCCTTAACCGGTGCCAGTCCTCAGCGGGGCGCCCGGCTGCTGAGCCCCGGGCTCTCTCTGCTTCAGCACGCGGCGGAGCAGCTTTCCTGTGGGTGTGCGCGGGAGTTCGTTTACGATCACGATTTCCCGAGGCAGCTTGTAGGTCGCGATCTTGCCCTTGCAGAAGGCGATCAGATCTTCGGAGCTGAGAGTTTCCCCAGCCTTCAGCACCACGAATGCTTTGGCAATCTGGCCGCGCACTTCGTCGGGTACCCCGATGACCCCGACGTCGGCAACAGCGGGGTGGGTGGCCAGGGTGACCTCAATCTCCTCGGGACCGATACGGTAACCGGAACTCTTGATGATGTCATCCTCCCGCGACACGAACCAGAAGTAGCCTTCGTTATCCACCAGCACGAAATCACCGGCCCGGTTCCAGCCCTCCGAAGTGACGGCGTGGCGCTGCTTGTCAGGATCGCGCCAGTAGATCGTGCCAGTTGGTCCGCAGGCGACAAAATGACCGATGTTGCCGGTTTGGGCTTCCTTTCCTTCTTCGTCGATCACTTTCAGTTCGTAGCCAGGTACGGCCTGGCCGAAGGATCCGGCCTTGGCTTTGCGGCTGACCACGTTGGAGGCAAAGACATACATCATCTCCGTCGTGCCCAGTCCCTCGAAGATCTCCAGCCCAAATTTCTCCTTCCACGCTTGATAGGTCGGAGCAGTCAGGCTCTCGCCGCCGCCGGTACAGACGCGCAGACTGCTGAGGTCGTATCTCTTTTCTGCGTCCGGGACCTGCAGCATCTTTCGGTAGGCGGTTGGGGCAAGAGTCAAGATGGAGATCTTATGCTTTTGAATCGTGTCGAACATTTTTTCCGGGTCGAACTTGGCGATGAGCGAGGCGGCCGCGCCGAACCGGAAGGGGATGGTCGCATAACTGGAGTAGCCCGCCCCAAATGCCAGGGGAGCGGACCCGCCGATGACGTCGTTCTCGGTGACGCGCCAGCCGTACTTCCCGAAGCCGTCGGGCACGATCAACAGTTCCTCTACTAAGTGGACCGTCCCTTTCGGCCGTCCGGTAGTGCCCGAAGTGTAAAGAAGCAAGCCCACGTCTTCGCGTTTGCGGAGCACCGGATCGAGGGTTGGGCTGCCCGACTGCAACAACTCGCCGTAGGCGAGGAATCCTTTGGCCTTGGCCTCGGCCGCATCGCCCCCAACCACAATGATGTGCTTGACGGTCTGAAGGTTCTCGCGCGCAGCCTCGACTTCGCCCAGGAGCGCGCTGCTGACAATAATCGCTACCGCCTCCGAATCGTTGGCGACGTGGGCGATCTCGGCGCGCGAAAACAGGGGTGACGTCGGCGTGCAGACCGCTCCCAGCTTAAGGATTGCGAAGTTCGCGACCAGCGCGGGCGGTATGTTGGGCGTTCGCAGGATGACGCGGTCGCCCTCCTGCACTCCCAGTTCGCGCAGGGCGTTGCCAAGCTTGTTGGCTTGAGCAAGGAGCTGGCCATAGGTTATCCGCTGGTCTTCGAAGAGCACCGCGGCGCGCTCACCCCGGCCAGCCGCCACCGCCTTGCCAAGCAGTTCTTCCGTTGGGTTGAACCGCTCGGCATAGGTCGCAAATTCTGGCAGAGTGTAAAGACGTTTCGGCCACAGATCGCGCGGCGGTAAATGGTCGGCCATCGGTGAATTTCTCCTTATCCCACTACTTTGGTCATTGGAGCCGCGGCTTTCTCGGCCACCAGATCCTCCAAGGCCTGTTCCACACGGATGGTCCCGCGCACCGCATCGTTCCGCGGGAAAGCCAGCACCGGGTAGCGGTCGCCTTCGAAGATCAGCAGCGCCGGAACCGTGGTTCCAAAGTCCTCTACCAGAGCGCCTTTGAAACCGAAGACCGGACGTACGCTCGCATCGGGTCCGCTGACCGACTTGTGATAGATCGGGAAGCGGTCCTTGATGCCGGCAACGTCGATGGCTTTGCAATTCACCCCTGCACCCTGGAGATCCTTCACCAACTGCAGAGCCCGCTTGATGTCGCAGGGAAACGTCTCGCCCGGCTTCTGGGTCGAACTATAGTAAAATTCCACTTTCTTGGCAGCAGCCGCCGAGCTGGCTGCGGCCACGGCCTTGACGGCCACCGGTTGGGGCGGTACATACGTCTTGCCGCTCTCCGCGAAGACGTTACACTCCGTCCAGCCCTGCAGCGTGATCGAGAGCGTAAACGGCCACTCCCGCTTGACACACTTGCCGAGGTAGGCCTTCTGAATGTTGGGATCCAGCGCCGGACGCAGATGCGTGCAGCGGACGCACAGGCAGTCAGTGTTGTAATTAGCCATTATTGCCTCCAGTTATCCTTCACCGAGATCCGGCAACGATGAACTTCGGTTTGCTGCCGACCAGATCTTCCTTCTTCAGCGGATGACCGCTGATGATCTTACCCCGCACGTTGCGTTCGATGGGAATTGGCTTACAGACCGCGTCCTTGCGGGCGCGCGGCGCCGACCGGGTCAGACCCGGGCCGGAAAGGGGAGAATAGTCCGGCTTCTCGGCGAAGCCGGGCAGCAAGTCCGCGGCGCCTTTCCCTTCCTCGGGCCCGGCCACACACGTTCCTCCCGAGGTTTCAATGCGCCAGATCGTTTTGCATCCGGCGCACTGCGTCGTGCCCTTGAAGTTCCAGAAAGGATAGGGATCGAGGAAATTCTTACTTTTGCACTTCGGGCATATGAGCAGCATAGTTGGTCTCCGTCAGATACACTCTTGTTCTTCGAGTCGCTTAAGATCGGCAGGCGACAACCCGGCCAACTCGCCCAGGATGCGCTCGTTGTCGGCACCTACCGGCTTCAACGCCCACTTCAGGCGCGGCGGGGTTGCCGACATCTTGTACGCCGGCCCTTGGTGCAGCAGTTCGCCGTACGTCGGATCATCCAGCCAGCGAACGGATCCGCGCTCGTTCCAGTGCGGATGGTTGGCGACCTCCTTGGAGTTCCACACCGGCTGATTCAGGATGTTGTTGGTGTCCATAACCGCCGCTACCTGTTCCTTCGACTTATCCGCTGCCCACTTCTCCAGAGCCGGATAAATCTCCATCTGGCTTTCGGGCTTGATGCGGATATCAGCCTTGGCGTACTTGGTAGCCAGGGTGCTTTCCCCAACGGCCTTGCACAGCCGCGCGAAGTCCTTGTCTTCGTACGCGCTGATCAGAATGTAGCCTTCTTCCTGTTCCTGGGGATTTTCGGACTTGGGGTACGAGGACTTGCCGCATTTAATGATGCCGTGCACGCACAGCTGCGTATCCCAGTTGCCCCAGCGCTCCCGTGTGATGCCGTGCCGTCCATAGAGCGGCAAGGCATACTCGAGCTGGCGTGTGACGCCGTGCACCTGCGAGTACTCGGTAAACGTGCCCTCGCCGGAGACATGATCCCGCCAGTACAGCGCCGCCAGGACCTGAGTGGCGCCCATCATGCCACCCCAGTAGTCGGCGAGCCAAATGGTATGCTTGGCTGGCGCGCCGCCCATAAACTCCTGCTTGCCGGTCATGCCAAAGTTGCCGCCCTGCGACTGTCCGAGAATGTCGTAGGAAGCGCGCACACGTCCCGGTCCCCAGCCGCCAAAACCACCGAGCCAGCAGTAGACGAGCCGGGAATTGATCTCCTTCAACTGACGGTATCCGATGCCCCAGCGATCGAACGTACCGGGCCGGTAGTTCTCCACGAACACGTCGGACTTGGCGGCCAGTTTCTTGACCAGCGCCTGTCCTTCCGGGCGGTGGAAGTCGATCGAGATGAAATACTCGTTCGGGTTCGCGCCCAGGAAGCCGAGTCCGGTGCCGCGCTCCGGTACCCACTTGGAAAGTGGATACAAGAACGGCTCGTTAAACGGTGTGGTGTGGCGCATCGCCTCGCCCCGCCGAGGCGCCTCGATCTTGATGACCTCGGCGCCCAGTTCGGCGAGATAGGAAGCGCAGGAGGGACCCAAAATGTATTGGGTACAGGACAACACCCGGTATCCCTTCAACACTTCGGGCTTGGAAAATTCCTTCTTGGGACTGAAGGATTCCCGGCAAAACTCCTCGAATGACTGTGCCTTATTAATGGGTTGTGTTGCCATCAGATTCCTCCTGCGTCAAATGACGTGGTCTTTCTGCAGCCGGGCAAAATCATCGCCCGTGAAACCGAGCAGCCGCCGATAAATATCCTGATTGTCGTAGCCGGTCGGGCGGCCCAGCCATTTCAGCCTTCCCGGGGTCTTGTGCTGCTGGTAAGGAGTCGTGCCGTAAAGAATCTTCCCGTAGTGCGGAGACTCATACTCGGCCACATGTTGGCGGTACTTGAAGTGCGGATATTCCGCCACTTCGTTGACGTAGAGCACGCCGCCCGACGCCACTTGCTGCTTCGAGAGCTTGCGCTCGGCGTCGGCGCGCGAATTGTCTTTGAGCCACTCCCCGAGCAGGGTGTAGGTTTTCACCTGCTGGTTGTGGGCCAGGCGGTCGGCGACTTCCCGCAGGCGTGGGTCGCCGAGGATCTCTTCCTCCACCGCGGGGCATTCGTCCCCCACCGTGCGCCAGATGCGGTACCAGAGGCGGTCATGGCCACCGCCCACCATCATGTAGCCGTCCTTGCACGGGTTCACGGCATAGATATTGATGGCCAGGTCCCAGTTGCCATATCGCGGACGGATGCTGCCGTCCATCGAGTACCACGCCCAGCTGTAATCGAGGATGCGGATAATCGCTTCCGCCGAGGTCGCTTCGACGAACTGCCCTTCGCCCGAAACGTTCTCGCGATACATCACAGCCGCCAGGATGCCCATGGCCGCCGCACTCCCGCCCACATGGTCCGCCATCCACAGCGCGGAACGGGTCGGCTGTCCGCCAAATTCCTTGGGATCTCCAGTGCCGTGAACGAACCCGCAGGCCGCCTGGGCGATCGGATCCAGCATTCCCGGTTTGTCTTTAAGAGGACCCCACTGTCCGCGCTGGCCGACCCAGCAGTAAATCAAGCGGGGGTTGAGCTCGCGCAGTTGGCGATAGCCGATCCCCCACTCGTCCCACTGGCCGGGAGGCGCGTTCTCGATGATCACGTCGGCATGGATGGCCAGATCCTTGAGAATCTTGCGGCCCTCCTCCGTTGCCACATTCAGCGTGACCGAGGACTTGTTGCGCATCTCATGGAGAAACTGTCCGCCGACTTTCTCCCCGGTTTCCTTGTCCTCGAACATGTATTCTTGCCGGCCAAAGGGTGTCAGCTTACGAAGTGGATCGCCTCCCGGGGGCTCGACCTGGATGACCTCGGCCCCCAGTTCGGAAAGCTGCGAGGAGCACCAGTGCCCAATCATCATGCTGGTCGTACAATCCAGCACGCGAAGGCGGGAAAGCGCTTCCGGTTTTTCGAAATTGTGTTCTGGGCGCAGGATCGACTCCAGGAAGAGCGGATACGCTTTGGCTTGGTCGCTGAGTCCCGCATAAACCTCTTCAGGTTTTGCTGTGGGGATCGCGGGCCAGGGTGCAACTTTCGATTCGGTTGCTGCCATGAGACGGCCTCCTAATGGCGGTGGTAGTTCTCCATTGCAACCCGTTTTGCGGGCGATAACTGCGTGAAGACTTGCGATAAAAAACAGCCCAGATTCTCGTGCGCTACGGCCATCCTGTCTGTGATGGTGATCACGGTCGTCGGTGATAAGTTGACCGGGTTGCCCCTCCGCTAAGAAATCCGGCTGCCGAAGAGACGAGATGTGTGCGAGCTAGGACCGCGGAAAATCACAGGTCATTGTGATCTACGTCACTGAACGCCGGCCCACTCTCCGGAACAATCCGCTGACAGCCCGCCTCACATGGATCGAGGCGGACACTCGATGGGCCGCACGCAGTTTTCCCGACGGCCACTGGCGCTTCGACAACGCGCTGGTTTCCAAACCAGACCGCAAGGGATTTTTCTCTCTGGCTTCTGGTTCCGGATACCGAGCTACCCGGCTGAGCAAACGATGCAGGAACGCGATCGAAGTACACAGAGGGTGGCCATCCATGTTATCTGCGTGCAAATATAGTTTGTTGATCCGATTGGCCCTCCTGCTCCTCGGCGCTGCGACTGCGCTTCCTCTCGAAGCCCAGTACACAGTCGGTCGTTTGGAGGGAACCATCTTCGACCCGGCCGGCGCAGTTGTCTCCGAGGCCAAGGTCACTTTGCAAAACCTCGGCACCGGCGCGACGCGGACCTATGTCACTGGCCCAGACGGTCTCTACGTTTTCTTCGCCATGCCCGCTGGGGACTATGAACTGACGGCAGAGGCCCTGCATTTCGCGAAGAAACATGAACGAATCCAAATACTGACCAGCGAGACAACCAGCCGGAACATGACTTTGGGGGTAGACCCGCAGTCCGCGACGATCGATGTACTAAGTGAGATGCCGGGCAATCTGAATATCACCGATGCCCAGCACAGCACCACGCGCACCGATCTGGAGTTATCGAGCTTGCCCAGCAGCGGCCGCAACATGATTTCGCTCATCCACCTGGCGCCGGGCGTGCAGCCGATGAACAATCCGCGCGGCGGCAGCACCTTCGGGGGCGGCGGTTCCCTGGTGCTCGTGCTGGGGCCGCAAGCCGGCCTTTTCTCGGCCAACGGCGGCCGTGCCCGCTCCGCCTCCGTACAGCTGGACTACACCGACGCCAACGACTGGGAGTATGGAGGCTTCGCTCTCGGCATGCAGTCCGTTACTCCCGAAATGCTCGAGGAATTCAAGCTCCTGACCAGCAACTTCTCCGCGGAATATGGTGTGAAGTCGAACGCGGAAGTCATCATGGTCAGCAAGAGCGGCACCAACAACCTGCACGGGAGCGCCTACGACTTCGTCCAGAACACGTTGTTCAATGCGCGCGATTACTTTGACAGGAGCGGTCACGCTACCCCGGTGCAGTCGAACGTTTATGGGGTCAGCGCGGGCGGGCCGGCGATCCGCAATCGTACTTTTCTGTTTGGCGCCTACGAAGGCCGCCGCATTCGCGGCAACGCTTTTACGACGGTCGCCAACCTGCCCACCGAGGCGGCGCGGGCCCGCGCGTCGGATCCCATCATCACTGACCTGATGACCCGTTATCTGCCGCTGCCTACGATCAATCCCGAGGATCCGAACTTCGGGCAACTACCAACCCAAATTCCTTCGCCGATCAATACCTACCAACTGCTGCTCAAAGCCGACCAGCGGCTGAGTGCCGGGCACTCACTGTCGGCGCGCTATTTGCAGAGTTCGGGCTCGTTCGTAGCCCGCAGCGCCGGGCAGAATACGCTGCCCGGATTTGATACGGATATCCACTTCGCTCTTAATAATGCCAATCTTACTGATAGCTACGTGGTTAACATGCGGACCGTCAATCAACTGCGGCTGTCCTATGGATATGCGCGCGCGCTAAGCCTGCCGCAGAACGGAGTTGTGACTCCCAGGTTTCAGATCGTGGGCGCTGTTCCGTTGAACTTTGGCTCGCTGAACATTAACCCCCAGGAGCGGCGCTTCAACATCTACCAGATCAACGACACGCTCAGCCATTCTCGCGGCGGGCACATCCTGAGCATGGGTTTCGATGTGCGCAGGATCCAGGACCATTCCCAGGCCGACACCAACACACGTGGTGTCTTCACCTTCTCTTCACTTGCTGGCTTCCTTGCCGGCGTGCACGCTGGGAGTTGCAGGGAGCCCTGGACGAGGCAAAGGGTCGCCTGTCCGTGCTCGATCCTGCGCTGCCGGGGGCCGTAGGAGACGCAGGGACAGGGCCGTTGGGGAGCTTTCGTATGGGGGGACCGGCGGTGGATCGCAATCCCAGGAATGTTGCGCCGCGCGTGGGTTTCGCCTGGAACCCGCGTCACGGAAACCTGGTGTTGCGCGGCGGTTATGGCATCTATTGGGACTCGTTCACGTTCGACCTGCTCACGGTGGCCCGCTCTGCACCACCTTTTAATTACCAGCCCACTCTCCTCTGCCCTCAAGGCCCCCCTTGCCCGATTTCCGGAACCAATAGTTTCGACAATCTTGTAACCGGCACAGCGACGATCCAGTCTGAAATTTCGGCAGTGTCAACACCGTGAATCCGCAGCTGAGGAATCCCTACGTGCAGCAGTACAGTCTCGGAATGGAATACCAGCTCGGACGAAGTTACATGTTCGGCCTGAGCTATATCGGGAGCAAAGGCACGCACCTGACGCGGCTGGTTCCCATCAACCCGGTCGTTAACGGTCCGGCTCCCGCCACCAGCCCGGCTGACGAAACCGCGCGCTTCACGGATTTTCAGCAGGCGATTAAGAACGAAAATGGGCCCGGCAATAATCGGCTTGATTCGCGCTTCAATCAAGTGAACCGGCTCGATGACGGAGCCAGTTCCACCTACCACTCGCTTCAGCTGACGGGCAACAAGAGCTTCTCCCACGGGCTGCAGTTCCAGGCTTCGTACACCTGGTCGAAGTCGATTGACAATGCATCCGATTTTTATCCTGCCATTCAGGCCAACGACAACAGCTTTGCGCAGGACGCGTCCCAGCTAGCCGCGGAGCGGGCGGTTTCCAATTTCGATATCCGCCACCGCATCATCGTCACAGGGGTCTGGCAGGTCCCGTTTTTCCGCGGCCGGAAGGGTTTCGCCGGAAAGGTGCTCGACGGCTGGAGCTTCGAGTCCGTAAACCTGTGGCAGTCCGCCGTGCCTGCAACTCTTCTGGCTGGGACCCGTACCATACAGGACGTGACCGGTAACAAACTCCCTGTGGCCGACGTGAATCTCGACGGGAGCCTCATCTCTCCCAGCTTAGACAACACCCGGCCCAACTGCGCTCCCGCCGGCACCCACTTTACGCTCGGTGCGCCCGGAGCCATTTCGGGATTCACCCAGCCGCTGTTGGGCAATGACGGCACGTGCAGCAGAAATAGCGTGCGGATGAACAGCCTTATGAACTTCGACTGGTCGTTCTTCAAGGACACCGAACTTACCGAGAGCGGACCTTGGGGTTCGGGTCCGTGGAAGCTTCAGTTCCGCGCCGAGATGTACAACATCTTCAACACCCCGTTTCTCACTGCCCAAGGCGATGCCTGGCGCACCATCACTAGTGCCAGCTTCGGAACCGTGAACGCTGCGGGAATTCCCAGAAAAATACAGCTTGCCCTTAAATTGAGTTGGTAATGCAGAGGCGCAGAAAGCTACTTGATATGCAACTCACGGAGAAATTTGCGATCCGGCTCGGTAAAGTGCGACACGCCGTCCTGCCCCAGTTCTTCGGGTTGGCAAAACCCTGGCTTTGGGTTCACGACGATCAGGGATTGCGAATCAGCGCCAATCACGATCAGAAAGTCGGGATCGACATTCTTCAGAAGGGCCATCAGCTCGCGCACCTTCATCGGCGAGCTTAGTTCTTGGTCGCCAGTGTGATCATCTACCATCCTGCGCCCCACCCCAATGTG
>JAIQFZ010000239.1 GCA_020073015.1 Terriglobia bacterium | reverse complement strand
TTTCAACCGCTGAGGTACGGCATGTTGTCTTAGGCCCAAAGTACGTCAGAGGCTGAAGCCAGCGCGTTTCTTGATTATTCCACCTGGTGCTTCGCCGTGTACCCGTCCCGCGCATAGATCACGACCTTCACGTCTTTACCCTTCTGGTCGCGGATCTTGAGTGGCCCCCCATCCGGCGCTTGCAACTCCACTTTCAGCTTGCGGTACGTCCCATCCAGCTTGGTATTCGTCGGCTTATAGCTGATCGTGTACTGGTTCCGGATGTCGGCTGCCACGTCGCGGAAAATCTCCGGCAACTCCCCCTCAAAGCGCGGAAAGTAAGCGCGCCCGCCCGTCAGGTGAGCGAAAGTATTCATCTGATTGTCAGCCTGCAGCCAATCGAGTTGCTGGATTCCTCCCGAGTATCCCTGCGCCTCCAGCCATTCCCGGAGCGCTCGCCCGATGCTGACCGCGTAAATCGTCGTGTCTTTCGTGGACTTCAGCTTTTTTAAAACCTGGTCGAGATTGATCCGGCTGAACGTGTCGCGTCCCGAAGAAACCAGAATGATGTACTTCTTCCCTTCGATCCGGTCCACCCGGTCCAGCGTATCGAACAGCGCGTCGAACAGGTTGCGCTCGGAAAATCCGGGAATGCGCAGGGTATTCAGGGCGCCCATAATGGCGCTCTTGTCCTGGGTGAAGTCCACCAGGATCTGGGTTCTCATGTCGTAGGAAACCACCGCGACCCAATCCTGTTTCTTGAGCCCGCTCGCGAACGTATACGACGCATTAAGCGCGTCGTACATGTAGTTGTAATTCGTGGAAGCAAACTCGATCAGCAGCACCGCCGTGATCGGCGCTTCGCTCTGGTTGAAGGTCGCGATCTTCTGCTCCGCCCCATCCTCCAGGATCCTGAAGTTCTCTTTCTTTAGCCCCGGAATCGCCTGCCCATCCTTGGTCGTCACCAGCACATCGAGGTTGACCAGCGGCACGTCCACCTTGATCGAATAGTCCGGCATTCCTTCGATCTTTTTCGGCTTTTCAGGGGCTGGAGGCGGCGGTTCTTCCTTTTTCTTAGGGACAACATACGGCCCAACATCGTTTTGTGGCCCTCCCGCCTCGGGCGGAGCCTCCTGCTTGTTGGGATTTGCGGGTGGCTGTTGCGAGGTATTCTGTGCCCGCGCCAGGGGTGTCAGCCAGCACCCCAGAAACACCAGCATAATCAACCAGCTAGACCGCCCGGAAAGCCCTGCCAGCCAGCCCTTTGGCCGCGGAAATGCGCTAGAAAACATGGGGGTTCCTCGAAAAAGTCCTGTGCTAGTATAGATGCAACAACTCCGCGGTTGGGATATTTTGCGGGCCTTGGAAACTGCCACTCTCCTGGCAAAACCAACCAGACGCGGAACCGAAATCGTCAGGTCACTAAGTTTGGCCAAACTGGGGCTATCCATGGGGAAGTCTGTTCTCTCACTCGCCGCCCTTTTGTGTCTCACGTCCTCCACATGGGTCACAGCCGCCGACAACCCGCCGCCGCAAATCATGCCGCTCGATCAGATTCATGAAGGCATGAAAGGCGTTGCTCTCACAGTCTTTCAAGGCGTCAAGCCCGAGTCCATGGACGTGGAAGTCCTGGGTGTGCTGCGCAACGTGAACGGCCCCAAGGGCGACATCATCCTCATCCGCCTGCACGGTACTAAGCCCGAGTACACCGGAGTCGTCGCCGGCATGAGCGGAAGCCCCGTATACATTGACGGCAAACTTGCCGGCGCTCTCGCCTTCCGCATCGGAGAATTCTCCAAGGAACCGATCGCCGGCGTTACTCCGATCGAAGAGATGCTCGAAATCGATGCGTTCGATCAGCGGCCCGCTCCCGAGCCTGCCCGCGCCAGCGCATCGAATCCGAACACAACTTCGCGCACGGCCAGTCCATCGCAAGACGCCGCCCCGTCGCTCCAGAGCTACAGCAACTACCTCAAGCCGATTGAAACTCCGCTCGTCTTCAACGGCTTCTCCGAAGAAACCCTGCAGCGCTACGCGTCGCAATTCGCTTCCGCCGGCATCGTCCCGGTGATGGGGATCGGCTCCTCCAGCGACCGCAAACAGCCCGAGCCCATCGAGGCCGGCTCCGCCGTCAGCGCCGTCCTGGTGCGCGGCGACATGGACATCGCCGCCACCTGCACGGTCACCTACATCGATCCTCAACGCCTGCTCGCTTGTGGCCATCCGCTGCTTCAATTCGGCAAAGTCGACTTGCCCATGACCAAGGCCACCGTGCTCGCCACGCTGCCTTCCACCTACAACGCCTTCAAGATCGTCAACACCACCGAAGCCGCCGGCTCGTTCGTTCAGGACCGCCACAACGGCATCCTCGGCGTCCTGGGCAAGGAACCTAAGATGATCCCGGTCACGGTCACCATTCACGGCGGACCGGCAACCAAAGAATTCCACTACCAGATTCTGAACAACGCCCGGCTCAGCCCGCTGGCCATGATGGCGACCGTCTTCAACGCCCTGCGCGGCACCAACGACTACGGGGAGGACATCACCTACCGCATGAACGGCGTGCTCAACGTCAAGGGATATCCCGACGTCACCATGCGCAATATGTTTGCGCCTCAGGATAGCGGCCAGCCCGCCGCCGCTCTCGCTGCCGCCACCATCGGCGACCGCTTTGGACGAATCTACGGCAACCCCTTTGATGCTCC
>JAIQFZ010000238.1 GCA_020073015.1 Terriglobia bacterium | reverse complement strand
CCGGCCGCCGTGGGCATCACCTTCGTGGTCAAGGAAGGCCCCAAGATCAAGGTCGGCAAGATCAAGTTCGTGGACAACAAGCACATCAAGAGCCGCACTCTGCGCTATGCCATGCGCAACATGCGTCCCATCGGCATCCCGCACTCCATCATTCTGGAAAACATTTTCAGCCGCACCTACAACGCCGCCAAGCTCAGTGAAGATACCGAGATGGTGCGCGACGCCTTTCAGCGCCAGGGTTACTTCAAGGCCGTCGTCCAGGATCCCAAAACCCAGGTCCGCGACGTGGGCAGCAGCGGCCTCCACATTCCGCTCATCATGCACGGCCCCGGTAAAGTGGTGGACATCACCATTCCCGTCGAGGAAGGGGACCGCTACCACCTCAAGGAGATTAAGTTCACCGGCAACAAGGCGATCACCAACGCCGCGGCGCTCCGCCGCTCGATCCCCATGAAAGACGGCGAAATCTTCAACATCGAACTGGTGCGCAAGGGCCTCAAGAACCTCCGCGACGCCTATGGAGCGCTCGGCTTCATCAATTTCACCCCTGTCCCGGACACGCAGTTTGACGATGAGAAGAAGCTGATCAGCCTCACCATTGATCTCGACGAGGGCAAGCCGTTCTACGTTCGCCGCATCGAGTTCAAGGGCAACACCACCACCCGCGACAAGGTGATCCGCCGCGAACTCGCCATCGAGGAAGGCGGGGTTTACAACAGCCGGCTGTGGGAGCTCAGCATTTTGCGGCTCAACCAGCTCGGCTATTTCGACGTCCTCAAGCCGGAGCAGGATTCCGAGGTCAAGCAGAACAACCAGGAAGGCACGGTTGACATCACCCTCAAGGTCAAGGAGAAGGGCAAGAACAGCATTGGCCTCAGCGGCGGCGTCAGCGGCCTGGCCGGCTCTTTCATCGGCCTCACCTACGAGACCAACAACTTTCTCGGCCTCGGTGAAACCCTCACTCTGCAGGCCAGCGTCGGCAGCCGCCAGCGCAATCTTTCCTTCGGCTTCACCGAGCCCTACGTGTTCGACCGCCCCTTGCAGTTCGGCTTCACCGTGTTCAACCAGAAATTCAACTTCAACCAGGCGCAGCAGGCCAACCTGATCGCCGGCCAGCAGCTGAATCTTCCCGACAACGTCCTGCAATCGCTGCAGAACTTCAGCCAGTCGCGCACCGGTTTCACCACCAGCTTGAGTTATCCCATCCGGCGCTCCTTCAAGCGCGTCAGCTTGGGGTATTCCTTTGACGTCTCCTCCATCAGCGTGTTCAGTACGTTCTCGCAGCTCTATTTTCAGGAACTGAACTTCCGCAATATCTCCGGGCCCAATTCGCTGACCGGCATCGTCACCAGCAAGCTGATTCCCAGTTTCACCTGGAACACGGTGGACAGCCCGGTTCATCCGCACCGCGGACGCAACATCTTCATCGGCGGCGACATCGCCGGCATGGGCGGCAACGTCGCCTTCGTCCGCCCGGTCATGTCGTTCACCCGCTGGACGCCCATGAAGGGCCTCAAGCCCAATGGCGACGGCCGCAACACCTTCGGCATCCGCGTGCAGGGTTCCTTCATCAGCGGCTACGGCGGCCACGTGTCACCGCCCTTTGAGCGCTTCTTCATGGGCGGCGATACCGACATTCGCGGCTTTGACATCCGTGCCATTTCGCCGGTCGCCTTCTTTGTCGAGCGCGTGGATTTCCCGCTCACCAATCCGGATGGCACCGCTGTACCCAAGGATCCCAACAATCCCCGCCAGGGCACCGTGACCGTTCCTCTTCCGGTGCAGCGCATCATCTTCCCCGGCGGCGACACCAGCGTGGTCACCAACTTGGAATACCGCATTCCCATCGTCGGCCCGGTTACGCTGGCGCCGTTTTTCGACATCGGATTCGACGGTATCGCCCGTCCCGGCCAGTTGCAGGTCAACGCCACCCAGTTGAATCTTCTCAATACCACCGCGTTCGGCTGTCCCGCGCTCGATGCCTCCTTCAATTGCGTGGGTGGTGTCTTCCAGTCGTTCAACAAGGGCCTGAAGATCGTCGGCGCCTCGAACTGGAGACCGCGCGCCTCCACCGGCCTGGAGTTGCAGGTCATCATGCCGGTGGTCAACGCGCCGTTCCGCATCTACTGGGCCTATAATCCGTTGCGGCTCGATACCCCCACCGACACGCCCAGCCTGATCACCCGCACCATGTTCCCGGCGGGCGGCGCTGGCGATTTCAGTTTTCTGCAGGCGGTCAGTTCCTACGCTCCGCACTGGAAGCTGAAGGAACCCAAGACCACTTTCCGTTTCACCGTGGCCACCACTTTTTAAAGTCGGTTTCAGAAAACCGTTTTGCGGGCGTCGGTGCCCCACATCTGCGCCGCTTTTGGCAGATGTGGGTCTTTACGATTCGCGCCGCTGATCCCCGCCCCGCGCCAGTTCCCGGTTTGACGCTGGCCCGTGCTCGCCCTATAATCGAGATTCCCGTGAAACCTTCTGCACGGATGTGCCCGTTTTGAGGTGTTTCTGAGGAAGTCCGAGAGCGTCGCTCCAAGGAGTCCAAAACCAACTCATGACACGTAAGCTTTTCCGCTTCATCTTGCCGGCAGCGCTGTTGACCGTCACCGCACTGGCTCAGGCTGGCACTCCTGCTGCCGCGAACCCCGCTGCTCCCTCCACCTCCGCCTCCGCCCGCATCGGCATCATT
>JAIQFZ010000111.1 GCA_020073015.1 Terriglobia bacterium | reverse complement strand
GTCCTGCCGGGAAAGCTTCTGAGCCAGATCTAGAGCCTTCTTTGATTCGTCAACTGCCTTGGCGTCGTAGCCGAGAGTCTGAAAAGCCCTAGCCAGTGCCATGTGCGCCAGAGGAAAGTCGGGATCGGCTTCTATCGCGCGCGTGAACAGGTCACGGGCTGCAAGCGTATCAAACGAGCGTAGCTTAGCCAGGCCTTCGGAATAGGCCTTCATGGCTTCAGGCGTGGATGGAAAGGAAGCTTCAATTCCCGAAGTGTCAAACTGCGAGACGGGAGGCACACCGAGCCTGCTGCGAATGCGTGTGCCGAAGTCCGAGACCAAGTCCGACAAATTCCCGGAGTTGCCGGTGGCCGAAATTGCTGCCACCGTTTCCCCTTTGGATGCGTTCTGGAGGCGGAGGTCCACTCGAACCTGTCCTTTGCCGGAATCCAGATATGCTCCGGAGACGACAAAATCGCTGCCTAGGTTGTTCCGAAGACGCTGCAGAGTCTCCGGCGAGAATGTATTCTCGTCGGGCAGGGACAAGTCAATTTTCGCGCGCGAGACGGTTTCGCCCGGCACGATTCGCAGGCTCTCTCCCGCAGCCAACTCCGTAGTTAACATTTCGGACAGAGCCGTCGAGAGCCAGGCGGTGTCGTGCTGCCCCGATAGATCTTTGAATCCCAGCACAGCAACGGAAGGCCGTCCTCTACTGACCGCGGGAACTGCACTTGGATGGACATCACTCCTCAGGAGCCGTGGAAGTTGCCAGCCCAGCAGCATGGCAAACACAACCAGCGCCACACCGATAGCCATCGCGGCCTCTTGATGCCTGCGCAAAAACTTCAGGCCTTGATAGGAAAACGTCGGACGCCGCGCTTTGACTGGCAGGCCAGAAAGATAGCGTTCAATGTCGCGGGAAAATTCCGCGGCCGAGGGGTAGCGTCGCGGCGGTTCCTTGCGCAGAGCCATCATGACGATAGTGTCAAGATCGCCCTTGAGCGATCGCACCAGGCCATCAACGCTCATACTGCGGTTCTTGCTGATTCGCGATGCTGCCGGTTCCGAGGAAGACTCCAAGGTGGGACTTAGGCGTGCTGACCTCTTGACCGCCGCGCTCGGTTCTACGGGAGTCTGTTCGCAGACGGCGCGTTCAATCTCGGCCCAACTCGAAAAGTTCGCGTGATAGGGCCGATGGCCGCTTAGCATTTCGTAGAGCAGAACACCCAGGCTGTAGACGTCTGCTGCCGTCGTAATGGGCTGCCCTTTCACCTGCTCAGGGCTGGCATATTCGGGTGTCATGGGGCGCCATTCCCCAACCGTTGAGGCATGGTCCACGACGAGCTCAGGAGCCAGTACTTTGGCAATCCCGAAATCGAGAAGTCTCGGAACCCCGTCTTCTGTAATCAGAATATTTCGCGGTTTCAGGTCGCGGTGGATTACCTGATGACGGTGCGCGTAGTGCACCGCCGAACACACCAGGCGGAAGAGTTCCAGTCGGCGGCGCAGTGTAAGGCCGTTCTGGTCACAGTATCGGTCAATAGGCAGACCTTCCACATATTCCATCACCAGGTACGGCCAGCCTTCTTCGGTGGTACCGCCATCCAGCAGTTTCACGATATTAGGATGGTCGAGCGCGGCGAGCGTCTGTCGTTCGTTACGAAAACGCCGGAGAATCTCGCTGTGATTGCCACCGTCTCTCACCATCTTTATCGCAACCTGCCTCACGAACTCGCGGTCGTCCCGTGCGGCCATATACACGACCGCCATGCCTCCCTGACCGATTTCACGCACGATACGGTAGGCACCAATTCGGTGCCCAATCAGTTTCTGCTCAGCTGCAGGAAACAAGTTACCGGCAGGTGGGTTCTCCAGAACGCTGTCGGCCCCGTCGTGATGGGAAAGCAGGGACTCCACTTCCTGCCGCACGCGCTCATCGTCTCCGCACTGCTTGCGGATGAATTCGGCTCGCTGCGTTGGATCAAGCTCGAGGGCAGTGGCTACGATTTCCTTGATTCGGGCCCAAGGTTCAGCCATTGGTTTCTTTGCCGCTCTTCATTTCTCGTGCCAGCCACGCTTTCGCGACATTCCAGTCGCGCTTCACCGTGGCCGGCGAGATGTTCAGCGCACTGGCAGCCTCCTCGATGCTCAGCCCTCCGAAAAAGCGCAGCTCCACCAGCCGGGCTTGTTGAAGATCGATTTCGGCAAGCCTGTGCAGAGCTTCGTCCACTGCGATCACATCCGCTGCCCGGCCCTTGAAGACCAGCGTGCCTTCTTCGAGCAGAACTTTTCCGGCCTTTCCGCCACGCTTCTCTGACTGGTAGCTGCGGCTGTAATCTACCAGGATTCGGCGCATTATATTCGCTGCAACACGCACAAATTGGTTTTTGTTTTGCCACTGTTGCTGTCGCTGGCCAACCAGCCGAAGGTATGCTTCGTGAACCAGGGCGGTTGCCTGCAGCGTGTGGTTAGGGCCTCTTGCCGCAAGTAGTGCCCGGCCAACCGCTTCAACTCGGCATAGAGCAGCGGCATCAATTCCGCCAGAGCATCTTCATTCCCCCGATTCAGCTCGGCCAAAAGGCGGGTTACGTCATTCGGTGAGGTGTCCACATTGCGCCCCCGGCTTTTCGTTGCGGGAGAGGATATCCAGTAAGGTTGTACCACCATTTGGCCCACAGCCGTCTGAAAACTAGTCTTTTGGTGGAGAGCCAGTGCCATCGGCCTATCACGCACAATCGGGTCAATGAGTGATAAGGCCTGATTACGACAGCTGCGCAGGCGCAGCAATATCTGCCGTCCGATGTGGTCTCTGCGGACGTGTCAATCCGTGCCTGTTCCTGACTGCATCTAGATGTTGGCGCTATGGCGAATCATCGAGGATTCCTCGGGGATGAAGAATCGGATTGAGCATCTTTCTGCTCGGATCACATCGGAGGTTCCACCCAAGCACGTTTCTGTATGTATTGAGAGCTAGAGCGATCCCCCGCATGATCCTCACCACAATTTCACCAATTTCGAATCGTGTCGCACCGGATTGCAGCTCGCCCGATTAATCAAGCAGGGCCGATTAAGCTGGGCCGACCGTATCGGGCGTGCTTGGTGTACGCACTCAGATCACGGCCGAGCCGTAATCCTTCACCTGGGTGCTCATGGAAAAGTTGTGACCTCTGTGCTGGATAGCCAGACTCCAGCCGAGACTCAGGAATGCAGTTGTTAGATACCTACACATTCCTAACGCCATGAGTGGAGATCAAGAAATCCAGTCTTTACGGGACTTTCACGGGAGCGATTCTGTGTAGGTTACTTAACACCGCTGCGTTAGCGGTGTGGTGGAATTCCCCTCTTGTCGTCGCGTCGTTCATTAGGGGTCCATCGGGACTTAGAACGAGTGTGCCAACTCCTGAGTGGTCGGCGATCCGGAAGTAATCGAGATGACACCGAGCGGATCGGTACTGATAAGTCGGCATAGCGGAAGCGATCTGCGCGAATGCTCGCACATCCGTTGGATTACTGCCGGATCACGGGCAACTCGAAAGCAAACCGCCTGGATGAGAAAAGGAGTCAGCTGGCAGACGACAATCTGGTCCAATTAGGGTCCGTTAACAGTTCCTGAGAGTTTCTTACAACGCCAGAGGTGTCTGCCAGTGCCGTTGAATGTCAATCAGTTACCGTTGAACAGGACCTTGACACGGGAGAGGCTCCCCGCATAACGACAAGCCGCAATATGTGACCTCAGGGGTCGGACTACTTGAGGTGCAAAATAGCAACTACCTTGTCTCTCATTGCGGTCCCTACTTCGGGTGAGACCTCGTTCGCATGAGGAAATCCAATTGTGTCTACCCGCTCCAGAAACCCCGGGTCAACCAATTCGCCATAAACTTTCTCTGCATATGTTTCCCTCATACGACCCAGCCAACGTGGTCCATTCGCAGAACCCTCGGCAAAATATCCGCTGTAAACGAGCACCTCTGTGTTAGGGCTCGTGTTGTGAATAGTTTTGATGAAATCGATGACATAATTTTCAAACAAATCCACACTAGTCACCTCATAAAAGGCACTAGCGTGGATTATTACGAGATCGGGCTGCTTTCCGCCGAGGAATTTGTCCACACGATAGTCCTTGGTGACAGGAGCAATTTCAATTGCGACGAGGCCTCGTTTATCGAAGTCTGATAAGAGGTCCACAATTTGACGCATACTTGTACGGTTCGCGTCGGAGTCCATAACAATAATGAGCTTACGCTTCGCGACCGTTGCTACTGTAGCTGCCAGCGCCGGAGACTCTGTCTGAGGAGCTCGCGCGGTAGGTTTCGTCTTCGTTCCTGATGATGCAGGCGCTTTGTTTATAGTCTTTCTAACTTCTATTATGTACTCGTTCAGCCTTTTCGCTTTTTCCCCTTCGGCGAGAGTTTTGTCATCACGTAAAGCTGAGCAATAAGCGGAAAACATCATCTGCTCAAGGTAAATTCTTCCGGCGTCAGGCAATTTTCCCAACAAGTCCTGAGTCGTTCTCTTAGTTTTCGTGGCCAAATCGCCGCCTTTGATGGGCCCGATCTTCGCAACAGCAGCGTTGACTTCTACCTCCCACTCCTTGCTTACCTGCTCGGGGGCCTTTGGGCAATCAAGAGAAAAGGCACTTCCATTGCAGGCCAGCAGTATGAGAAGCGGCCCGATCCACGAAAAGCAGGTTTTGCCCATCCGTGTCTCCTAGTTCCTCCGACATTGTCAGGCTAGCACCGAGAATGTGCCAATGAAATGGCGAAATTGCGTTTGCTCCAAGTACAGCAGGTGCCAAAACGGGACGCCGAGTCGATTCAACTGTCCCCCGGTTCGGGAGGGCTTCACCTTCCATTAAAACTCGCCATCAATTCGCCATCAAAACCACGGCATTCCGATGTTTCATTAGCACCTGAGATCTGCGGAAAAGCTAGATGAGGAAAGGGTTTTAGGGCTCTGACCTCAAAATTGACACGGTAGAGGTCTGGGGTTCGAGTCCCCACGTGCCAATCGTGACTTCAGGCACGTTGGCGAAGGTCATTGGCGCTGAGATTTCGAAAGAATGCCCGGCGGTGTTGAATTCGGACGGGCTTACTGCTGCCACAATACTTCTCACGGACTCTTTCTTCCTTTATCCCAAGCGCGTGCGAGTGTCTAGGCCGGGAATCGAATTTGCCGTGTCGGTCCGGGGATCAAACTTTACCCTCGTTCCTGCGAGGTCAACGCAACGGCCAATACCAGTCCTGTGAGGCGATCAATTACAGATGGCCGGCGTTGTAGGCAGATTCCCTGCGGCAAATACTTGTGTAACGTGCGCTCTATCTGCGCTCCGTTTGCGTGGCTAAGGCTCCTTTTCGTGATCTTAGGTGTCATCTGCCGACCTGCATGTTGTTGAATGTACGCTGTACTGTGGATTCGAGTCCTACCTGAGGAGCCATTCCTTTCAGTAGCTTGCCCCGAAATAGATCTTCGCCTCATTCCCCCGCTTTTGTGTCGACCGACATGCGTGAAGAACCGATCTTTCCGGCTGGAGTACTACTGTTCTGACATCTGGTCCCGCCCGACATCGTTGACTTGCGGCCGTCGGGATCGTGCGGGAGTCTGACCACGTCCCCTCCTGGCGCGGAGATTACGATCAGCGGCACCCAAACCAACACCGCCCCAAGCCATCCGCAGGGTGGGCTCCCAATACCAACTCTGCATTGACTTCTGTGGAGGCCGGCATTATCGATAATCCTCCAGTCCCCGCCCAGTCCTCTCCTAACTTTGTCATCCTGAGCGGAGCAGGAACTTCACGCAGCGAAGTTCCTGCAGAGTCGAAGGATCCCTGCATTCTTCCCGGGAGGGGGTGCCCAATGACTGAGGCGTAAACCTCAGAATCCGCTGCCTGCACTGCGACGTGCGCAGAGTTCCCCGTCTTCGTCGTTCTGGCGGTAGACTTTCCCGATGACCACCGGCCCGCACAATTCCCTTGCCCGCGCTTCTTCTTCCTATCTGCGTTCGGCTATGCATCAACCGATCCAGTGGCATGAATGGGGGGAGGAGGCCTTCGCCGCCGCCCGCCGGGACAACAAGCCGATGCTTTTGGATATTGGGGCGGTCTGGTGTCACTGGTGTCATGTGATGGATCGCGAGTCGTATGACGATCCGGAAGTGGCGAAGATCGTCAACGAGAACTTTGTGGCGGTGAAGGTGGATCGGGATGAGCGTCCGGATATTGACAGTCGGTACCAGGCGGCGGTGGGCGCGCTGACCGGGCAGGGTGGGTGGCCGTTGACCGCGTTTCTTACTCCGGAGGGCAAGCCGTTTTATGGCGGGACGTACTTCCCTCCCGCGGACCAGTACGGGCGGCCTAGTTTCAAGCGCGTGTTGATTTCGATTGCGAATGCGTATCGCGAGAAGCAGGGTGAGGTGCTGGAGCAGGCCAACATGGTGGCCAGCACGATTGCGCAGGCGGAGTCGTTTGCGGGACGGAGCGGCACTGTTTCTGCGGCGGTGATTGAGGCGATCGCTGAGTCGGCGTTGAAGATGTTTGACGAGCGCAATGGCGGGTTTGGGAGCGCTCCGAAGTTTCCGCATCCAGCGGCGCTCGACCTGTTGATGGATCAGTACGTCCGCACCGGCAACGAAGAACTCCGCCATGTTTTTGCCAGCACGTTGGAACACATGGCGCGCGGCGGCGTGTATGACCAGCTGGCGGGGGGATTTCACCGCTATTCCGTCGATGAGCGCTGGATCGTGCCGCACTTCGAGAAGATGTGCTACGACAACTCGGAACTGCTGAAGAATTACGTGCACGCTTATCAGGCGACCGGCAACGAGTTCTTTGCCGAAGTAGCGCGCGACATCATTCGGTGGATGGACGAATGGCTCAGCGACCGCGGGCACGGCGGCTTTTATGCTTCGCAGGACGCCGATTACTCGATGGAGGACGACGGCGACTACTTCACATGGACTCTTGGTGAGGCGAAGGCCGCGTTGTCCGAGGACGAGGCGGCGGTGGCGACGATCTATTACGACATCAGTGAAATCGGCGAGATGCACCACAATCCGGCGAAGAATGTGCTTCATGTGTGGGCGGGAGTGGAGGAGATCGCGCGGCGGCTGAATTTGAACGAGGAGCGGGTGCGCGAGCTGCTGGCTTCGGCGAAGAAGAAAATGTATGCGGCGCGGCTGGTGCGTCCTACACCTTATGTGGACAAGACGGTGTATGCGGGCTGGAATGCGATGTGCGTTTCCGCCTACCTCGAAGCGGCACGGGTGCTGGACCTGGCGGAGGCACGGCAGTTTGCGCTGCGATCGCTGGATCGGCTGATTACTGAGGGCTGGAATTCCGGGATCGAGCCGACGTTGGCGGACAAGAGTGTCCGCCCTACACTTAAGCATGTCATCGCCTATTCGGATCCGAAGGCAGAACGGCGTGAGACTTCCGGGGGGCTGGATGACTACGCTTTCAGTGTGATCGCTTGTCTGGATGCGTACGAAGCGACCGCCGACATGAGTTACTTCCGGTTTGCACGCGCGATGGCGGATGCGATGATCGCGCGGTTCTTCGATCCGGTGGCGGGCGGGTTCTTTGATGTGGCTGGCGCACCCGCAGACAACCCGGCCGAGGAATCGAATGTGCTCGGGATTCTGGGCACTCGCCGCAAGCCGTTCCAGGATTCGCCGACGCCGGCGGGAAATTCGGGGGCGGCGATCGCGCTGTTGAGATTGCATGGATACACGAATGAGGCGTCGTATCGGGACCAGGCTGAGCAGACCTTGGAGGTGTTTGCCGGAGTCGCGGGACAGCATGGCATCTTTGCCGCGACTTACGGCTTGGCGGCGATGCGCTTCAGCCATCCGCACACGCAGGTGGTCATTGTCGATCAGGATGATGCCGCTGCGAGTTTATTGCGCGCAGCGGTGCGACCGTTGGGACTGAACACGGCGGTTCTGCGGCTGGCGGCAAATGGGGCAGTGGCCCAGAACCTGCCCCCGGCGCTGGCGGAGACAATTCCGAATCTTCCGGCTCTGCGAGAGGGGCGGTCGTTCGCGGTGCTGTGCTCGGGGTTTACATGTCAGCCGCCGGTGTTCGACGCGGAAGAGCTTGGGCGGAGTTTGGGTTCGCGCGCGCGGCCAGCGGCTTGAGAAGACCGCAGCGGCCAAAGTTTGGTCCGGGATTCCGTTATCGAAGGCGATTCGTAAGATCTTGTTAACCAGTTCTAGCCCACGAACTGGCCCCCCCGCCATGCCTGAAGTTCCCTGCTTTATTGCCGATGACCTTCATTGGCGGGTTGCCAGCCATGTCTGCGACTTTTTTCAATCATTCGGAGCGGTACCGGTCTGTGCGGGAGGTTCTTCCGATTGGTCTTTGTGGTCAAGGCCGGGAGCTGGTCAAAAGATAAGGTTCTATGTTCTCAATCATTGGAATTGTGATTGTCTTCGGCTGCATTGTTGCCGGTTACCTGATGGAACACGGCAACCTGAAAGTGCTGGCGCAACCGGCCGAACTGCTCATCATCGGGGGCGCTGCGCTGGGCACCGTGCTGATCTCCAATCCCGTGCACATTCTGAAAGAGATCGTGGGTGGTGTGGCAGGAACATTTGGGTCTTCGAAGTACGGCAAGGAGCGCTACATCGAGTCGTTGAAGATGATGTATGAACTGCTCAATAAGGCACGCAAGGAAGGTCTGGTGGCCCTCGAGTCGGACATCGAGGAACCGGACAAGAGTGCGCTGCTCTCCAAGTACGGGGATTTCGTCAAGAATCATCACGCGTTGAATTTTGTGTGCGACACCATGCGGATGGCGGTGAGCGGCGGCGTGGAGGTATTCGATCTGGATCAGATGCTGGAAAGCGACATGGAAGTGCATCATCACGAAGCGACGCAACCCGTTTCTGCGCTCAGCACGATGGCGGACTCGCTGCCGGGACTGGGCATCGTAGCGGCGGTGTTGGGCGTGGTCATCACGATGGGGGCGTTGGGCGGTCCACCGGAGGAAATCGGGCACAAAGTGGCGGCCGCGCTGGTCGGAACGTTCCTGGGCATCTTGCTGTGTTACGGGCTGGTGGGTCCGCTGGCGGCACGCATGGGGAAGATGTCGGACGAAGAGCAGGCGTTTTTGCAGGTCATGCGGGTGGTCATGGTTGCGTTTCTGAAAGGGATTGCGCCCATTATGGCAGTCGAAATTGGACGGCGATCGGTGCCGGGCCACGTGCGTCCTTCGTTCAAAGAAGTGGAGCAGGCCTGCCGTGGTGGCGGAGCAGCAGCACCAGCGGCAGCGGCCGCAGCAGGGGGATAAAGCGCCATGGCGACTCCCCCGATCATCATCATCAAGAAAAAAGGCGGCCATGGTGGACATCACGGTGGCGCCTGGAAAGTCGCATACGCCGACTTTGTTACGGCCATGATGGCGCTGTTCATCGTCTTGTGGCTGATGAACAGCAGCAAGCAACTGCAGGTGGCAGTGGGAGGATACTTCAAAGATCCGACCGGAACAGCAAAGAAGGTGGGAACGAACCAGTCCGGATCGGGAGAGAATTTCCAGCTCACGAAGCAGAACCTGGCAGAACTCAAAGAGCAGCTGCAACGGAACATTCGAAGCATCAACGATCTGGAAAAGCTGCGCAAGAATATCGAGATGACGGTCACGGCGGAAGGTCTGCGGATCGAGTTGCTGGAATCGGAGAAAGGAACGTTCTTCGACAGTGGGAGTTCCGCCCTGAACAAGAGCGGGACGGAGATGCTGGTTCTGTTGGCGGAGGAATTGGGACAGGTTCCGAATCACATTTCCATCGAGGGGCACACCGACGCCAAACCGTTCGCCGAACGGGCCAACTACGGCAACTGGGAACTCTCGTCGGACCGCGCGAATGCCGCCCGGCGGCTGATGCAGCAATCGGGTGTCCGCGCGGACCAGGTCTCGCAGGTGCGTGGCTTCGCGGACCAGCGGCTGCGAAACCCGAAAGATCCGCTGGAAGCCTCGAACCGGCGGATCTCGATCATCGTGCAGTACGTCAGCCGCGACAGCGCAGACGATGACAAGGAAGGCGCAGAGGTAGAGGGATCCAAGGGGGCCGCCCAGAAGGAGGAAGGAGGTGCGAAGGAAGGAACAGAACAAGCGGCCGCCGAGAAGCCCCGGAGCGAGTGAGGGGCAACTCGACCCCAAAAAGAAATGGGCTGGCTTAGGAGGCCAGCCCGAAAGAATGCTTACTGCTCTTGCGTACAACTACGCTGGTTCTTTGGAAGCTGCGACTACGCGCCGCACTTTGGTTGTTTCGGTGGGCACAGAGGCATCGGCCCGATTTCCTGAGGGGGAACCCTCGGGATAGCGGCATACGCAAACGTACCTACCAGACCTACCAACAGCAATAACGCTCTTAGCGAACGTTTCATTTTTCTTTCTCCTTAGGGTCAACAGGAGACTTCCCGGGAGACGGTAAGCACCTGTAGGATGAGCATTATACACACACTTCGCTGGCACTCCGTGCCTGTGGAAAAAACCCCAAGCGAGATGGGTCTGGCTGGCAAGGTCGCGCCGAGAGCAGTCTTCCGCCTGCCCGACGGTGGAACTCCGCGCCAAATGCGGCTCTAGAAAATTCCTTAATGTAATTGTTCAGAGAATTAGACGAACCGCGGCTTGAGGGCCAAGCGCGGAAAAATTTCTCTTGACAGGCTTTTTGAAAAGTGACGCAAATGTTGTAAGGAGACGGTAAAGGGGCGGTAAGGGTATCACGGGGTCAGCCGCGTAGTTTGGAACCGGAAGCGGAAGAAGCAGCCGAGAAGCTTTTCGGCGCCGGAACCGACGGTTCGCGCCCAGGTAGTTCGTCCAGATTCGAACTTCGCGAGATGGCGCGTTCCACCATGCTCTCAAACATAGGGATGAGGGAATCGGACGGCACGGGATGTTGAATATTCGCCAGGCCCTGCTCCCAGCGCTGCGTTTGTAAGGGGTTCACGGCCGACTGGCGCGCCTCACCGCGAGCAAAGGAGTAGCCCAGCCAAATGACGATCGAGAGATTGTAGACCGCCATGTTAAAGAGGTTGAAACCTTCCTCGTGCAGGAAGCCACCGGAATCCAAGGCGAGAAGCATCAACTCCATACCGGCGAAAAATCCGAACCCAAGCGCGATCCCAAAAACAAGCTGACGCCGCGAAACACCCAGGAAGCGAGAAAACAGGAGCAGGAACAGGATGAGGCCGAACTGCACGAGCCGCACCGAGCGTTGGAGTGTGGTCACGGCATGGACCAAGGGATAACGACCGAAGGAGTTGGAAAACGCCACCACCACGGAGACCAGCAACATCACTAGGAACGCCCACTTGAAGATCACGGTGCCGAGATCCTTGAGCTGTTGATAAGGCCGGAATACATCGAGAAAAATCTCGTGAATGACTTTGAAACCGAGGACCGCGGAGATCGCCGCCCCCAGCCAGTACAGCCAGAAGTACCAGTTGTAGTTCGCGCGGAGCGGAAAGATCGTGACAAAGATAGCGATATGAGCGATGAGGTAGGCAAAGAACACGGGAAACTTCTTATGCAGGCCACGGCGCCAGAGCACGACCGCCACCACCGATTGAAGAATCGGGTGGGCGTACCAAAGCAGATGCATAATATCGTTATTCACGCAAGAATCCGTGTGGGGCGACGTGCCTTTGCCGCCCCCTACATCTTTAATGCAGTGGCACCGTAGGGTCAACCTACTTAGGTAACCTTGGTAACGTTACCTGTTTGGCAACAGCATGAGGCCGAGTATGGGGTCTAGCTCGCCTCGGGTGTGGAATGCAGGTAGGCCCGCATCATCCTCACCTCATCGTCTTTTTCGTTGAGGTCGTGGAGAAGGATATCGCGGAGCGAGACGACCCCGCGCAACTCGCGCGCGCTGCAAACGATGAGGTGGCGAAAACCGTGGCGCCGCATCAGGGTCATACAGGTTTCCAGGTTGTCGCTGGGCGCAACGGTGAGCGGATCTTCGGTCATCACCTCGCTGACCGGCGTGCGGGCGGGGTCTTTTCCATCGACCACGACGCGGTTCATCAGATCGCGCTCGGAAAAGATGCCCATCAATTCTCCTTGCTTGAGAACCGGCACGGCTCCAATGTTGTGCTCCACCATCAGGCGAGCGACCTCGAGCACAGTCTGGTGGGGCTGGGCCGATATGGTGGCTTGATTCTTGAGCAGATCGCTGATCAACATTTGTGCCTCCCGTTGCAATGTGCCGGACGGCAACGTCGACCGGCAAAATCGTTTCCGCTAGACTGCGACGAAGGGAACAAGAAGCGTTTTCACACCGACATCCGGGCGGAGTATATGTCGAAAAGCCGCAGGGTGAAAGAAAAAAACGCGCTGGCCGCGTGGTGAGAATCTTCGCGCCGGTGTTCTTTTTTGAACAGACCGGAAGGGAGAACTATGACTGCCGAGCCGGAGCCAGCGAAATGACGTAGGATCTATCCGCCAGACCGGGCGGCAGTTCGGACCGGTCGCGGGCGGTGACGATGACGTTGTAATCATCGCTGGAGCGTAGGCGCTGGAGAATCGAGGTTGCCTCCTGGGGCTCGACCAGGGCCAGGTAACGAAGAAAAGCGAAGACGTTGGGGGTGGGCTCCAGTCCGGGCGCAACGAAGGAGACCTCGACATCCTCATGGGTGAAATGCCAGCCCAGGGAAGCCGCCAGATTCACGGCGCGCTCATAGAAATCGGGCGGCAGAGTGCCGGGCAGCGGGTTGTCGAACACAATGCGCAGCTTGCGCTCGTCCTCGCGGCTGAATTCGCGCACCTTGAGAGCACCGGTGCGGGCCGAAGCTTTCCAGTCCACGTGGCGGGCCGAATCCTCCGGCAGGTACTCGCGAATGCGATAGAGATCGTAGCCGCGTCCGCGGACAAAGGTCTCGAACTCTCCGGTCACCATAGCCAGCACCTCGAAGAATTGCGCGGGAGGCTCGACGGTGGGATAAACGACGACTTCGCGCGCGAGGGCGACCCGCCGCGTCTTGAGCAGGAAGGCAAACGGGAAGCGAGTGGCCAAGCCGAAACGGCGGGGAGGAAAGGAAAATAGACCGACTTGGTGAGGATGGGCTTCTCGAGTTCCTCGGTCACGCGCCGCAAGCGCCGGTCGGGAAGACGGAACCACTGGCGTTCCGGCGGCCGGTTGGGAGGCCAACCCAGCGTGTAGGCTTCCCAGCGCCACTTTTTTACGGCCTTGCGCTTGGAAGGCACGACCCGGACGGAAAACGAAGGCACCCAGCCGCTGGTATTGCGCAAGAGCAGGCGCGCCAGCATGGGACGCCCGGCAAAGACGTGCTCGGGCAAATGGACATCGAGTTCGAGGCTGCGGAGCACGAGTGCGGAGGCGACTCCGGAAACCAGGATGGCGGAGAGCAGCGCGGCCACGACCACGTAGAGCAGATTGTTACCGGTATTGATGGCGGCGATGCCGATGACAAGCGAGATCAGGATGTAGACCAAGCCGGCGCGCGTGACGTCGTAGTCCATGGCGTCACGAACGCGCGCCGCCACGACCCGTCGAGCCAGGTACGGGACCGTACTCAAGCCGACGAATGTGGCCAGCAGCAACGCAGCGGACGCCAGAATGATGGTGGCCCCGATGTTGCCCGATTCGCGCGACACGGTCGAGAACAGGGCGGCGCCAAAAGCCAGCACCAGTCCAAGGAACGCAACCAGGAATCGCACCCAGATCTGCGAAAACGCGAATTGCGGGAGCGTGGGCGTGGCGGACGGCTTTTGCCCGTTCTTCGTGATCACCGTGTTTCCTCGTGCCTGTAAATGCGCCGCAGCCAGTGCGTCACCTTTTCCTTCGCCTTATCCGCGGTTTCCGCAATTTTCGGAAATTGTGCCCGTACCTTCGTGAGCAGGTGATGCGCCCACACGTACTCGGTGGAGAGAATGACTAATCCGATCATCAGGAACAGAATTCCCTGTAGCACCGGCAAGAACAACCCGGCAATCCCCAGCAAAATGAAAGCCCATCCAACCACCAGTACCAGCGCCTTCTTGACGGCTCGGGTCATGCTCCTGACAGCATAAGATGCCGGCCGCCCTACAGGAAGTGACGGAAGATACCTTTCAGTGGTCTACCAGTTGGCTCTGGCGGGTGTGCCTCCACCATAGAAACAGGATCACAAGCGCGGCGACGATCACGACCGCCAGATCGAAGCGCCGGACAGCCCGCACTAAGATCGGCCAATGCCGCCCGAACAGATACCCGGCACTGGCGATGACCGTGACCCAACCCGCCGCTCCCAGCAGATTGAAGATAGCAAAGGCTCGCCAGGGCATGCGAAGTACACCAGCGAGCGGCCCGGCGAACACGCGAACGCCGAAGATAAAACGTGCGAACAAAATTGTGGCGGCCCCGTAGTGCTGAAACATTCGTTCGCCCCGCCTCAGAGTGGACTGGGGTATGCGGAAGATGTGCCGGTAGCGTTCGAGCAAGGGACGTCCGCCATGGTGGCCGATGGCATATCCCAGGTTGTCGCCAATGGTGGCGGCGCAGGTGGCCACGACGATGATCCAACCCAGATGCAGCTTGTGTTCCGAGTAGGCGAGGAAGCTGGCGAGCAGGAGCGTGGTTTCGCCGGGCACAGGGATTCCGGCGTTCTCGCACAGCAACGCGAGGGCAACAGCCCAGTAGCCGTAGTCGGCGATGAAGGTGCGGAGCCAGTGGAAGATGGTATGGTCCATGAACGGGGGGACGCAGTCTAGCAGAACACACGCCGTGGTGGGTCCGTCAAGCCTGCCTTTCGCGGTAGAGGTAATCGACCAGCGCGGTGTTGAAATCCTGCGGGGCTTCTTCGTAGGGCAGGTGGCCGACACCGTCGAACGCAATCAGGTGCGCTGTGCAGAAATTGCGCCGCAGCCGCTCAGCGGAGCGGAAGTGGACGGCGCGATCCCGCGTCCCCCAGATGAGCAGCGTGGGATAGTTGCAAATCCTAGGCAACGCCTGCTCCAGCTCGGCCAAGTCTGCCGTCCAGGTGCTGACAATGCGCAGAGCGTGCTCAAAGGCTCGATTCTCCCGCACGGGCCGGCGATAGCCTTCGAGCGAATCGGGGGGGATCTTCGCACCGTCTTCAAACAAGCGACGCAGCCACAGATAATCCAGAAAACGCCAGCGGGCAATGGTATGGCGAAAGAGAAAGGAGCCGGCGCGAGTGCCCACGAACGGAGCAAGCCGCTTTCCGTGGGGTGACCAGGGATTGACCGGCGCGACCAGTATCAGGCGCTTGAGGCGCGGGTCATGGCGTTCGGCACAGAGAGCGGCTGCGAGCATGGCGACGGCGCCACCGTGGGAGGTTCCGAGCAGGTCGAATTCGGCAATGCCGAGCGCATCCACGAACTGCAGAAGCCGTTCGGCAGTGGCGCGCATGCCGCAGTCCATCCCCGCCGGACTGGGAGATAAGCCGGCCCCGAGATTGTCCATCGCATAAACGGTGGCATGCTGCGCCACCACCGGAATGGTGAATCGCCAGGAAAAGGAATACGCCAGCAGCCCATGAACCATGATCAGGGCCGGGCCGGATCCGGCTTTCAGATAGCGCATGCGGCTGCCGGCTAGCGGCAACCAGTGCTCTTCGATGGTTGGCCCGGGAATATAGTTCTTCGGTAAGGAAAGAGCCGGTTCAACTTTTTTGTCTCCAGTCGGCAACCCAAATCTCCCCGCGAGCGTCTTACATACTGATATCGCCTCTGTCGCTTCTGTGGGGAGCTGAGTTTTCGGCTCCCCTTTTCTTTTTCCTTCGTCCCGTCGGATTAGGCGATGGCGCGATCTGCCGGTTGCGGGATGGTTTGTTTTTTCCGCTTCTTGCCCAACACGCTTTTCGAGATCGACGATTTGTTCCAGACGAGACATAAACTAGATTCTAGAACGTCGGCGACGAAGACGCGATTGCGGCGACAGGGGAAGAACCGCTTGTAGTCCGCTGTCTCTGTTCTTGCCCGTCTACTTCTGCCCGCCTACTTCTACCCGTTACTCTGGGTGTATTAACCAGTTAGTACGGTGGGTACCCCCCTCCCCCCGGTCTTTTGGAATCATGGAGTTAGGTGGTCAAAACGCTCCAAAATATAGATTCCAGATGAGTTGCAGGCAAAATCTAGACAACAAAGGACTTACGCGCTGCACCCAGACAGGCGATCCTTTAGAATCAATCAGTTAACCTTTGCCATCGCTGGCAAAATCTAGATTTCAAAGAGCTTAACGCCCGAAATTCACGAGCGAAGGGCCCAATTTGGCCCCTGTTTCCTCGGACGATGCCGGAGCTTCGGGTCGAGGGTGCGGCTTTCAAACCGCGATTGAGCTATAGATATTGTAGGTAACATTAGCTCTGGGCTGGAGCGACGTCAAGGACCTGCGTCACAACTTGGCGATTTTTTCGAGGAGACCTCTCAGTCCCGAGGCTCAGAGGGAATCGAATTCCTGTGCGATGGCGGAAGCCACTTCTCGAAAAGCGCGAGAACTGGCGCACCCCCAGATTGATTCTGTCGACGTTTGGAGAGAAGCCGCGTTTTACTCGCGGCGTTGATGTGGCCCACCCGCCTGTTTTTCCCAAGTTAGCGCCCAAAACCGGGGCGCGAACCTGGGGCACCTCGACGGGGCTTCGGCTTGCTCTTGCCCTTGAGATTGAGCGCCACGGCAGCGCGGATGAGATCCTTCAAGGCCGCCTCATCGACCTTGTCGCCTTCGTGGATGTCGATGGCGCGCCTGACATTCCCGTCGAGGCTGGAGTTGAATAGACCGGAAGGGTCCTGCAACGCGGCTCCCTTGGCAAATGTCATCTTGACGACGTTCTTGTACGTCTCTCCCGTGCAGACGATGCCG
>JAIQFZ010000110.1 GCA_020073015.1 Terriglobia bacterium | reverse complement strand
GCGTGCGCGATCCAGATGTCCTCTTGCTTCTCCCGCTGCTTGCGCGTCCCCATCGCCATGCGCCGATTCTACAAACAAAGTCTGTGGATACCGCAGAAGTTTTGGCTTACGAATCTGGACTTGCACCACGGGCTGCTAGTGTAGTGTCCCGCAAGTTCGTGGCATAAATCCACACTGTCATCCTGACCCTGAGCTAGTCGAAGGGGAAGGACCTCTGGATTTGCATGCGCGATGCATAGGTCTTTCGCTTCGCTCAAGATGACAACCCAAACTTCTCTCGCGAATCTCCGGGACGCGACACTAGTAAAGATTCCGAGAGCTCGTTCCCGCTGCTTGCGCCTCACCGGACATAAGCACGATTTATCGCTCTCATAATTTTCATTTCTTAAAAGAAACTCCGATGCAAAGTAGAAAAACTATGCGTTGGACGCGTGCTGGTTCGATCGCTAAGGTCAACTTGCTGGCAGCGGAAGCGCACGGTCCTTCGTTGCACGCACCAGGGGAGAAAGAGGACAACCAAATGAGAAGATGCTCCCATATTGGAGCTGCGGTGGTATTTGTAAGTTTTCTGCTAACGTCTTTCGGCCGTGCGCAGGAACCGGCAGCTACAACCCCAACCAACGACGCGGTCCTTCAGCACATGCAAGAGCTGGAGCGGGAAGTCAAAGAACTTCAAGCGGAAGTCGCCACACTGAAAAGCGCGCCGGCAACTACACCAGCGGCCGCACCCGCAGTGCCGCAGAGCAACCTCGTAAGCAGCGCGTCCGCTGCCGCACCCGGCGCGCCGCCGGCTCCACCGTCCCTGGCGGGTTTGCTAGGGCCGACCTCGCTGAGCGGCTTCGTGGACGTATACTACGGCCAGAACTTCAACAATCCAGCATCTCGCTCCAACAACCTGCGCTTCTTCGACGGGGCCACCAACCAGTTCGGACTAAACCTGGTCGAACTGGTCGTCGACAAGGCTCCCGACCCGTCGAACAGCCGCACCGGCTATCACGTGGCGCTCGGCTTCGGGCAGGCGATGAACACCGTCAATAGCTCGGAACCACAGGCTGGTCTGGGCTTCGACCAGTACCTAAAGGAAGCCTATTTCTCCTATCTCGCGCCGGTCGGCAAGGGATTGCAGGTCGACGTAGGTAAGTTCGTCACCCCACATGGCGCCGAGGTCATCGAGACTAAGGACAACTGGAACTACTCGCGCGGCCTGCTGTTCAGCTATGCCATTCCGTACTACCACTTCGGCGCGCGGGCAAAGTACACCTTCAACGACAAGTACTCGCTGACCGGGTTCTTCGTGAATGGCTGGAACAACGTCGTCGATAACAACACCGGCAAGACCTATGGCATGAGTTTCGGATGGAATCCCAACAAGAAGTTCGGGATCATCGAAAACTACATGGCTGGCCCGGAGCAGAACAGCATCAACTCCACCTGGCGCCAGCTCACCGACACGGTCATCACCTATTCGCCTAACAGCAAGCTGTCGTTCATCGTCAACGGCGACTATGGACGCGGCGACCGGTTCGACCTGGGCGAAGGCGTTCTTTCCAATCCTGTGTACTGGACGGGCGTAGCTGGATACATTCGCTATGCCTACTCGAGCACGTCCGCGTTCAGCACCCGCTATGAGTACTACAACGATCATGACGGGTTCACGACCGGCACAGCGCAGCACTTCAACGAGTTCACCACCACGTTCGAGCGGCTCATGGCGCACCACATCATCAGCCGGTTCGAATTCCGCCGTGACATGTCGAACCGAGACGCGTTCCTGAAAGGCAACACGCCGGTCGGAGGCCAGAACACGCTGACCGCGGGACTCGTGTACACGTTCGACAGCCGCGAGGGCAAGTAACAATGCCTCTCGCGCACGACACGCGGACAAAGCATAGCTTCGGGCAGCCGCCAGCTGGGCTGCCCGCAATGTGGGGACTCGCGGCCAGGGCTCAATCCCAGTCAACCCCTGGTGCCAGCGCTCTGGTCGCCCCCCACCAGCAATACTTCGCTTGCACACGGAGAACCTGCTTGCGGACGAAATGGCTAGGTGTCCTCGAGGCAACGGTGTTGCTGGGCGGACTGGCTGGGTTGGTCACAGGAATGTACCTGTTGCCGACCAACCCGTTGCCCGGCGTGAGGGTGATCCTCGCCTGCATGGCCTTGCTGCTCGGTTCGGTGGCAAAACTGAGCGAGGCGCAGGAAGTACGACAAGAATCCGACGCGGGCCGCGAGCGCTCTACTCGCACCCGCGCAGAAAGTTCCGGTAGGTAGCACCCGAGCGAAGAAGCTCGGAACGATGGTCGAAGACGACAAACTACAGGAGAACACCCATGGCAGAGAACACAACAGAAATGAAACCGACGGTAGGTTTAACCGGCCTGACGATGAACGCGATGGCGCTGATCGCCCCTGGCGCCTTCCTTTGGCTCACTTTCTTCATCCAGGCGACCACGGGCGTAACCGGCCAGTCCATGTGGATCGGCATCGTCGTGGCGTTGCTGCTTTGCCTGGCGACCGCCGTGTGCTACGCCGAAATGGCGAAGCTTTATCCCGGTACGGGAAGCTCCTACTACTTCGCGGAACAGTCTTTCCTCAATCACGAGAAGGTGTGGCGCTTTGCCCGGCTCTCAAAGTTCATCGTCGGGTGGGCCTCGCATCTTTATTACTGGATCTACCCCGGTGTGATGGTCGGCGTCATGGGTATCCTGTGCGGGTACCTGGTCGGGACGATTTGGCCGAACTTCATGAGCGCGTCGAACCCAGGTCCGGCGTTCATGATGCTGGTGGCGGTCATCTTCTCCTTTGCCGTTGCCTACATCGCGCACCGCGGCATTAACGGCTCGACGTCGGTGAACATCGCCATCAACGTCATCCAGATCAGCGCTCTACTGGTGTTCTCGTTCTTCGCGCTCAGTTACCGGGTCAGCCACAAACCCGGAAGCGAGGCCTACCAGTTTGATTCGACCTCGGGCGACGCCTACAACTACGAGTTCGTCACGAGCTCGCAGATGGTGAATGGCACGGCCACGGATGTGGTAACTCGCGACGCGAACGGCATCCCGCAACCGAAACTGGACGCCGCCGGCAAGCCCGTGCCCTATCACATCAGCTATCCAACCACGGACGATAAAGGCGCCTTCCTAACCCACCCGAACGCCAAGTCGGTGACAGGCATCCACAGCTTCGGCTGGGCGTTCATTCAAGCGACCGTCGCCATTTTGATCCTCGTCGGATTTGAATCGGTGACGGCGATGGGAGGCGAGGCCAAAAACGCCAAGCGCGACGTGCCGATTGCAGTCATCACGTCGCTGCTGGTGCAAGGAGCGTTCTGCTACCTGATCGAATATTTTGCAGCCAACTACTTCCTGAACAGTGGTTACAGCATGGCAAACGCTTCAGGATCAGCCGCTCCGATTGGCGACATGATGGTCATCGTGGGCAACCACTTCTTCAACGGCCATGGACACGCCTTCATGCTGATTGAGGCCTTCACCGTGTTCCTGGCCATCATCGGCACCACCCTTTCCTGCATGAACACGGGCGCTCGTGTCACCTATGCCATGGGGAAAGACCAGGAAGCTCCCGAGCACTTTGGCATGTTGCACTCTAAGAACCTCACTCCGCACCGGGCCATCTGGACGCTGGCTGTGATTTCCGCAGTAGTAGGTTGTCTGGCCGTCTGCATGGCGTTCGGCGATGCCGGCGCGCCCGCCGACACCACGATCCAGGCGCTGCCCCATGGCTTCTGGTCCAGCTTCGGATACACCACCCACGACAAGATGGCGGCGTTGCCCAACTCGCTGCTCACGGTCACGCTGGCCTCGAACTTCGGGACCTTCCTGCTGTATGGGCTGAGTTGCATTATCTGCCTCGTCGCCTATCACGGGCATCCGAAATTCAAGCTGGTTCGCCATCTCATCATTCCCGTGTTCGGGCTGATCGCCAACCTGGCCTGTATGGCCTTCTACCTGATCGGGCCGTTCATGGGGTACGGCACGAAAATGGAGCCCTTGCTGGCCTTAGGAATCGCGCTGGTTTGGGGCATCTACGGCGGAATCTACTTCTTCCGTGTCAGTAGGAGCACGGGACGTACCACGCTGATCGAAAACCGCGTAACCACACCCGCCTGACCTCACAAGAGTCGGGACGTCGGAGCCTGGCAACCACAGGGTTGCCAGGCTTTCGTCTGTCAGTAAGAATTAGATTTTAGGAACTGGCCATCGCCGGCGCGTTTCGTATCAGGGCATCGCTTTAGCGATGCCGTAAGTTTCTCTTTTTCAACTGCCCCTTTAGGGTGTGCGCGAGAACTCGTTTTCGAGCGTGGCGGTGGAACGGGATTGCTGATTTTAGCCGCGAAGCGGCGCAAGAATATAGCCCACGGCGTGAGCCGCGGGTGCAAAATGGAAAATGCGAAAGCCGCGGAGCGGCGAAAGAAGAGTTCTTACGAACACACTTTAGGGGCTGCCGTTGCGATTTCAACTTTTCCCGCAACCTTTTTAATCGTACAGTACGCTTTTCTATGCTGGACCTTGAATTCTCCGAGTTCTCCGATCCCGGCCGAGTGCGCACGCGCAACGAGGACTACCTCGGCCACGTCGCTCCCGGCTCTCCCGCACTAGCCCGTTCCCACGGCTGGCTGTTTGCCCTGGCGGACGGCGTTGGCGGACAGCGTCAGGGCGAAGTCGCTTCGCGCGCCGCCGTCCAGGAAGTGCTGGCCGGATTCCGGCGGGCCAAGGAGATGGCCCTCCACAAAGACTTGCTCACTCAACTTGTGCAAGCCGCCAATGCGCGCGTCTGCGAAAGCGAAGCTCTGTCCGGCCCCTCCGGCGCCGGGATGGCCTCGACCATCGTAGTTTGCGGTGTGCGATTCGATCGGGCCACGGTGGCGCACGTCGGCGATTCGCGTTGTTATCTGATTCGCAGCAATGAAGCGCGGCCCCTTACCCGCGATCACACCGTCGCCGCCGAGCAGGCCCGCATCGGCTTACTCTCCGCCGACGAGGCCTCCGCGGCCTCCACCCGCAATGTTCTCACCCGCTCGCTCGGCGGCAACCTTTTCGTTAACATCGAGATCGATGAGGTCCAATTGCTCGCCGGGGACGTGCTGCTGCAATGTTCCGACGGCCTGCACGGCGCGGTTAGTGCGCCGGAAATGGCTCAGACCGTGGGCCGGCACCGGGACCTGAACGCGGCTGCCCGCGAGCTCGTCTCCAGCGCCAACGAGAAGGACGGCAGCGACAACATTAGTGTGCAGCTCATCCGCATCCGCAGCGTCGAACGCATGGGAATGTACCGGGGACGCCCGTATAAAGTACGCTGATACACTGGGGTGGACGGCGCCTGCGATCTTTACGCTTTTCTTACGAAAATTTTGCCATGATGGCTCTACCAAGGCTTGATTGGGAGAGAGCCGCTTGCAGAGCGCCTTCGACGCAGATCTTCTCACGATGACCGTACTCCACGCTGGCGACCAACTCGATCACTACCGCATCGACAGCCTCGCGGCCCGCAGTGGCATGGCCTCGATCTTCCGCGCCACCGACCTCGACAGCGGCCGCCAGGTTGCGATCAAGATCCCCCACCCCGAGGTGGAAAGCGACCCCGCCCTGTTCGATCGTTTTCGCCGCGAAGAAGAAATCGGCAAGCTGATGGACCACCCCGGCGTCATGAAGGTCTTTGCCGACGGCGACCGCAGCCAGGTCTACATGGTGATGGAGTGGGTGGATGGACGCCTGCTGCGAAAAATCATCAGCGAACTACGTACGCTGCCGGTCGAGCGCGCCATCCGCATCACGCTGCGCATTCTGGATGCGCTCGACTATATTCACTCGCACGGCGTCGTGCATCGCGACCTCAAGCCGGAGAACGTCATGGTCGACGAACACGACAACATCAAGCTGATCGATTTCGGCATCGCCGGCAACGCCGGCGCCCGCCGGATCACGTTCGCCAAGTTCTCCCCGACCATGGGCACTCCCGACTACATTTCGCCGGAACAGGTCAAGGGTCAGCGCGGCGACGCGCGCAGCGATCTCTATGCACTCGGCGTGATGTTCTACGAAATGCTGACCGGCAAGGTACCGTTCTCCGGCGCGAATCCTTTCCTGATCATGAACGACCGCCTGCTGAACAACCCGGTTCCGCCGCGCGAAGTCGATCCCACCATCACCCCGCAATTACAGGAAATCATCTACCGCGCGCTCGAACGCGAACCGAAGAACCGCTATGCCAATGCCCGCGACTTTGCCCGCGACCTCGAGCACCCCGAGCAGGTCGGAACCACCGAGCGCCCGGAATTTCACAACTGGAAAGATCGCCGCACGCCGTGGGCGAAGAAGGTCCTCTTCTACGTTCTGATGGCGTTGATTCCCATTGTGATTTTCGGACTCCTGCTCTACGTAGCCCGTCACAGCTAAACGTGGGGGGGCGGGCGACCTCGCCCGCCAATGGATTGCTCACCGCGGCAGGAACTCATCCCCGTGAACATCAAACTCCGGGTAGGCGCCCGCCCCGAGCTCAAACAAATCCATTCCCTGGAACTCGCCTTCCCGCTCCACGCGTTGCCGATAGGCACGATCCAGCAGCCAGTTCAATCCATAGGACAGCGGCAAAACAAGGCCCAGCAGCGTCGCCATTCCCACCAACTGCGCCAGCCACTGCCCGCCCGATCCCTGGGGCGCGCCCGCATCCGTCAGCAGCGCTACCGCCAGCAATCCCCAGAGCCCGCCGACCGCATGCACGGAAATGGCGCCGCCGGGGTCATCCACCGCAAGTCGGAATTCAAGCACATCGGCGACCAACGGAACCACGATGCCCGCAACCCCACCCACAATGATCGCGGCAGCGGGCTTCATGAACGCGGCCCCCGCGCTGCTTGCCACCAAGCCCGCCACCCATCCATTCGCGCTCAACGAGGCATCGGGCCGGCCAAACCGGACACGCGTCACCACCACCGTAGTCAATCCGGAAGCCGCCGCGCACAATGTAGTATTGACGGCGATCAATACAACGCGCGCCGGCTCGACGCCCAGGAACAGTATCGCGCCGCCCGAGTTCAGCCCGATCCATCCAATCCACGCGAACAAGCAGCCGAGCAGAACCAGCACCGCGTTGTGACCGGGAAGCGCGGCGGGCAGGCCCTCGGCGGAGAACTTCCCTCGCCTCGGGCGGAGAATCCACGTGATCGATAGTGCGGTCAGTCCGCCCACAGCCTGAATCGCGCCGGAGCCACCGCCATCCACGAACCCCCGGCCAAGCCCGCAATTGGCGCCAAGTTGCGCCAGCCATCCGCCCCCCCATGCCCAGTGTGCGAACAGCGGATAGGTGCAGCCGGCGAGCAGTGCGGTCGAAGCGCAGGTCGCGCCCAGCCGCCAGCGGTCCGCACCCGAACTGAGTGGAATCAGCGCCGCCAGTCCAACGCTGAAGAGTTGCAGCAATACCACCAGCGCTGCCGGAGAAAGGTCAAGCCGCAACCCGCGCAGGAAGAATGGTTCCGCCGCGATCCATCCCCACGCCTTTCCTCCGACCATGAAGACGTGTTCCGGCCGGCCCGCCGCTCCCTGCCACGAGAAACCGACGATCACATAGACAATCGCCGCAACCGCTGTCACCGAGAGCGCCGCCAGCATGGCGTGGGCGGCGCTGCGCGCTCGCCCCAATCCGCAATTGATCAGCGCCAACCCGACGCCCGCAAACGGTACCAGAAGGATGAGGAGAAAGCAGACGAGCGCGGAGACTTCCGGGAGAGAAGCAGGAGAAGGAGCCACGGAGAGGGTCACTCTCCTTCCGCTTCCAGCACAAGATGAGAACGGACCGCGAGCCCCAGGCCGAGCAACTCCACCGCCACGCCGGCGAGCACGAAGGCGGCGCGCGGCCCCGCCGACGGCAGCAAGGCAACGGCGGAAACCACAATCGCCCATCCTGCAACCAGCAATAAGAAAGCGGCGAGCTTCATTGATTCCTCAAGCCGTGCGACCGCAGAGCCAATCTTCGATTCCGCCCCAACCGCTAAGGCTAATGCGGCGTAGTCGCACCGTCCAATCGAATTTTTTTATTGTACCTAGAAACGGAAAGGCCCCGGCAAGGCGGTCGTTCCTGTTAGGATGTCGGGTCACCCCGACCTATGAGAGACCTGCTCAATCACCTCGTCGCGCACCGCAGTGGTGCGCTTTTTCTGCTGGCGATCGCCGCTTTCCTGGAAACATACGGCGACGCATGCTTTCAGTCGGCACTCTATCGCGCTTCCGGAATGAGCCGCGCCCTCGCCTTTGTGGGCGGGGCGCTGTCGCTCGCCGCTTATGGGCTGATCGTCAACGCCCCACGCTGGGATTTTGGCAAACTGATTGGCGTCTACGTCGTGCTTTTTTTTCTGCTGGCACAGATCGTAGCCCGAGTAAAATTTGGCCAAGCGCCCACGCTCTCCATTCTGATCGGCGGTGCGCTCATCGTCGCGGGGGGCGCAGTCATCTCCTTTGGCGGATAGGGCTGATCGGTAAGGCGGATTTTCGTGGTGATCGGGACGCGCTCCTCAAGACCGGACTCTCCCATCAGAGGAAGGGAGCGAACCACGCTCCATTGAACTCGCTCTCAATCGTCAGGCCGAGTGAGCCAGAATGGCGGACTCTTCTGCCTGCTTCTCCCGCCAGTAGCTTTCATGGCCCAGCGTGGCAAAGTACATCGCTTGCTCGAAGAACTGGTCCAGCAAGCGCAGCAACTCCAGACTTCCGAGGATCTCCAGGGGCTTCTCCCGCATGCCCTCCATCTCAAGGAATTCCCAAAGATTCTCTTCAATCATGATGATGGCCCAGCAGAGCGCGCTCATGGAGACCCCCTGCTCGGCGCGCCGCCGGCCCAGAGCCACGTAAACGCGCTCAACGTCGTCGTCGGTTTTCGTCAGGAGCCAGTCACTCAGGTTGCGGTACACCTCGTGGACACGCTCGCGGATTTCGTGTCCCGGAACTTTCTTGAGGTCGGCTGCCCGGCTGGACCGTTCCAATTTGTGCAATAAACTTTCGGCAAGTTCTTCGGAGTGAGATTCAATAAGACGAACAAGACGCAGAGCGATCATGGGACCCTCCTCGCTACTGCTGTATTTATTGTACCCCCGATACCTTTTGGTGGCGCAGCACTTCAGCGCGAGCGTGAGAACTCCTTTTCGGACGCTACGGTGGGAAGAAAATGCCCGAGAATCGAGCCCCGGAGGGGCGATCCATCTTAGCCCAGCGCTTCAGCGCTGGGGAAAGTGGAAGAAATGATTTAAGTCCCGGAGTGGTCTTGTCGTTGCTCGATGGTCGTCCGAAAACTGGGATTGCAGTTCTGTGTTGAGCCGCGAAGCGGCGTAAGAATGCAGCTCACGGCGCAAGCCGTGGGTAGAAAGTGGAGCGAGCGTAAGCCCCAACGGGGCGAAAGAGTGGCTACGACACACACACTGGAGGGACGACTGAAGTTCTCACCCACACTCTTCAGCCCTGCGATAACGGCCTTGTGTTCAGCACCGGCTTTAGCCGCGGCGGTCAGGATTCCTACGCCCCCGCCCCGCAGCACTTCTTATATTTCTTCCCACTGCCGCAAGGACAAGGATCGTTGCGGCCCACCTTCGCGCCGGAGCGCACCACCTGCTGCACGGTCTGCATGTCGCCGGAGCCGGCCATGCGCGCCTGTTCGAGCTCGCGCTTTTTCTTGCGCTGGAAGGCTTCTTCAATTTCGTCCACTGACGTAGCGATTGGGCGAGGCGGGCGTCCGTTGCCACCACCTCGTCCTCCGGTGATCAGGGAAGGCACCCCGGCTTCGGCACCCTGGTCCAGGCCGCCTCCCATTGCTCCCGCATCCGGCGCGCGCTCCAGAATCTGCATCAGGTAGAGATAGCGAACCGTCTCTTCCTGGAAGCGCTGCATCATCTCTTCGAACATGTCAAAGGACTCGCGCTTGTACTCGACCAGCGGATCGTGCTGGCCGTAGCCGCGCAGCCCGATGCCCTCTTTCAGGTGGTCCATCGAGAGCAGGTGGTCTTTCCACTGCGCGTCGATCACGCTCAGCATGATCATGCGCTCGTGATAGCGCATGGCTTCAGCGCCAATCAGTTTTTCTTTCGCATCGTAGCGGCCTTTGAGCTTGTCGAAGATCGCGTCGCCCAATTCCTGGCGGTTCATCGACTCGGGCTTGACTCCCTCGGCGTAGATATCAACTCCAAACCGGGTGAAGATAGCGTCTTTCAGGCCCTTCAAGTCCCAATCATCCACGTGTGCCTTGGCCGGACAGAACTGTTCCAGCATGTCGCCGAGGATGCCGGAAACGTAGTCTTCAATGATCAGATCTTTCTGATCGAGGCCCTCGAGCAAACGCCGGCGCAACCCATAAACCGCCTCGCGCTGCTTGTTCATCACGTCGTCGTATTCGAGCAAGTGTTTGCGGGCCTCGAAGTTTTGGCCCTCGACCGCCTTTTGCGCCGCCTCGATGCGACGAGTGATCATGCGCGACTCGATGGGCACCCCCTCTTCCATGCCGAGCCGCTGCAGCAGATTCGAAACCCACTCCTTCGCGAAGATGCGCATCAGGTCATCTTCGAGCGACAGGTAGAAGCGCGAGGAACCGGGATCGCCCTGGCGGCCAGCGCGTCCGCGAAGCTGGTTGTCGATACGGCGAGCTTCGTGGCGTTCGGTACCGAAAATATGCAAGCCACCCGCCCCAATCACTTCTTTGTGCTCACGATCCGTGTCGGCCTTGTAGCGCGCGAAAATTTCATTCCACTGATCGGTCGGCACGCCATACTCGTTGCCGGCGTAGTACCAGACGGTGCGATTCGAATCGTCCACCACGGCTTCAATCTTGCCCTGAGCGGCCCGCAGCGGCTGCGCAATTCCCTTTTTCACACACTCCTGCTTGGCCATGAATTCCGGGTTGCCGCCCAGCAGAATGTCAGTGCCGCGGCCCGCCATGTTGGTGGCGATCGTGACCATGCCCTTGCGTCCAGCCTGTGCAACAATTTCGGCCTCGCGCTCGTGGTACTTGGCGTTGAGGACAACGTGTTTGATTCCCTTTTTCTTCAGCAACTCCGAGAGTCGCTCGGATTTTTCAATCGACGTCGTGCCCACCAGTACCGGCTGCCCCGCCTCGTTGAGCCGGTGAATTTCGTCGGAAGCGGCAAAATACTTCTCCTTTTCGGTGCGATAGACGACATCCGGATTCTCTTTGCGCAGCAGCGTGCGGTTGGTTGGGATCACCGTGACCTCAAGCCGGTAGATCTTGTCGAATTCCGGCGCTTCCGTTTCCGCGGTACCGGTCATTCCCGCAAGTTTCTTGTACATGCGGAAATAATTCTGGAAGGTGATGGTCGCCAGCGTCTGGTTCTCGCGCTCGATCTTGACGTTCTCTTTCGCTTCAATCGCCTGGTGCAGTCCGTCTGACCAGCGGCGCCCCGGCATAAGGCGTCCCGTGAACTCATCCACGATAATGACTTCGCCGTCTTTCACCACATACTCCACGTCTTTCTTGTAAAGAGCGTGCGCCTTGACCGCCGTCTCCACGTGGTGTTTGAGTGCCCAGTTCTCCGGGTCGGCGATGTTTCCAATGCCCAGCAGCTTCTCAACCTTCTCCCAGCCCTCGTCGGTGACGGTGATGTTGCGGTGCTTCTCATCGACCACGAAGTCGCCGGTATAGATCTTCGGCTCGCCCGGCTGGGTGTCGATTTCCTCGCCTTTTTCGAGCTTCGGGATAATGCGATTGACCTTGTAGTACTTGTCGGTCGATTCCTCGCTGGCGCCGGAAATGATGAGCGGCGTGCGGGCTTCGTCGATCAGGATGGAATCGACTTCATCGACAATCGCGAAGTTGTGCACACGCTGCACGCAGTCGCGCAAATCGAACTTCATGTTGTCGCGCAGGTAGTCGAAACCAAACTCATTATTCGTGCCGTAGGTAACATCGGAGGCGTAAGCGGCACGGCGCTCCTCGTCGTCAAGGTCGTGGACGATGACGCCCACAGTCAGACCAAGAAATTGGTACAGCTTGCCCATCCACTCCGAGTCGCGCTTGGCCAGGTAGTCATTAACCGTGACCACATGCACACCGCGTCCGCTGAGAGCGTTCAGATAGACGGGAAGGGTTGCGACCAGCGTCTTGCCTTCGCCGGTTTTCATTTCGGCGATTTTGCCTTCGTGCAGAACCATGCCACCGATCAGCTGCACATCGAAGTGGCGCATGTTCAGCACGCGGCGTCCGGCCTCGCGCACCACCGCAAACGCTTCGACCAGCAGTTCGTCGAGAACTCCCTTGAGAACCTGGCTGCGCTGCTCCTCGATTTCTTTCTGGCGGTCGGGATCGGCATCCGGCTCGTCGGCAATCTGGCTCAGCCGCTCCTGGATGCGGGCGCGGAACTCCTCGGTCTTGGCGCGCAGCTGGTCGTCGGAGAGCTTCTCAATCTCCGGCTCAAGCGCGCTGATGGCCCCGACGTTCGGCATCATGCGCTTGATTTCGCGCTCGTTCCTGGTCCCGAAAATCTTGCCTAGCAAAGTGTTGATCAAAAGCGGAATCCTTCAGAGGACACACGTCCCAAAGTATGCCTTCAAGCCTAGCACATTAGATGCGGCAGAAATGCCGAAGGACAAACATCACGAAAACGTAGCGCCGGCGTCCCGCCGGCTGTCGTGGGGGCGCCCCGCCCCCCACTTTGCGGGAATGGCTATCGGCGCTCATTCATCTCGTCGCTCGTGAACTTTCGGCCGGCACCTACATACCGCAATCTCTCCATCAGGGCCCGGTATTCTCGCGCCCTTTCCTGGCCCGCAGCTACTTCTCGCAGCCACTCGCGGAAGAGCTCGTCCAGCGTTGTGTCCCGACGGCGCGCTGATTCCCGGGCCAGCTCGATGTCGCTTTTGTCTGCACTAAACGTGATCTTCCTCATCCCCATGAGATAACCCCAATGTGGGATGACGGTCTCCTAGTTTTCACCAGCTCACTTTAGTATATTCACTGCGTCCCATGCCCACGTTCTACGAGCGCTTCCAGGAATCGGCCCGGCAGTTCCCCAATAACATTGCTCTCGAAATCCAGCGCAAAGAGCATGTTGAGAGCGTCACCTTTGCGGAACTGACCCGGATGGCGGAGAGTGTCGGGCGCTGGCTCTCGACTCGCGTCCCTCGCGACGCGCGTGTAGCCATCCTCGCGGCCAATCATCCACGCTGGGTGGCCGCGTACCTGGGAATCATTGCGGCCGGCAGGGTGGCCGTTCCCCTCGACACGGCGTTCCAGGCAGACCAGGTCAGGAAGTTGCTCAACGACAGTG
>JAIQFZ010000109.1 GCA_020073015.1 Terriglobia bacterium | reverse complement strand
TGGGATCGTGCTGAGAAGCTCGCCGCCTGGCGAGACTTGGGATTTCAGCGGCTCCCGGAATTCGCCATAGCCCAGAGCCAGCACGACATTCTCTGCCGCCTGCTGTCTGAAGCCGGAGCCGAAGTCATTTGCCTGCCGCTTTCGGAGGCTCTTACCCTCGACGCCGTCTACGCGCACGACCCGTCGCTGGCCACCGACGATGGCCTGATCCTAATGAACCCGGGCAAGACCAGCCGGGTGGCAGAAGCGCACGCCCATGCCACCTTCTGTGCCCGTCTGGGTATCCCCGTGTTCGGCGAAATTCGTCTGCCCGGAACTTCCGAGGCCGGAGACATCGTCTGGCTCGACCCGAAAACGCTGCTCGTCGGTCACGGCTATCGGACCAACAAATCCGGCATCGATCAGATGCGGGCGCTGCTCGCCCCCAAGGGAGTGGATGTGATCTCGGCGCCCCTGCCCTACGGTTCCGGTCCGTCGGCGTGCCTCCATTTGATGTCGCTGATGAGCATGCTCGACGAGCGGACGATCCTCGTCGATCTGCCCTGGCTTGCCGTGGAGACCGTCGAGTTGCTGACAGCACGTGGTTTCCGCCTGATCGAAATCGAATACTCCGAACGTGACACGCTGGCTTGCAACGTGCTCTCGCTCGGAAGCAAGCGGCTCGTGGCGATCGAAGAGAACGTCAAAACGAACCGGCGCCTGGGCGAGGCCGGCTTCGACGTGCGCACATTTCCAGGATCTGAGATCTGTATCAACGGCTCCGGCGGCCCGACGTGTCTGACGCGGTCGCTGCTGCGGAAGTAGCGCCGGCGCCCCGCCGGCTGTCGGGCGGACCTGCCCTGAGCGTTAGTCGAAGGGGCCCTCGCCCGCCCTTGGCACACCATCAGCTCCAAATTGATAGAATCAAGTCCGAATGCTTCTGCCGTTCGTCCGCGAAGTTTTCGCGGACGTGGAACGATTGCCCGCCTTCACGCGTGCCGCCTCCCACCTCCGGGAGAACACGGAGCGAATTGGTGTCACTGGACTTTCCCCGGCAGCCAAAGCGCTGATCACGGTCCTATTGCGCCGAACGGTCGAACGCCCCTTCATCGTGGTCGTAGCCGACAACCGGGTAACCGAAGAGCTTGTGCCGGTGCTGCGCGCGTTTTGCGAACTCACCGCCGCCGCCGATCCGGATTCCATCGTGAGCCTGCCAGCGCGCGATGTGCTGCCTTTTCAGAATCTGTCGCCCCATCCTGAGATTCAGGAGGAGCGCGCAACCACGTTGTGGAAGATTGCCACCGGACGTGCCTCGATTGTGATTTCGCCGGTGGCTGCCACCACCATTCTTCTGCGCTCCGCGAACTACTATGCCGAACTGGCGCGCGTTTTACGTCGGGGCGAGAGTTTCGACCTGGAACCCCTGCTCCAGCACCTGAACACCGTCGGCTACACCTCGACCGACGTGGTCGAAATGCCCGGCCAGTATGCCGTGCGCGGCGGCATTCTGGACGTGTACTCGCCGGAGGCCGATCGCCCCGTGCGCATCGAGTTCTTCGGCGACGAAGTCGAGTCCATGCGCAAGTTCGATCCTGCCAGTCAGCGCTCGTCGAACCCGGTGGACGAAGCGCTGCTCTTGCCGCTTACCGAAACGCCTGTCACCGAAGAACTGCTGGGTTCGATCAACGCGCGCCTCTCGGGCAAACGCATCGCTGGTTCCGCGGAAGCGATCGAACAAGCGGCCCGCGACTCGGGCGCCGGCGTCTTTCCCGGCTGGGAGTTCTATGCCCCCGTTGCGGGCGCGGATCGAACCGTCTTCGATCTGCTTCCCGACGCGCGAGTCATTCTCGATGAGCCCGAAGCTCTCACGCAGGAACTCGACCGCCACTGGTCGCGCACCGCAGAAGCGCACGAGCGCAGTGGTGTCGGCAATCTCGTTCGGCCTACGGATCTGTATCTTTCCCCGGAGGCCTGGACAGAGAAGACCGCGGCCCTTCCGGGCGCCGATTTCGAATACCTGGCCGTCGCTCGCAACGATCAGCACAACGACCGGCCCGAAGCCGCTTTTCTGTCGCAACCGGCCGCGCGCTTCCACGGCGCCATGCCCACCATGATTGAGGAAGTGAAGAAGCTGGTTGCCGGAGGCACCCAGGTCGTTCTCGCTGCGGCGCACACCGGAGAGGTCGAGCGCCTGGCTGACATCTTCACCGAATACAACGCTTCCTATCGTCTCGGCAGCCGTACGCGGGGCGGTGAGAGCTATGCGGATGAGACGTCTTACTTTAGCGGGGAAGTTCTCACTACCACGCTGCTGCGGGCCTACCTGCCCGACGGATTCGTTCTTCCGGACGCGCACCTCGCCCTGTTCGGCTCGCGCGACCTGTTCGACGAATCGGATTTCGTCGCCGGGCATCCGCAGCGGCGGAAGTCAAAAGTGTCGGCCTTCCTCTCCGATTTCCGTGACCTGCAAGTCGGGGACTACGTCGTCCACGTCGAACACGGCATTGGCCAATACCAGGGCCTGAAGGAGATCAACCAGGGCGACGGCACCGCCGAATTCATGCTGCTCGAGTATGCGGAGGCCGCGCGTCTCTACGTGCCGCTTACTCGTCTCGATCTTGTGCAGAAGTATCGGTCGTCGGAGGGCGCCAAGCCTGTCCTGAATCATCTCGGCACCGCCGCCTGGGCCAAGACCAAGGCCCGCGTCCGCAAGGCGATGAAGGACATGACCGACGAACTGCTCAAGCTCTACGCGCAACGCCAGGCTGCGCAGGGTCATATCTTCCCGGCCGACACCGAGTGGATGAAGGAGTTCGAAGACGCCTTCGAATACAACGAGACGGATGACCAGGCGCAGGCCATCGCCGATGTGAAGCGCGACATGGAGTCACAGCTCCCGATGGACCGCCTGCTCTGCGGTGACGTCGGCTACGGCAAGACGGAAGTCGCCATGCGGGCCGCCTTTAAGGCCATCAGCGACAACAAGCAGGTTGCCGTGCTCGCCCCCACCACGGTGCTGGCGTTCCAGCACTGCGAAACTTTCAAGCAGCGCTTTGCGCCCTTTCCCGTCACCGTCGAAATGATCAGTCGCTTCCGCACGCCGAAACAGATCAAAGAAGTTCTGCAGAGAGTCGAGGCCGGCAAAGTCGACGTCCTGATCGGCACTCACCGCCTGCTCTCGAAAGACGTGAAGTTCTCTGACCTCGGCTTGTTGGTGGTCGACGAAGAGCAGCGTTTCGGCGTTCGGCACAAAGAACGCATCAAGCAGATGCGCACGCAGGTGGACGTGCTCACCATGTCTGCGACGCCCATTCCGCGCACGCTGCACATGTCGCTGGTTGGCCTGCGTGACATGAGCGTGATCGAAACGCCACCCAAAGATCGCATGGCGATTCAGACCGTGGTGGCGAACTGGGACGAAAAGCTGATCCAGTCCGCCATGGAGCAGGAACTCGAGCGCGGCGGCCAGGTCTATTTCGTGCACAATCGCGTCGATACCATCTGGGAGATCGCGGCCAAGCTGCAGACACTTGTGCCAGGCGCCCGCATCACCGTCGGCCACGGGCAGATGGGCGAAGGCGAACTGGAAAAAGTGATGCTTAAATTCATGCATCACGAAGCCGACATCCTGGTCTCGACTACGATCATCGAGAATGGGCTCGACATCCCGCTCTGCAACACGATCGTCATCAACCGCGCCGAGCGCATGGGATTGTCAGAGCTCTACCAGCTTCGCGGGCGCGTCGGCCGCTCCAACCGCCGTGCGTATGCCTACCTGTTGTTGCCCGCAGAAATCGAGCTGACGCCGATTGCGCGCCGGCGTCTGGCCGCGCTGAAAGAATTTTCCGAACTGGGCGCTGGCTTCAAGATCGCCGCTCTCGATCTCGAACTGCGCGGCGCCGGCAATCTTCTCGGCGGCGAGCAGAGCGGCCACATCGAAGCCGTCGGCTTCGAGCTTTACACACAAATGCTGGAGCGCGCCGTCCGCGAAATGAAGGGCGAGGCCGGTGTCGAAGTCACGGAAATCCAACTCAACCTCGGCCTCAACATCCGCATTCCCGCGGATTACATCAAGGAAGAGAACCAGCGCTTGCGCATGTACAAGCGTGTCGCCGGAGTGGAGACCGAGTCGCAGTTGCACGACGTGCGCTCGGAGTTGATCGATCGCTACGGCGAGACGCCCGGAGCGGTCCGCAACCTGCTCGACTACGCCGCCCTCAAGTTGCAAGCGATTCGCGTCGGCGCGACGGCCATCGAACGCAAGCGCGAGTTCATGAACATCAAGTTCAGCCAAAATGCATCGATTGATCCCGGGAAACTGGCGCGTTTCGTAGCGTCGCAGCGCGGTACGCAATTTACTCCGGACGGGACGCTGAAGTTCTCGATAAAAATCAACAGCGCTGAAGGAATCCTGCAGACGCTGCGCGATCTGCTGGAAGAGTTACAAGCCCAGGAAGCCCCAGCGCAGGCCACCTAATACCATGGAGGGACGGTGCCCCGCCCCTCCAGCCTCACTCTCCACCTGTAGGGCCGGTACCTTGCCGGCTGTCCCGAGAGCTTGCCCTGAGCTTGTCGAAGGGGCGCCCCGCCCTCGGATCGGCAGTCGGCGCAATGCTGCTCGTAACCTCTTGCCATGGTGCAGTATGCAAATGATGTACATACATACGAATACCTATACAAAAAGATTGACAATGTTCCACGTGGAACATTTCTCCAGAACTCAGAGTGTTCCACGTGAAATACATCGCAATGGCCATGCCGCGCTACCTCGCCTTAAGCCACTCCGTTTACAATTGAGCCCGCCATGATGCCTCAGCACAACAGACGCGTCACCGTCGATCGCCGCCAGACCCGGACCGTCCGCAAAGCCGTTTTCCCCGCCGCCGGCCTGGGCACGCGCTTTCTCCCCGCCACCAAGGCCCAGCCCAAGGAGATGCTGCCGCTGGTCGACAAGCCGATCATTCAGTACGGCGTCGAGGAGGCGCTCGCCGCCGGATGCAACCAGATCATCATCATCACCGGACGCGGCAAGAGCGCCATCGAAGACCACTTCGACGTCAGCTACGAACTGGAGAAAATGCTCGAGGACAAGGGCAAGCGCGACCTGCTCAAGATCGTGCGCCAGATCTCGGACATGATCCACGTGGCCTACGTGCGCCAGAAAGAAGCGCTGGGACTCGGTCACGCCATCCTTACCGCGCGCGAACTCGTTGGCAACGAGCCCTTCGCCGCCCTGCTCGCCGACGATGTCATCGATGCGAAGGTCCCCTGCCTGAAGCAGTTGATGAACGTATTCGACGAAAAACAGTGCTCGGTGATTGCCACGCAGGTGGTCGAGGGCCCGGCGATTTCAGCCTACGGTGTGCTGAAAGCGAAAGAAGTCGCGGGCTCCGGCGGCAGGCTCTTCGAAGTTCTCGATCTGGTGGAGAAACCAAAGCTCGCGGACGCGCCCTCGAACCTCGCCGTCATCGGGCGCTATGTTCTGACCCCGACCGTCTTCGAGACGCTTTCTGACATCAAGCCGGGCGCGGGCGGCGAATTGCAGCTCACCGACGGACTGCGCGCCCTTCTAAAGCGCGAAAAAATGTACGCCTACGTCTACGAAGGCCGCCGCTTCGACACCGGCGACAAACTCGGCTTCCTGAAAGCGACGGTAGAGTTGGCGTTGAAGCGGGAAGATCTCGGCGGGGAATTCCGGAAGTACCTCAAGAACCTGAAACTGTGAGGCCTGACTCTCCTGATAGTCATCCCGAGCGGACCGGGGTCCCCAGCGCGCCCGCTTTTGGCGCGATGGGGTGGGGGAGCGAGGGATCTGCCGATCGGTTCACTCTGGTTGCGCGGACTTGAGTTTCTTCGATTTCTCTTCCACGCCGCGTGCCAGCTTCTCTTTGTGCGCTTCCAATTTCATCGCGATGGACACATCGGCCACGCCCATAATCTGCGCCGCAAGAATTCCCGCGTTCGTTGCGCCGGGCTTGCCAATCGCGACCGTCGCCACCGGAATCCCCGCCGGCATCTGCACCGTTGCCAATAGCGAATCCATGCCCTGCAGTGAAGTCGAAGGAATCGGAACGCCGATGACCGGCAAGGTCGTGTGCGCCGCGATCACTCCTGCCAGATGCGCTGCGCCGCCCGCGCCCGCGATGATCACGCGAACGCCGCGCCCGGCAGCTTTCCGCGCGTAATCGGCCGTTCGATCCGGAGAACGGTGGGCCGAAGTAATATCGATCTCGTAGGTAATGCCAAATTCTTCCAGAGCTTTGGCGGCCTCCCGCATAATCTCCAGATCGGAGTCACTGCCCATCACGATTGAAACGAGCGCTTTACTCATATTCCGAGAATTATCTCCGGTTGTGGATGGCTCTACTGCTGAGATCTCGCACTCAGCATGAGTTTCAGATGCGCCAGCGCAACGCCGAGTCCCATGCCAGTGGCGATCAGGGCCACGATCTGTACCGTTCTCACATTGTCGGAACCCGCCGAGCGCAAGAACGCGGAGAATGCCAGTGCTGCGGCGAACAAGGGAAGGAAAAACAGACGTTTCTTCATTGCGCGCACCTCGAACCGTAGCCTACCGCTTCAACGCTCGCGCCGCAATGTCCCTCCGATAGTGCGCGCCCTCAAAGCTGATCTTCCCGCAAGCTTCATAGGCGCGCTCCACGGCAGTTTGCAGCTCCGCCGCCCGGGCCGTTACTCCCAGCACGCGTCCGCCCGCAGTATAAAAGGTTCCATCCCGCGCCGTAGTCCCAGCGTGGAAGACTTTCACGCCTTCGACTTTCGCTGCGTCCTCCAGGCCCGTGATCTTTTTGCCCACCTCGTACGCGCCCGGATATCCTCCCGACGCCATCACCACGCTCACCGCGGCATCGTCCGACCACCGGAAATCGCCATCACTGGTGCGCCCATCGATCGACGCCTCGAGCGCCTCGACCAGGTCGCTCTCCAGGCGCATCAGAATCGGCTGCGTTTCCGGATCGCCGAAGCGGCAATTGAACTCCAGCACCATCGGCCCGCGCGCCGTCATCATCAGCCCGCAATACAACACGCCCTTATATTCCGCACCTTCCGCCTTCATCCCCGCCACGACCGGCCGTGCGATGTGCGTCACCAGCCAGTCGCGCATCTTGTCATCCACGATTGTCCGCGCCGTATAAGCGCCCATGCCGCCGGTGTTTGGACCGGAGTCGCCATCGCCCACACGCTTATGATCCTGCGCGGCCACCAGGGGAGCGACGCGCTCTCCGTCGCTGACGACGAGAAACGACAATTCATCTCCGCTCAGGAATTCTTCCAGCACCACGCGGGCGCCGGCCTCACCCAGCATCTTGCCGCTGAGCATGTCGCTCGCGACCGTGGCCGCCTCGTCCTTGCTCTGGGCGATCACCACGCCTTTCCCGGCCGCCAAACCATCCGCCTTCACGACCACCGGGGTATGAAAATGGTGCAGAGCCGGACGCACGTCGTCCATCGAGTTGCAGATCGCGTAGTGCGCCGTGGGAATGCGATGCCGTTGCAGGAACTCTTTTGCGAAACTCTTACTAATCTCCAGTTGGGCCGCCGCTTTGGTAGGACCGAAAGTCCGCCAACCGCGCCGCGTGAATTCGTCCACGACGCCCAGCATGAGCGGCAGCTCCGGCCCGACCACAGTCAAGTCCGGCTGAATCTGGTTGGCGGCCGCGACCAACGAATCCAGGCTCTTCACGTCCACCGCGATGCACTCCGCCTCAGCCGCAATCCCGCCATTCCCCGGCGCGCAATAAATCTTGCTGACCCGCGGCGACTGCCGCAGCTTCCACACCAGCGCGTGTTCGCGTCCGCCGCTTCCGATGACAAGAATCTTCATAATTCGAGACCTTCAAGGTTAGGGGCGTGAGAAGACGATGTCAAACGGGAAGGCCTCCCAAATTTCACGAAATCCCCGATTAACTGCGCTTAACATCCAGCCGTATAATACGGTTCACGTGATCACCGTCTCCAAAGAGGACTACCTCAAAGCGATTCTCGAAGCCGAGAGCGAAGGTGAAACCGTCATTTCCGCCACGCTGGCACATTGGCTCAAGGTGTCGCCACCGGCCGTGACCATGGCGGTGCGCCGACTCAAGAAAGACGGCCTGGTGCGAGTGCAGGCCGACGGCCAGGTTACGTTGTCCGCAACCGGGCGCCGCATCGCCCGCAAACTCACGTTACGCCATCACCTCATTGAACGCATGTTGTCGGAACTGTTCGGCATGGAGTGGTGGAAGGTACACGACGAAGCGGAGCGCTTGGAGCACGCAGTCTCGCCCGACTTCGAGTCCAAGTTGCTGGCCAAGCTGGGGGCGGGAGGCGCTTGTCCACACGGCAATCTGAGCGAACTCGAGAGCCCCGCCAGCCGGCGGCGCCGCGGCCTGGTGTTGCTTGCCGATGCCGAACCGGAGCGCACCTACGTGGTCAGCGGGATCTACGAGCGAGACCGCCACCTGTTGGAGTTTCTGGAAGCCCGTGGCGTCCGGCCCGGAGCAAAGCTCAGCCTGATCGAACGCAACTACGACAAGACGCTCTCGATCCGGACTGCTGCGCGCACCATGGTTCTAGGCCGACCCGCCGCAGACAGAGTGTGGGTTTCTCCAGTGCCATCCCGTTTTTAACGATTAACTATCGTTAATCTCGTAGCGTATACTCTAGTTGACTCGGGGTGCTCTCGGAAGCAATAGAAAATGAGAAAGGCAGAAGGCCCAGCGGATAGGAACGCGCCGGCCGGCTCCGGCTGGTCACCCTCCGACGCTCAAAGGAGCGGCCACGTGTCCTTGGAAGGCGTGCACCGCTCCGTCGAGGTGCCGCATCATCAGGCCGGCTTCTGGGAGCAGTGGCGGGCTTTCGTCGGCCCAGCGATTCTGGTCAGCGTCGGCTACATGGACCCCGGCAACTGGGGAACGGACCTGCAAGGCGGTGCTCGGTACAAGTACGGGCTCTTGTGGGTGGTCGGACTAGCCAGCCTGATGGCGATTTTCATGCAAGTGATTTCTGCGCGATTGGGCGTGGTAACGGGAAAAGATCTCGCCCAGTGCTGCCGCGACTGGTATCCCAAATGGACCCGTTGGCCCAACTGGCTGATGAGCGAGGTAGCCATCGGCGCTTGTGACTTGGCGGAGGTGCTCGGGAGTGCTGTAGCCCTCAACTTGATGTTCCACATCCCCTTGTTATGGGCGGTCATCATCACGGGCTTGGACGTGCTGCTCCTCTTGGCCTTGCAGCGGTATGGGATGCGCACCATCGAGGCTGTCATCCTGCTGCTGATCGCGACCATCGCGGTGTGCTACTTCATCGAGATTTTCGTTCTCCCGCAGACCCAACCCAGTTTTCTGGAAATGGGGCGGGCACTGGTTTCGCCGCACTTTCGTCAATCCGGAATCTTGTACCTCGCCATCGGTATCATCGGCGCGACCGTAATGCCTCACAACTTGTACCTCCACTCAGCCCTGGTGCAGAGCCGCCAGTTGCAGAAAGACGAACCGTCCGTTCGGAGCGCAATCCGCTTCAACACCATTGACTCAATCGTCGCACTGACCATCGCGTTCTTTGTCAACGCGGCGATTCTGGTGCTCGCCGCGATGGTGTTCTTCGGGAAGGAAAGTGTGATCGCATCCGGCGGCCAGGTGGTCAAGTTCAGCGCTGATAGTGATTGGATTCGGGTTGCTTATTTGACGCTCGCGCCGCTATTAGGGACGGCGGTCGCGAGCACGCTGTTTGCCGTGGCGCTGCTGGCAAGCGGCCAGAGCAGCACCATCACGGGCACGCTCGCCGGGCAAGTCGTAATGGAAGGCTTCATGCATTGGCGAATCAAACCGTGGGTGCGGCGGCTCATCACCCGCACGCTGGCCATCCTGCCGGCGGTTTTCATTATCGGCCTGCGAGGCGACAGCAGCGTTACCGATCTGCTGACCCTCAGCCAAGTGGTGCTGGCCCTGCAGCTTCCGTTCGCCATGTTTCCACTCCTGCATTTCACGAGTTCCAGCAAGCGCATGGGGACGTGGAAGAACGGTTGGTTCCTGCTGATTGCCGGTTGGGGCAGTGCTATTCTGATTACCGCGATGGACATTTACGGCACACCGGACTCGTTCAAAGCTGGGTGGCAGGTTATTGCAGGCGGATAACGCGGGAACGACAAGAGACGACAGAAACGGAAGAAGCCATGTACGACACCATTCTGGTGACATTGGACGGCACACCGACGGACCGGGCGATTATCGAACACATCAAGCAACTCGCGACCCTGGCGCACAGCCATTTGGTGCTGCTTCATGTGGCCGATGGATGGGCTGCCAGAACCTATGGCCCGGACGCGGTCAGTCCGGAAATCACCGAAGACAGCAATTACTTGGAAAAGATTCGTGCCGAGTTCCAAGTCCTGGGCATTCCTGCACAGGCCGAACTGGCGTACGGTGAACCGGCGAGTGAGATTATCAAATGGGTCCAGCAGAAGGGGTGCGACCTGGTGGCCATGAGCACGCACGGGCATCGCTTCCTGGCCGATGTCTTTCTCGGCGCGACCGCAACGCGAGTCCGGCACAGCATCGATGTGCCCGTTCTACTCCTCAAGGCGAAATGATCGCCGTGCTCAACGGCCTCGACCGCTTACATAATTTGCGCTGGAAGGAATAAACTAGAAAATTCAGACCCGGTCGCAGCCTTGTCCCGAGCCCATCGTCCTGGGTCCTGCATCCATAAGTCAGTGGCAAATTAGGAAGGCACTCATGTCAGCAAACAGTTTCGGCGCACGCGCAACTTTCAAAGTTGGGAACAAAGAATACGAACTTTACCGCATCGACGCGCTCGACCGGCAAGGCATCTCAACCAAGCACCTCCCATTTTCGCTGCGTATCCTGCTGGAGAACCTGCTCCGTACCGAAGATGGGCGCAATGTGACCGAGCAAGAAATTCGCGCCCTCGCCGGCTGGAACAAGAACTCGAAGCCAGAGAAAGAAATCGCTTTCACGCCGAGCCGTGTCTTGTTGCAGGATTTCACCGGCGTGCCGGCAATCGTCGATCTCGCTGCCATGCGCGACGCCATGAAGCGCTTGGGCGGCGACCCGAGGCTGATCAATCCGCTGCAGCCGGCAGAACTCGTGATCGACCACTCCGTGCAGGTCGACGAATTCGGTACGCCCAGCGCCTTCGACGTGAACGCGTTGCTTGAATTCCAGCGCAACAAAGAGCGCTATGCCTTCCTCCGCTGGGGACAAACCGGTTTCCGCAATCTTGCCATCGTGCCGCCCGATACTGGCATCGTGCACCAGGTCAACCTCGAGTACCTCGCGCGGGTCGTCTTCGTACACGAAGAGGGCCGCAAGCGGACCGCTTATCCCGACACGCTCGTCGGCACCGACTCGCACACCACCATGGTCAACGGACTGGGGGTGCTCGGCTGGGGCGTCGGTGGCATCGAGGCCGAGGCTGCCATGCTCGGACAACCCGTTTCCATGCTGATACCTCTAGTGGTCGGCGTGAAACTCACCGGACGTCTGCGGGAGGGCGCCACCGCGACTGATCTCGTTCTTACTATCACCGAAATGCTGCGCAAGCACGGCGTCGTGGGCAAGTTTGTCGAATACTTCGGCCCGGGCCTGCAAGACCTGCCGCTCGCCGATCGCGCAACCATCGCGAATATGGCTCCCGAATACGGAGCGACTTGCGGCATCTTCCCGATCGATAAAGAGAGCGTACGTTACCTGAAACTCACGGGCCGCAGCGACGAGCAGATCGCACTCGTCGAAGCCTACGCACGCGAGCAGGGTCTCTTCCACGATGCGAAAACTCCCGAAGCGGAATACTCCGAACTGCTGAGCCTCGACCTTGCAACGGTCGAACCCAGCCTGGCGGGGCCGAAGCGTCCGCAGGATCGTGTCGTGCTTTCGAAAGCAGGCGAGTCGTTCGAGAAAGCGTTGCCGAGCTTGATCAAGGCCGCGAAAGGCGAGCCGAAAGCTCCCGCCAACGGACGCCTGCATCACGGCAGTGTCGTGATTGCGGCCATCACCAGTTGCACTAATACGTCGAACCCGTCGGTGTTGCTCGCGGCTGGCATCCTGGCCAAGAAAGCCGTGGAGCGTGGCCTCGAAGTGCCGGCATGGGTGAAAACGTCGCTCGCTCCCGGTTCGAAAGTCGTGCGCGACTATCTGGAGAAGGCTGGCCTCACGCCCTATCTCGAGAAGCTCAAGTTCCATATCGTCGGCTACGGGTGTACAACCTGTATTGGCAACTCTGGTCCGCTGCCCACCGAAGTTTCGAAAGAGATTGACGAGAAAAATCTTGTTGTCGCCTCCGTGCTTTCCGGCAATCGCAACTTCGAAGGCCGCATCAATTCCGAAGTCCGTGCCAACTACCTGATGTCGCCGCCCCTGGTCGTGGCCTTCGCGCTGGCTGGACGCATCGATGTCGATCTGCGCAAAGATCCGATCGGCAAAGGCAAAGACGGCAAGCCCGTCTACCTCGCCGACGTTTGGCCGTCGCAGGCGGAAGTCGAGCAAGCGATGGCGGGCTCGATCTCGTCCGAGATGTTCCGCAAGAGCTACGCGGAAGTCTATTCGGGTGACGAGCGCTGGCGCGGACTGCCTGTTCCCAAGGGCGAAACGTACGCCTGGGAGAAAGATTCGACCTACATCCGCCAGGCGCCTTACTTCGACGACATGGCGCTGACGCCCTCTGCCGTGGCGGATATCAAAGGTGCGCGCGTGCTGGCGGTGCTCGGCGACAGCGTCACCACCGACCACATCTCACCTGCCGGTTCGATCAAGAAAGACGGCCCCGCGGGCAAGTATCTGATCGCGCACGGCGTGCAGCCTGCGGATTTCAATTCCTACGGATCGCGCCGCGGCAATCACGAGGTCATGGTGCGAGGCACATTCGCCAATGTTCGCCTGCGCAACAAGATGGTCGCGACGGAAGGCGGCTTCACGCGCCACCTTCCCGGTGGCGCCGAAATGTCGATCTTCGACGCGTCGGAAAAATACCACGCCGAAAAAGTTCCGCTCGTCATTCTCGCTGGCAAGGAATACGGTTCCGGTTCGTCGCGCGACTGGGCAGCGAAGGGACCGCGCTTGCTGGGCGTCCGCGCCGTGATTGCGGAGAGCTACGAGCGCATCCACCGCTCGAATCTCGTTGGCATGGGAATCCTGCCGCTGCAATTCCTTCCGGGAGAGAATGCCGAGTCGCTCAAACTGACGGGCGAGGAAGTGTTCGAGATCGCAGGCATTCGCGACATCGTTGAAAAATTCTCCTCCGGTCGTCAGATCATAGTGCGCGTAACCGGCGGAAAGACGTCCCAGTTCAAAGCGATCGTCCGCATCGACACGCCGCAGGAAGCTCTCTACTACTCGAACGGCGGCATTCTCCAGTACGTGCTGCGCCAACTGCTCGCGGGGAAGGCGCAGCCCGAAACTGTTTCCGTCTAGGACAGTGCTGGCATGCGCGTGGCGAAGGCGAGAG
>JAIQFZ010000108.1 GCA_020073015.1 Terriglobia bacterium | reverse complement strand
GGAGCGCACGCGTCGCGTGACGCAAGAGTGGCTGAAGAAGCAAGGATCGAACCTGAGCCTGGAGAAGTTCGCGGCGGGAGTGGTTCGCGTGGTGAATGCCACAATGGAAAAAGCAATCCGCGTGGTGTCGATCGAACGCGGACGCGATCCGCGTCGTTTTACGCTGGTGGCATTTGGTGGCGCAGGTGGATTGCACGCGTGTGCCCTGGCTGAAGCCTTGAGTATTCCGCATGTCATCGTGCCTGCGTTTCCGGGCGCGCTGTCGGCGCTCGGAATACTTTGGAGTGACGTCGTGAAGGATTACTCGCGCACCGTGCTGTGGCGCGTGTCGCGGGAGATCCCGCTGGCGAAATTGAATCAGGAATTTTCAACGCTGGAGAAGACGGCGACGCGCGATTTTGAGGGCGAATGCTGGAATGGGATACCCCGTTTGATCCGTACGGTTGACCTGCGCTACCGCGGGCAGGGATACGAACTAAACCTTCCGCTGACCAGGAACCTCTTACGAGAATTCGAGCAGGAGCATCAGCGACGCTACGGCTACGTCCATGCGAAGCGCGAGATCGAGATCGTGACACTTCGCTTGCGGGCCGCCTTGAAATCTTCCCGACCTCATGCAGCCGTGGCCACGGTGCGCGGAAAAATGGGCAGGACATCGACAAGCGAAGCGGAAGTGTTTTTTGACGGTCGCAGAGTGAAGACAAAGATTTATGCCCGCGAAGAACTCGGCACTCGAGAGACGCTTCGGGGTCCCGCCATCGTAACGGAATACAGCGCGACGACGGTGGTCCCGCCCGGAAAGAAGTTGAGGATTGATGACGTTGGGAATCTCATCATTGCGGTGTGATCAGATTCAACGAGTTGCACGCCGGGTAAATTTTACATATGTTCCTGCAGGAACATTTTGATATACACTATTGTACGCCTGCACAAAGGCACGGCCTACGGCATGCCCCACAACATGGAGTGGGAACTGGCGGAAGAGATCTGCACCCGCTTTCCAGTTGAGATGTGCCGCTTCGGCAACAGCGGTACCGAAGCCACCATGCACACGATTCGTCTGGCGCGCGCGGCAACCGGACGCGACAAGATCATCAAGTTCGAAGGCGGCTACCACGGTCTGCACGATGCAGCCCTGGTCAGCGTGAAGCCCCATCCGCCCAAGGACGATTTCGGCGACATCAAGAACCCGAAAGCTGTTTCGGGCGGAGCGGGCGTGCCCAAAGCCAGCCTGGCCAACGTTCCGATCGCGACCTTCAACGATCTCGAGACCGTGGAGCGCCGCTTCCGCGAAAATCCGAATGAGATTGCGGCCGTAATTCTTGAGCCAATCATGATGAATGTCGGGCTCTGCATGCCGCAACCGGGGTTCCTCAAAGGTCTGCGCGAACTGTGCGACAAGCATGGCGCGCTGCTGATCTTCGACGAAGTGAAGACCGGGGCGAAGCTCTGCTGGGGCGGCGCCTCGGAATACTTTGGCGTAATCCCGGACATGATCTGCCTGGCGAAGTCGATTGGCGGCGGGTTCCCCTTGGCCGCATTCGGCACGCACAAACGCGTCATGGACCTGATCTCCGATCACAAAGTCTTCCACGGCGGTACCTACAATACGAATCCGATCTCGATGGCGGCGGGCCTGGCGACGTTCCGCGAAGTGCTGACGCGCGCGAACTACACGCACATCGAGAACCTTGAGAAGAAACTGGTGGACGGCTACCGCAAGATCATCACCAAGGTCGGCCTGCAGGGCTACATCGCGAGCGCCGGTGCGAACGGCGCGCTGATGCTCTACCCGCAGGAGATCCGCAACTACCGCGACTGGCTGCCGATTGACGTCGATCTGTGGCGCCACTACTGGTTTGGCATGGTGAATCGCGGCGTGATGTGCCAGCCCTACTGGTGGGATGAGCAGTGGACGATCTCGGTGCAACATAGCGAGACCGACATCGACAAGCACCTGGCAGCGTTTGCCGATATCGCCGAGTCGCTAGCAGCCGCGCAGCAGGAGCGGTTGGGAGCGGTGGCAGCCCATTAGAACCGTGTGGGGCGGACATTCCTGTCCGCCCCTGCACGAACCACGTAGGGACAGCCGCCCTCGGCTGTCCAGCCGAGCGAAGCTCGGCAACCATCGCCAGCAGCAGGAGTAACTTTGTCTACGACCGATGACAACCAGCCTCACCTCAAGCGCGTCCTCGGACGCTTTGACTTGGTGTTGCTGTTTGTCGTTGCCGTCTTCAACCTGAACGTTGTTCCCAGCATTGCGGCGAACGGCGGCGTGACCGTCTGGCTCTGGATCATCTCCCTACTGCTCTTCTTCTGGCCGCAGGGGATCGCGGTGATCGAGTTGGCGCATCGCTATCCTGGAGAAGGCGGTGTCTACCTGTGGGCGAAGGAAGTTTTCGGTGACTTCCACGGATTCCTTTCCGGCTGGTGTTACTGGACGAACAACATGCTGTACGTGCCGACGGTGATGCTGTATTTCGTCGGCGTATCGGTGTTTGCCATGGGGCCGGGGCACGCCGGGCTGGCCGACAGCAAGAATTTCGCCATGGTCGCGTCCGTGGCCCTGCTGGCGTTTCTTACCGTCCTGAACATTGTCGGGCTCGGCGTGGGAAAGTGGCTCAACAACATCGGTGCCGTCGGAACGTTTATTGCGGCGGCCGTGCTGATCGGTCTGGGAGTCACCGTCTGGTCGCGCTTCGGCACCACTGTGACGTCAGCTGATTTCCATGTCCCAGCGGATCCCAAGTTCGTTCTGAACTCCTTCGGCGTGATCTGCTTCGGCCTGGTAGGACTGGAACTCGCGTCCGTGATGGGGGACGAGATTCGCGATCCGCGAAGAACTCTGCCCGGCGCAGTGGCTTGGGGCGGAGTAATTTCCGGCGTCTTATACATCGGCGCAACTCTCACCCTGCTGGTTGCCATCGGCAAGAACGACATCAGCGTGCTGCAGGGAATCGTGCAGGGCGTCAGCCAGATGGCTGGCAAAGTTGGCGTGGCGTGGATCATCACTCCCTTCGCTGTCATGCTCAGCCTCTCGATCGCCGGCATCGGCTCCGCATGGATGGGAGGCTCGGCGCGTATCCCGTTTGTGGCCGGCCTCGATTCCTACATGCCTGCAGCCATGGGGAAGGTCCATCCCAGGTACTCGACGCCGCACGTAGCCTTGATCGTGCAGGGAATCGTTTCGCTCATTTTGATCGTCCTGAACTTCACCCTTTCCGGCGGCGTGCAGGAGGCCTTCCAGAAGATGCTTTCCGCCGCGGTCGTGCTGCAACTCGTCCCGTTTCTGTATGTTTTTGCCGCGCTGGTGAAGTTCGCCTGGCGTCCCTCTCTGGAAGACGGACGCTACGGCAGGGGAACCTTGATGTTCGCAGGTGTCGCTGGCCTGGTGACCACCACACTAGCGATCATCGTCGCGTTTTTCCCCGCGAAGCAGATCACTTCATTGTGGAAGTATGAAGTCAGCATGTTCGGAATAACACTGGGTTTCATCGCGTTGGCGGTATTTTTCTTCTACGTGTACGGCCGTCTGAAAACGCCCCAAGCGGTGCCGGCAGAAAGCGTAGAAGTGGCAAGACCCACGTAGGGACAGCCGCCCTCGGCTGTCCGGTCGAGCGGAGCTCGACCAATGATTGGGAGAGTGAAAAAGGCTGCCGAGCTGCGCTCGGCTTGGACGGGCGAGGGCGCCCGTCCCCACACAAGTGGGTTCGCGGAGGACTTATGCCTGGTGGGGTCACAACCGATGTCAAGACTTATTCGATGTTCATCAACGGCGAATGGGTTGCAAGTAAGTCCAACAGGACCTTCCCCGTTTACGATCCCTCGACCGAGGAAGTGATCGCGCAGGTCCCGGACGCCAACGCCGACGACGTGAACCGCGCCGTGGCCGCAGCCAAGGCTGCGTTTGAAGAAGGTCCCTGGGCATCGACCACGCCGGTGGATCGCGGTCGCGTGCTGTTCCGCCTTGCCGACAAGATCCGCCAGAACCAGCCCATGCTGGCCGAACTCGAATGCCGCAACACCGGCAAGCCGATCGTCGAAGCGGAGTACGACATCGCCGACGTCGCGAACTGCTTCGAATATTACGGGGGGCTTGCCAACAAGGTTGTCGGTTATGTCAATCCTGTGCCCGACAATGCCATGAGTCTCTCGCTCAAAGAGCCCGTGGGGGTTGCCGGACAAATTATCCCGTGGAACTATCCCCTGCTGATGGGTGCGTGGAAACTGGCTCCGGCGCTGGCCGCGGGCTGTACGTGCGTGCTGAAACCCGCCGAGCAGACGCCGCTCACCGCGCTCGAACTGGCGAAGTGGTTCGACGAAGTCGGCCTGCCCAAGGGCGTGGTCAACGTGATCACCGGTTTTGGTGAAACCTGCGGATCGCCGCTCGTGAAGCATCCTGACGTCAACAAGATTGCCTTCACCGGATCGGCCTCGGTCGGCAAGATCATCGTCAAAGAAGCCGCCGACACTGTGAAGCGCGTCACGCTCGAACTGGGCGGCAAGTCCCCGAACATCTTTTTCGCTGATGCCGACTTTGAAAACGCGATCGACGGCGCGCTCTTCGGCGTCTTCATCAACCAGGGCGAGGTCTGCTCGGCGGGCAGCCGCATCCTGGTGCAGAAATCGATCTACAAGAAATTTGTCGAAGCGATGACCGAGAAAGCGAAAAAGATCAAACTCGGCCCGCCGCTGGAGCGCGAAACGAAGATGGGAGCGCTGGTCAGCAAGGAGCAATACGACCGCGTGCTTGCCTATCTTGACGTAGGGAAAAAAGAGGCGAAGGTCGCGTCGGGCGGCGGACGCGCCGACAAGTTTGCCAAGGGCTACTACGTGCAGCCGACCATCTTCTACGACGTCGATAACAGCGCCCGCATCGCACGCGAAGAGATCTTTGGCCCGGTTGCCGCGGTGATTCCGTTCGACGACGAAAAAGACGCGCTGAAGATTGCCAACGATTCTCCTTACGGGCTGGCGGCCGCCGTTTGGACGCGCGACATCTTCAAGGCCATGCGCACGGTGAAGGCGATCCGTGCCGGGATCGTTTGGGTCAACCACATGCAGCCGACTTATGTCGAAGCGCCATGGGGCGGCTACAAGCAGTCGGGCTTCGGCCGTGAACTCGGACCCTGGGGGATCGAGGAGTATCTCGAGACCAAGCAGGTCCACATCAATCTGAACGAAGCTCCGATTGGTTGGTACTGAGAACAGTAGTCGGTAGTCAGTAGTCAGTGACGGCGACCGCAGGCTACTGACCACCGGCTACTGACTACTGAGATCTGAAATTATGTCTACTATTCAACTGCGTACAGCAATTCCCGGACCGCGCTCGCAGGTGCTGATGAAGCGCCGCAACTCTGCCGTGGCCGTGGGCGCATTCCATGCCACGCCCATCTTTGTTGACAAGGCCGAAGGTGCGGTGGTCGAAGATGTTGACGGCAACCGGCTGATTGATTTTGCCGGCGGCATCGGCTGCTTGAACACCGGACACCGCGCCCCCGCCGTGGTCGCTGCCGTGCGGCGTCAGCTCGATCGCTTCCTGCATACGAGCTTCAACGTGCTGCCCTATGAGAGCTACGTCGCTGTTTGCGAGAAGCTGAACACGCTCGTGCCCGGCAAAGGTCCGAAGAAGACCATCCTTGTGAACACGGGTGCCGAAGCGGTTGAGAATGCCATCAAGATCGCGCGCTTCTATACGAAGCGCGCGGCGATCATTTGTTTCGAAGACGCCTTCCACGGCCGCACCTACATGGCGATGGCGGCAACCAGCAAGACGCACCCCTACAAGGCAGGGTTCGAGCCGTTTCCGAGCGACGTTCACCGCATCCCGTACGCGTACTGCTACCGTTGCTCGTACGCGATGAAGTATCCGTCGTGCGATGTGCACTGCGCCCGGCACATCGAAGACACGTTCAAGCGCGTGGTGGCGGCTGAGACCGTGGCGGCCGTGATTGTCGAGCCGATTTTGGGTGAAGGCGGATTCGTGACGCCGCCCGCCGAGTTCTATCCGACGCTGGGCGAGATCTGCCGTAAGCACGGCATTTTGCTGATCGCGGATGAAGTGCAAACTGGATTTGCCCGCACGGGCGCCATGTTTGCCTGTGAGCGTTTGGGTCTTGAACCCGACCTGGTGACGATGGCGAAGTCGCTGACCGGCGGCTTGCCGATGGCCGCCGTCACCGGCCGCGCTGACATTATGGATGCACCAGGAGTTGGCCAACTCGGCGGAACGTTTGCCGGCAATCCAGCCGCTTGTGAAGCGGCGCTGGCCGTGCTTGAAATCATCGAGAAAGAGAATCTCTGCGCCCGCGCCAATGTACTCGGCGAGCGTTTCCGCAAGCGCGCGGCGATGTGGCAGTCGCGGTGGGAACTCGTCGGCGAAGTCCGCGGCCTGGGCGCGATGCAAGCGCTCGAACTCGTGCGCTCGAAGTCCACCCGGCAGCCGGCTGACGCAGAGACCAAACAAGTGTCACAATACTGTTACGAGCATGGCCTGGTGACGATCACTGCGGGGTCTTACAGCAACGTAATCCGGCTGCTGATGCCGCTGGTTCTGACCGACGCCCAGATGGACGAAGCCCTGGACGTGCTCGAAGCCGCGCTTGCCCACGTCGCCGAAAAGAAAGGCGCGTTGGCCGAGCAACTTACGTAGGGACAGCCGCCCTCGGCTGTCCGGTCGAGCGAAGCTCGACGGTTTCTAATCAACCGTAGTTCGAACGGGGTTTTGCCCCGCGGACAGCCGAGGGCGGCTGTCCCTACGCAAACGATTCTTCGCGATTGCGAAAGGCAGCATCCTATGTCGACAGTAGCCGCACCACCCGCCACCAAAATCCCTCAATTCATCAACGGACAGTGGGTTGACTCGCAAGCCACCGAGTGGAACGACATCGTCAATCCAGCGACCGCTGAAGTTCTAGGTCGGGTCCCGATCGCACCCGCCGCCGAAGTTGCGCGGGCCATCGAAGCCGCGGCCGCCGCTTATCCCGAGTGGCGCCGCACCCCCGCTGAAGATCGCATCCAGCCGCTGTTCAAGCTGAAGATGCTGCTCGAAGATCACCTCAACGACATCGCCCGCATCCTCACGCAGGAGAACGGCAAGACCTTCGCCGAGGCCAAGGGTGAAATGCGTCGTGCCATCGAAAACGTCGAAGTGGCTTGCGGCATCCCGACCATGATGCAGGGCCACAATCTCGAAGACGTGGCCCGCGGCATCGACGAGATCATGATCCGCCAGCCGCTGGGCGTGGTCGCTGCCATCGTGCCCTTCAACTTCCCTGGCATGATTCCGTTCTGGTTTCTGCCGTACGCCATCGCCTGTGGCAATACGTTTATCGTGAAGCCGTCGGAGCGCGTGCCCCTGACCATGAAGTTCGCCTTCGAGCTGCTGGAGCAATGCGGGATTCCCAAGGGCGTCGTGAATTTGGTGAATGGCGGCAAAGTCGCCGTCGACACGCTCCTCGATCATCCTGCGGTGCGGGCCATCAGCTTCGTTGGATCAACGCCGGTTGCAAAGTACATCTATGCGCGTGCCGGAGCGAACGGCAAACGCGCACAGTGTCAGGGTGGCGCGAAGAATTCCGTGATCATCCTGCCCGATGCTGACATGCAGATGGCAACCCAGATCATTTCCGACAGCGCTTTCGGATGCGCCGGCCAGCGTTGCCTTGCAGTTTCAGTTGCCATTACAGTTGGCGAGGCGCAGAAGACCTTCCGCGACTCGATCAGCGAAGCTGCCGCGAACCTTCGCGTTGGCAACGGGCTCGACGAAGGCGTGCAGATGGGGCCGGTGATCACGCCGCACAGTAAGGAACGTATCCACAACCTGATCGGCGTGGGCGCAAAAGATGGCGCGCAGGTGGTGATCGACGGACGCAATCCCAAGATCGCCAAGTACGAAGCTGGAAATTTCGTAAAGCCTACGGTGCTGGATGGTGTTCCTGCGGCGAGCGAACTGACGAACACAGAAATCTTCGGACCAGTGCTGAGCTTGGTGCACGCCAGCGGCATGGATGAAGCGATGGAATTTCTGGCACGTAGCCCCTACGGCAACCAGGCATCGCTGTTCACGTCGAGCGGATCGGCCGCGCGCCGCTTCCGTTACGAAGCGCCCGCCGGCAATATCGGGATCAACATCGGTGTTGCCGCACCCATGGCATACTTCCCATTCAGTGGATGGAAAGACAGCTTCTTCGGCATTCTGCACGCGCAAGGCAACGATGCCATTGAGTTCTACACGGAAAAGAAAATCGTAGTCGAGCGCTGGGCGAAGGAGCACTCGCGCAAGTTTTAGCAGCTTGGTTTGTGGAGCGACGGGCGTCCTCGCTCGTCCACGGAAACGATGAGGAGTTCTAATAGATGACTACTGCGACTGATACGCCCACGATGTCGGGCCAGGAAATTGTCGACCTAACCAGAAAACACACGTTATTCGAGTGGTCTGCGCAATCGAAAGTGGATCCCATTCCCGTCGCTCGCGCCAAGGGTATCTATTTTTGGACGCCGGAAGGGAAGCGCTTCACCGACTTCAACAGCCAGCTGATGTCGGTCAACATCGGACACGGCGACGAGCGCGTCATCCGGGCCATCACCGAGCAGGCCTCCGTTCTGGCTTACGCGAACCCCTTCATGGCGACCGAGCCCCGCGCTCGATTGGGACAGAAGCTTGCCGAGATTACGCCGGGCGATATCGATACGTTCTTCTTCACCAACGGCGGCGCCGAAGCCAACGAAAACGCAATTAAGATCGCGCGCTTTTTCACTGGACGTCACAAGATCATTGCGCGCTATCGTTCGTATCACGGCGCGACCGCCGGCGCCATCAGTCTGACTGGCGATCCGCGCAGATGGGCTGCTGAGCCCGGCATTCCGGGCGTCGTTCGCGTGCTCGACCCCTATCACGGTATCGAACGCGGATGGGAGTCCGCCGAAACCTCCCTCGCCATGATCGAGGAGATCATCCAGCTCGAGGGCTCGCACACCATCGCGGCATTTATCCTCGAGACTGTCGTCGGCACCAACGGCATCCTCATTCCACCCGACGGCTACATGCAGGGCGTGCGCAAGCTCTGCGACAAGTACGGCATTCTGATGATTGCCGACGAAGTCATGGCCGGCTTCGGGCGTACCGGAGAATGGTTTGCTATCGATCACTGGAAGGTTGTACCCGACTTGATCTGTATGGCGAAAGGACTTACTTCGAGTTATATCCCGCTGGGCGCGGTCGGCATGCGGCACCACATCGCACAACACTTTCAGGACAAGGTTTTCTACGGTGGCCTCACGTACAACAGTCATCCCATGGGCTGCGCGACGGCACTGGCGACCATTCGGGTCTACGAGGAAGACAATCTGATCGAAAACGCCCGGAAGATGGGCGCGATCCTGAAGGATCTCGGCGCCGAGTTGCAGAAGAAGCATCCGTCGGTCGGCGCGGTACGGTCGATTGGGTTATTCGGCATCGTGGAACTGGTGCGCAGCCGCAAGACGAAGCAACCGATGGCGCCGTTCAACGGCACATCCGACGAAATGGTTGCGCTCGGCAAGTTTTTCCGCGAGAACGGGCTTTACACCCTGGTGCGCTGGAACACGTTCTACACCAACCCGCCGCTGTGCATTAACGAGCAGCAACTGCGAGAGGCCTTTGCGATCATCGACAAGGGGCTTGAGATTACGGATAGGGCAGTAGATAGGGCAGTAAAGGACTAGATCTCAATTCCCGGTTCTTAGTTTTCAGAAGAGCGCTTGCGGGCGCTCTTCTGTTTTGTCCGCAAGGATTCCAAAGCAAGTTCTTTCCGCAGGACGGTAAGCGGAGAGGAAGGGAGAGCGAGCACGGCGGGGACGGGCGGGACGCCTGTCAGTCCATCGGGTCGCGGGCAGGAATGCCCGCACCACACGGGTTAGGCGCGCCAGGCGCGCAATTGAACGTCAAGGGAGGAAACCGTCGGGGGTTCGTGGTGCGCCTGGGTGGCGTGTTGATTGATGGCGGTGGCGGCTTGGGTGCGGAGGTTGCCGACCTTGGCGTCGAAATCGAGCGTGCTGACGCTGTGTTCACATTGCGTGCAAGTGAACTTGATGCCGTTCTTGATGCGCTCGGTACGGTAGGGTTTCACTGCCTGAATTGTAGTCCTCTGGGAGAAGGACACGGCGCTCGATGGTGAGGCGGCGAAGGTAACTGGAGCGTGCGTATTCAGCGGGAGGGGCGAGGATGCCCGTCGCCCCATCGTCTCGCGGGCAAGAGTGCCCGCGCCACACAGGATTACTTTGCCAGGCGGTTATATTTTTTCAGCACCTCGCGCAGCCGGTCGTGGGGTAGGGCAATCACCGTGTGGTCGTTGACTCCGGTCATGGTCTGGGCGGCGACCATGGCGTTGATCACAGCTTCCTCCGTCGCTTCTACGGTGGCCAGGAAGATGGGATCGAGTTGGTCGTTGGGCAGCATCTTCAGGTCGTGGATGCCCTTGGGACTGGCGGCTCCGGGATTGGCGGTGGAGAAAGCGATAAAGATATCGCCTGAGCCGCCACCGGAATAACTGCCATCGCGCCCGAGGCCGAGCGATGCCCGGCGCGCGATTCGCTTCAGTTGGGTCGGAATCAGGGGCGCGTCGGTGGCAACGACGATAATGATGGAGCCAACGTCTTCGCCGTAGGCGGGGTGCTCGGGAATTTCTTTGCCTACGGGGACTCCCGCGATGCGCAGTTCGCCGCGGCGACCGTAGTTGCACTGGACTAGAACGCCTACCGTGTAGCCGCCTGATTTTGCATCGAGCACACGGGAGGCGGTGCCGATGCCGCCCTTGAACTCGTTGCAGATCATCCCGGTTCCCCCGCCAACACTGCCTTCTTCGACTGCTCCGCCGTGCGCGGTGTCGAGCGCGTGGAAGACGTGCTCGGGCTTTACGTGGAATCCGTTGATGTCGTTGAGAAAGCCGTCCCAGGTTTCGGCGACCACGGGCAGCGACCACCAGTAGCCTTCCATGTCAGGCGAGCCGCGCTTGACCTTCCATGCAATGACCGCGTCACGCACGACGCCTACGCTGTGGGTGTTGGTGATCATGATGGGGCCGTCGACAAAACCGGAATCTTCGACCCAGGTCGTGCCCGTCATCTCGCCATTGCCGTTCAGCGCGAACCATCCGCCAAAGACGGCGTCCTTGGACTCTTTGCCGCGGGGAAGAACGGCGGTGACTCCGGTGCGGACGGGGCCCTCGCCCACTTTCAGCTTGCCGGAGCCGGAGATGAGAGTGGTGTGGCCGACTTCGACTCCCTTCACGTCGGTGATAGCGTTGTGGGCGCCGGGTGTGCCCTCGAAGGGGACGCCGAGATCACGGGCACGGGGCTTGGTTTGGCCGAAGGTGAGATTGGTCATGCACAGCAGGAGGAGAACTCGGGTCAAGAGGGATCGGGGCATGGTTGTCTTTATCATGGATCGTCGGACCGCTCGGGCAGGAAGCGCCCGCGGCAGTATAAAACATCGAAGCGGGAAGGCTGGGTTAGAATCCTGCTAGCGGGAGTGCCAGGCAGGTTTGCGATCTAATTGTGGATTGTCATCTTGGGCGAAGCACAAGACCTATGCATCCCGAATTCAATTACATAGGTCCTTCGCTTCGCTCAGGATGACAGCTTCGATTTATAGTTCAGGTCAGGAGAGGACATGGATAACTGGAAACGAGCGGCGATTGCAGGATCGGTGGGGGTGGCGACGATCCTGCTGCTGAAGGGGAAACGTCCGGCGGCCGTGCTGGCGGGCGGAGTCGGGTTGGCCGTGCTGGCTTCCGAATATCCGGAGAAATTTACGCGCATTCGTGAAGAACTGCCGTCGTATGTGCGGCAGGGGACACGGTTCCTTGATCTGGCGATGAGGATCGGCGGCAAGATCGAAGAACTGGCGGCCAGCCGCCGGGAAAGCATGCTGGAGGAGTTGGGAGAGTACTAGGCTTTGGGCGTTAGGCTCTAGGCTCTGGGCTTTCCCTTGCTGCTTTCTAGCCGATAGCCTGCCGCCAAACGCCTAATCAATCCCCAATTGTTTCCGTGCGTCGGGGCTCAGGCGCTCCGGAGTCCAGGGCGGATTCCAGACTACGTTCACGGTGGCATTGCGAACGCCGGGAAGTTGTTCGACGCGCGCTTTGACCTGGTCGCTGATCTGAACATGGGCGGGACAGCCTTGGGCGGTAAGGGTCATCTCCACGGCGACGTCCTGCTGATTGTCGGGCGCGGAGTCGAGGCGGATCCCATAGATCAGGCCGAGGTCCACGATGTTGACGGGAATTTCGGGGTCGTAGCACTGCTTGAGTGCGCTGAGAACGTCATCCTGGGTAAGTGACATAGGATTCCTAGGGTACATCATTTAGATCATGACCCTCGATTCGGAGTTGCGAAAAAACCTGCAGATTGTTCTTGGCATCGCCATCGTGCTGGTGGGTGCGCGGACAGCCTATATCGTCTATGAGCGCTACGAAGAGAGGAAACAGGCCGAGCAGCCGAAGCCGGAGCACGCCCTTAAGGCCGACTACTACATTACTCCGAAGAAGCTTCATCCCTACGATCTGAAGTCGGCGCGCGAACTGACCCGGCAGCCGGTCTGGGTGAGGGTCGGCTACTACCACACTTACTATCCGTATGACGTGGCGCGGCGCAAGGCGGTGTTCGGGCACGAGGCGGGCACGCTGCTGCCGCTCCAGAAACTCTCGATTCAGGATGTGGTGACCGATGTTTCGCCCCTGGCTCCGGAGATCAAGCAAGTCATGGCGCGATTTGCGCTGGATGGCAAGAACTATGCGGTGCCGGTCGGCTCCGAGCAGGGTGGCGACTTCAAGATTTACTCCGACGACATTTTCTTCCTCGAAGATCCGCATGAGCTTTACAAGCACTGGCCCGCAGACGTGTGGAAGGCGATCGACAATCACGAAGTGCAGGCGGGGATGAGCGAGTTGCAGGCGACTTGTGCCATCGGAGCAGGGATGCTGGACGGATCGAGCACTTCTTTTTCCCGGACCCTGCATTATGCCAATGGCGGCAAGCCGTTGACGATCACCTATCACAACGATAAGGTGGTCGAGATCAAGGCAGGGATGTAGACGAAGCGAGGACAAAGCGGCCTAGGAGTCAAACTATGAGAGATCAGGCGGCAGTCAGAGTACTGTTATTCGCCGTTGCAGTTGTGTCGGGTTCCTGCATACTCATCGCCGCAGGGACGGCCGCGACGGCGAGTGCGAAGATGGCTCCCCAGACGCCAGCGGAAGAGTGGCTCTCATGGAGTTCGGAGACAAAGTTTGCATATGTCAGGGGCTATTTGCACGGCTTCGAGAGGGGCAAGCGCGACGCTTGTTATTTCTATGAGGAGAAGATGCCCACGGATCACCCAGTGCCAGTGGAGAAGTTGCCACAGCGAGTTTGCCTAGCAGGTTGCGGAAAAACTCGATTTGAAGCGGACGCAGCACCACGAAACACTCTTGTTTCCACAGCACAACCTGATAAGAAGAAGGCATGCGCGGAAAAGACGAGCAACAGTTGGATGTGTTCAGCTATGTAAGCC
>JAIQFZ010000107.1 GCA_020073015.1 Terriglobia bacterium | reverse complement strand
TTCCAACAACATCGTCAACAGCGCCATACGCACATACAGACCATTCGTTGCCTGCCGGAAATAAAGTGCTCTGGGATCGCTGTCGACGGTCTTGTCCAGCTCCACGGTGCGCGGGAGCGGGTGAAGAATCATCGCATCTGGCTTCATTCTTTGCAAAACTGAAGAATTGATTGCATAGTTTCGCAAAACAGGTTGGTCGGCGATGCGGCCCGGGTGAATTCGGGTCTGGTACACCACGTCGACTTCTCCGACGACCTTGTTCAAGTCCGACTCAATCTCATAGCGCACGTTGTGCCGGTCCAGATAATCCAGAATGTCGGGCTTCATCTGCATCTCGGGTGGGCTGACAAAGAAGATGCGGATGCGCTCGAACTTGGCCAGCAGGTAGGCGAGAGAACGGACGGTTCGCCCCTGATCAAGTTCGCCGATGAAGGCCACGCTCAGCCCGTCCAGCGGACGCATGCGGTAGATGGTGTACAGATCGAGCAGCGCTTGCGTCGGATGCTGGCCGCCATTGCCGTCTCCGGCATTGATCACGGGCACGGGTGAAACCGCGGCGGCCCGCCGGGCGCCATCCTGTTCGTGGTGCCGAATCACGATCACGTCGGCGTAGCCCCCAATGATACGGATCGTGTCTTCGACCTGCTCACCCTCAACTTCCGACGAAAAGGCCCGCGCCTGCTCGGTCGAAAGCACGTGCCCGCCAAGCCTGTACATGGCGGCTTCGAAAGAAAAACGCGTGCGCGTAGAAGGTGCGTAAAAGAGGGTTGCCAGGATGCGGTTCTGGTGATCGAGCGAGCCGCCGCGCGCCACGATGCGCTCCATGCCGCGCGAGCGGGCGAACAACTCCATCAGCAAGGGCAGGGTGAACTGCTGGGATTCGACCACGTGGCGCAGCTTCATCGAGGCAGGTTCCAGATCAAAGTGTAGGTCTTTCTGCTCAGCCAATCCATTGGACGTAGTCAAAGTGCGATTGATATTCACTTGGCACTCACCTTCTCGTGCGCGCCGCCGACCGCCTGCGCAACCGATCCCGGCAGAATGCGGGTCCCCGCCCTGCCCGCAACGGCTTCGCAAAGATGCTCGTACGAACTAATGATGACTTCCTTGCCGCCACTGTGCAGAAAGCGCAGCGCCGATTCCACTTTCGGTCCCATATTGCCGGGAGGAAATTGTCCGGCTCGGTAGTAGGCTTCCATCTCTTCTACCGAAACGCAAGTGAGCGGGCGCTGGGTTGGCTTCTTGTAGTCCAGATAAACGTAGTCGGTATCGGTGGAAATGGCAAAGATGTCGACGCCCAGTTCGGAAGCCAGCAACGCCGAAGCGCGATCTTTGTCGATCACCGCTTCCACGCCCTTGTACCCGCCGTTTGCGCGCACTACCGGGATGCCGCCGCCGCCGCAGGCAATCACCAGCACGCCCGCATTCACCAACTCGCGGATCACCGCCAGTTCGACAATCTCGACCGGCTCGGGCGAAGGCACGATGCGCCGGTAGCCGCGAGAGGCATCTTCAACAATGGTCCACGCGAACAGCCGCTTCTTTTCTTCCGCGTCTGCCCGCGAATAGAAGGGGCCAATGGGCTTGGACGGATGTTCCATCGCCGGATCGCTCACGGAAACCACCGTCTGAGTCACCACGCTGACCACGGGCACCGGCATGGCCGCTGCGGCCAGTTCACGCTGCAACGCCTGCGCCAGCAGATAACCAATCTCACCCTGGCTGGCCGCGCCGCAAACGTCCAGCGTCTGCCCCGGAACCTGGTCGGACGCACGCTCGGACCGCAGCAACTGGGCCCCCACCTGGGGACCATTTCCGTGCGTAATGACGATGCGGTACCCGCCACGAACCAAGCCAACGATGGCCGCCGCCGTGCGCCGGGCATTGCTCATCTGTTCGGCAACAGACCCCTTCTCACCCGCACGGATGAGAGAGTTGCCACCGACGGCGATTAAGATCGTAGATCGTAGTTCGGAGCTCGTAGTTCGCCTCTTCCTCAGCCTGCCGCCTTCTCCGACCATGAGCGTAGCCCGGTGAGCATTTTCCCCACAGCGCCCGCCTGCGCCATCAAAGCGTCGGCGACGTCTGCCTTCACATAATCCAAGTTTCTTGCGATTTCGATTTGGGTTTCCACTTCGGATAACGAGCCTCTGGCCTGGCCAATGAACTGCCGGAACTCATTTCTGGAATTTCGCCCGTGGCCTTCGGCTGGATTGCTCGGAATCGATACGGCGGCCCGTCGACGTTGACTTACCAGCCCGTACAGTTCCTCTGTTGGGAACGTGCGAGTGATGCGATAGACCTCTGTCACTAATCCCCTCGCCTGCTGCCACGCTCTGAGATCCCGGTATCCACGTAATGCTTGTTCCATAGGAACGCCCCTTCATCGCTCGACAGCAGAAATCCGAACTCCGAACTACAAACTACGAGCTGCGATCCTCAGCCCTTCTGCCACTTTTGGCTTCATCAACTCAACCATGATTGCCTTCTGGGCGTGCAGGCGATTTTCCGCTTGCTGGAAAACAACCGAATGCACAGAGTCGATCACGTCGGCGGTGACTTCATCGCCTCGATGGGCAGGAAGGCAGTGCATGAAAATGGCATCGGGCTTTGCAAGTTGGAACAGTTCTGCGTTGACCTGGTAGGGACGAAAGATCTTCTCGCGTTGTTCCTTCTCTGCTTCCTGACCCATGCTCGCCCACGCGTCGGTGTAAACTACGTCCGCTCCGCGGACCGCCTCCACCGGATCGTTGGTGACGGTGCACGTCCCACCGGTGTTCTCCCCGCGTTCGGCCGCCCACCGAATAGCCCCGGCATCGGGCTCATACTTCGGAGGCGTTGCCACCCAGACCTTGGCTCCCAGTTGAGCGCCCGCAAACATCAGCGAGTGGGCGACATTGTTTCCGTCGCCGACGAATGCCACTTTCAGCCCCGCGACTTCGCCCTTCAATTCGAGGATGGTCAAGTAGTCGGCCATCGCCTGGCAGGGATGGCTGTAGTCCGTCAGGCCATTAATGACTGGAATGCCCGCGCAGTCCGCCATCTGGTCGACGATCTCGTGGGCAAACGTGCGGATCATGATGCCCTGTACCATGCGCTCCAGATTCTTGGCGACGTCATACACCGATTCGCGCTTCCCCAGATTGATCTCCGCCGGGGACAGATAAAGCGCGAACCCGCCCAGCTGATGGATTCCGACATCGAAGCTGACCCGGGTGCGCAGAGATGGCTTTTCGAAGATCAGCGCCAGCGTCTGGCCCTTGAGGGAGTCAGCGAAAAGTTCCGGATTCGACTTGATCAGCCGCCCCAGTTCAATGAATTCGCGGATTTCGTTAGGAGTGAAATCCCGGATCGATAGAAAATCGTTGCGAAGCATTGGGTTCTCCAGCTCTTAGCAGTCCGTACTTCCTGAGTCCTGAGACCTGCGACCTGACTCCTGAGACCTTCTCTACACATGCACCAGCCGGCGCTGCTCCACCTTCTTCACAAACTCAGCGATCAATTCCGTGACGCCGTGCGGCCCGCGCTCCTCAATCTCGTAACCCACGCGCACCGTTGGATGCTTGATATTCAGAATGCGTGCCAGATCGACCGGAGTGGCAATCACCACGACGTCACACGGGGTACGGTTAATGGTTTCTTCCAGTTCATGCCGCTGCATATCGCCGTATCCCATGGCCGGCAGCAGGGTCGTCATGTGCGAATACTTTTCGAACGTCGAGCGGATCGAGCCCACCGCGTACGGACGAGCATCGACCAGCTCCGCGGCGCCCGACTGCCGCGCCGCCACCACGCCTGCGCCGTAGCACATTTCGCCGTGCGTGAGCGTCGGCCCGTCCTCGACCACCAGCACGCGCTTGCCGTGAATCTGTGCCGGATCGTCGACCGACACTCGACAAGCGGTTTCGATCACCCGCGCACCGGGGTTAGCATGCTCGATGTTCCTGCGGACCGTTGCCACGTTCTCAGGAGCAGCCGTGTCCACCTTGTTGATCACCACCACCTGCGCCCGCCGCAGGTTGACTTCGCCCGGATAGTAGGCCAGCTCATGGCCGGGCCGGTGCGGATCGGCCACCACGATCTCCAGGTCCGAAACGTAAAATGGGGTGTCATTGTTGCCGCCATCCCACAGAATTACGTCCGCTTCCTTCTCCGCCTGGCGCAGGATCTTCTCGTAGTCCACCCCGGCATAAACCACTGTTCCGTGCACCAGGTGCGGCTCGTACTCCTCGCGCTCTTCGATCGTGCAGTGATGGCGCTCCAGATCCGCCAGCGTCGCAAACCGTTGCACCGCCTGCGCCGCCAAGTCCCCGTACGGCATAGGATGGCGAATGGCCACCACCTTGAGCCCCGCCCGCCGCAGTTCCCCCGCCACCTTCCGCGACAGCGGACTCTTCCCGCACCCCGTACGCACCGCGCAAATCGAAATCACCGGTACCGAGGACTTCAGCTGCGTATGCTGCGTGCCCAGCAACCAGAAGTCCGCGCCCGCCGCCAACGCGCGTGAGGCCAGGTGCATGAGCGTCTGGTGCGCGATGTCGCTGTAAGAGAACACAACCACGTCGATCTCTTGCTCCCGAATCAGCTTTTCGAGGTCTTTCTCTTCCGCGATCGGAATGCCATCGGAGTATCCCGGTCCGGCTAATTCCGCGGGATAACGCCGCCCGGCAATGTCGGGAATCTGGGTCGCCGTGAAAGCAACGACTCGATAAAGGGGATTGTTGCGAAAGACCACATTGAAGTTATGGAAGTCGCGACCAGCCGCACCAAGAATGAGCACTCGCTTCATGATGATTCAGTCCTCTCCGACCCCGCGATTACCTTCTATGGTCGCTCTCTATGGGCAGGCAGGCTGTGAGGGACATCACAGGGGACTGTGTCCGGCGACTGTTAACGAAGTGACCAAAGACGCTGATTCGTCGCACGCGACCGGCCCTCGTCAGCGCAAGGCGCGCCTACCATCGGTCCGGCCGCTTCCTTAGAGATAAGTCGATGTAAGTGCAGGTAGGTAACTACGAATCCGGATGCGAAGGTTTCGGCCCTTCGCGTGCGATACGGTTGCCATCTCTTTGGCCACTCCCACAAAAGAGAAGACTGGACCCAGCCGATGTTACAGAAATGTGCTAACCCATCCTGCACCGTTCCGTTCCGCTCGCTGCGCGAAGGCAAGCTGTTTTTAGCGGAGACTCTCCCCCAAGACCCCAGCCAACCGTTCGACGGCGAACGCCGCAAGGTGCGCAAGCGCGAACACTTCTGGCTCTGTGACGCCTGCTCTCCTCATTTGACACTCCGCTTCGACGCGGAGCGCGGAATGCTGACCGTGCCCCTGATCGACTATCGGGCGCCACGCTTCCTGACCCGTGCCGCCAGCGAGGGGTGTTGAGTGAGAAAAGAAGCGCTCATCGACTGTCACCTGCCAACCCGCCTCCCCTGCACGGTATGTGGGATCGAAACCAATCAGCGTGCCAGTTGGTTCCTGGTGGTCGAGAACCGCTGGCTGGACCGCCTCAAGATCCTCTCCTGGCACCCGGTCCTGGCCGCTCAGAAAGGCATGTTGAGCGTCTGCAATCGGCAACATCTCAAGATGCTGATCACCCACTGGCTGACCCAAGGCAACCTCGAGCTCCAGGCCGGCCGCGATCTGGTCGTGCCCATCACCAGCGAGAGCCAGACGGAAGCCGAACTGGGTCCGCTCTCGGTGGGCCGGCTCGTGGGAGAACTCGCCGTTCACCGCGAGTCCTTCTCCCGCGTCTGGACCGGATCCCCGGAAACGCTGGAATGCATTCTGAACGCCCTCATCAGCGGCGTGGAGACCAAAACGCCCGCCATGAACTTCTCTCTGTTCGACGTGTCCTCGGATTACTACCGCGAGCTTGCCTTCCAATAAAAGCGCTGGCAGAGTCTAGCTCTGCCGGCGCTCCCGCCCAACTTGCCCGTCCTTCTCCAGGGCCGCCGCCATTGCCTGGGCCGCCCCCAGCATACAGTTCCCTTTCGTACAGAATCTCTCCCGGCTCGCGTTTGGGATTAAGCCATTGCACCGATATTCACGAGTTAGCTCGGACGATAGAAACGCAGTGGCCGGCGTGTCCAGCCGCCAGCACAGTCCTAACGCTCTCATCGAAGCGGAAATTAAGACCCGTCCACCCGTAATCCCCAAAGGTCTGGAAATCGGTAATCTCCAAACGCGTCGCGCCGACAGGTGGAGTAGGGAGATCTCGTCCGTATGCGCCATGTTTGTCCTATCGTCATCGCGATTCTGGTTGCCAGCGCTTCAAGCCTCGCGCAAATTGCAGGGTCAAGCGAACCGGAAACGATTCGTCTGCTGGTCCAACAGGTCAACGAACTTCGAGGGAAGGTAGATGCCCTCGAGGCCAAGCAGGCATCCCAAACGAGTGCAAACCCCGATCTGCCGGCACCGGATCAACCGCTGGAAGAGTCAGCGAGTACCACGGCGCTACCCAACGAACTCTCCCACGAAGTGCGGGGAATCCAGTGGCGTGGATTTGGAGAGTTCAATTACAAGGTTCTGGATCAGCGCACGCCCGAACTCGGAACGTTTGGCTCCCTACCCGGGTCGGCAGGCAATTTCTATAGCGGGGACTTCGACCTCTTCCTTACCTCCAGAATCAGCGACAAGGCCAGCGTTCTGTCCGAAATAGTGTTTGGACAGGGTGCTGCCCAAAGCTTTGATGTTGACCTGGAGCGCGTCCTGTTGAAGTACGATTACAACGACCACCTGAAGATGTCGTTCGGCCGGTATCACACCGGCATCGGGTACTACAATACCGCCTTCCACAGCGGCAAATGGCTGCACACCACCGCGGACCGCCCGCTCATTATGGAATTTGCCAGTGACGGCGGCCTACTGCCCACCCAAGCCATCGGCGTTTCGGTCACTGGCCTCATCCCCTCGGGCAAACTTGGGTTGAACTACCTATTCGAGTACGGATCGAGCGACACCATCCGCCCTGATATCAATGGTTCCGGCAACCTCGACGACGAGAACAACGGCAACCACGTCAACCTCGTCGTTTTCGCTCATCCGGACGCGATCCCAGGGCTCCAAGTCGGCGCATCCGTCTACCACGACAAAATCAGTGTTTTCGAGCTTGGCCCCTCCGTCCGCGCTGGACAGACCATCGTCAATGGTCACGTGGTGTACGTCGGACATGGGATTGAGTTCCTCAGCGAGGGCTTCCTGGTGCGGCATGCGCTCGAGAACAGTTCCACACGCCTGAACACACCTGCGTTCTACACGCAATTCTCCAAGCGAATCGGTCACCTTCGGCCGTTCTTCCGGTATCAATACATCAACGCCAGCCAACGCAGTCTGTTCGAGGATGTGGGTCTGCGGTATGGCCCCTCGTTCGGAGCACGCTACGACTTCAGCGACAACGTGGCCTTCAAGGTGCAACTCGATCACACGGTGCGCCAGAATCAGCCGGACCTGAACGGTCTGCAGACGCAGTTGGCATTTACGTTTTGACGCGGTGACCAGAATGAGAACGAACGTCAATCTCTTCTTGCTATGGATGTTTCTCCTCTGCCCGCTTGCGGCTTTCGCGCAGAAAACCGATATCGCGGTGGTCGTCAATCCGGGAAATCCGGTGAGTAGTCTGACCCTGCCCCAACTGCGCAAGTTCTTGGCGGGTGAAAAACGTTCTTGGCCCAACGGCCAAGCGGTGAGGGTCTTCGTTCGCGCCTCCGGCACGCGCGAACGCATTACGCTCCTCAAGTTATTGGGAATGTCGGAAAGCGAGTATAAACAGTACTGGACTGCGCAGGTCTTTCGCGGCGAGGCCCAGGCCGAACCGCTTACGCTGCCTTCCAACGGCATGCAGAAGGAAGCAATTGTCGCCATCCCCGGTGCCATCGTCCTGATGGATTCCAGGGACGTAAAGCCGCCCGCCAAAGTTGTCAGGGTTGATGGACATCTGCCCGGCGAATCAGGCTATCCGATTCAATAGTCGCTCCCGCCAGGAAACAAACGCCCTCATCACGAAGATGAGGGCTTCGAACGCTTGACGGACACTGTTCTCGCGAGAACGTCAGCTCGCGTAGTAGGCGGCGTTCTTCTCCAGGAATTCCTTCTTATCCTCGGGAAGGTCTTCCGCCGTAAAGATCGAATCCGACGTACAGGCCGGAATGCAGGCGCCACAGTCGATGCATCCTACCGGATCGATGTAAAGTTGGGTCGCCGCTTCAAACTTCGGCTCGTCTTTCTTAGGATGAATGCAATCGGTGGGGCAGACTTCCACGCAGAGTTCGTCTTTGATGCAGGTGTCGGTGATTACGTACGCCATGGGCTTTTCCTGAGTCCTTTCCTCAAGTGGATTCTGCTCTAACTTAGAGCCCCGCCCACGTGGAAGCGGTGACCGTCATCACACTCCGCTGTGGCTATTAGCTCACACGGTAGCGTGACGGCCGTCACAGCCAAACCGTACCCTCTGCCTGTAAAAACAAGAGCATTGATTCAGAGGGGAAAAGCAGATTTGCCCGGCCCCACCCCACGACCCCACATGCCGCCACCCAGCGGCGGGCCGGGCAATTCTTCCCTTATCAAGATCCCTCCCCCAAACCTCCCCTCCCCCGCACTTGCACCCTAAACTCTTTCCTTCGCCCCTTGCTGTGACTAAGCGGTGCCTCCTGCTATGATTTCCGGCCTCTATGTCCTTCCGTTCTGGCGTCGCAGTCGTCATCCTCACCCTCGGATCCTCCAGTCCCCTTTTCGCCCAGCCTAAACCGTCGCCCGCCGTTCCAACCCCCTACGGCGTTCGCATGGTGCAGCAGTGGATTCCCATGTCCGACGGCGTCCGCCTTGCCGCCACCCTCTACATGCCGGACGGAGCCAAAAAAGACGAGAAGTTCCCCGCCCTGCTCGAATACCTGCCGTATCGCAAGGACGACGCGACGGCTGCCCGCGACTATCCCATCCACGCGTATTTCGCGGCCCGCGGCTATGTCAGCGTCCGCGTCGACATTCGGGGCTTCGGCGCCAGCGAAGGCGCGCCGACCGACCGCGAATACTCCGAGCAGGAGCAACTCGATGGCGAGCAAGTGATCGCATGGCTGGCCGCTCAGCCCTGGTCCACCGGTAAAGTTGGCATGTTCGGAATCTCGTGGGGAGGGTTCAACTCCATCCAATTGGCGATGCGCCGTCCGCCAGCGCTCAAGGCCATTCTCGCCGTTGATGCCACGGAAGAACTCTTCCACGACGACATCCACTACATCGACGGCATGATGCATTTCGACGAGTTCGAGCTCAACATGGACCTGGCCCCCTCCATGACCGCCGCGCCCGACTATGCGCTAGACGAAAAAGTACTCGGCCCCCGCTTCGAATCCGCGCCCTGGTCCTTGCTCTACCTGAAGCACCAACGGGACGGCCAGTTCTGGCGCAGCCCGGTCCGTCCGCTGAGCGAGATCAAGATCCCTTGTTTCCTGATTGGCGGCCTGCTCGATGGCTATCGCGACTCCATCCCACGCATGTTGCAGCAGGTAAAGGCGCCGGTGAAAGCGATCATCGGCCCCTGGAATCACACCTTCCCGCACGACGCCGAACCCGGCCCGCAAATCGAGTGGCGCGACCAGGCCGTCCGCTGGTGGGACTACTGGCTCAAGGGTCGCAACACCGGAGTCATGGAAGAAGCGCCGCTCGCCATCTACATGCGCGATTGGCACGCACCCGATCCGCACCTCAAAACTGTGCCCGGAAAATGGCGTGGAGAGAAAGGCTGGCCTCCGCAAAACGTCACCAACACCACGCTTTATCTTTATGACGCACACGTGCTCTCGACCGAGCCGGCCAAACCGGCCGTCCACCAGCTCCGCTACATTCCGTCCGTCGGAGTCGAAGCTGGATTCTGGTGGGGAGAGTTGCTCACCGACCAGCGCCCGGTTGATGCCTTCAGCTTGACTTACGATTCCGCCCCACTCCAAGAAGACCTCTCCGTTCTGGGGCGACCGCACGCCTTACTCGAGGCAAGTTCCTCGGCTCCGATCGCCGACTGGTTCGCACGCCTCTCCGATGTTGCCCCCGACGGCTCAGTCACGCTCGTAGCCGGCGCCGGAATGAGCGGAGCGCAGCGCGAATCAGCAGCCGATCCCAAGGACCTGGAGCCGGGCAAGACTTATCCGCTCGATATCGAGATGCACCTAACATCCTGGACCTTCCCCAAAGGGCATCGCGTTCGCCTCGCCGTCTCGAATGCGCTATGGCCGATGGTCTGGCCCACTCCCTACGCGATGACGACCAGCCTGCAACTTGGCGGACAGACCGGCTCGCGCCTGCAGTTGCCATTGGTCCCGCCGTCGGCTTATGCCGCGCCCCAGTTCGCGCCTCCACAGCCATCGCAAGAACGCACCGACATCCGCTCCATGGGCTTCCCCTGGCCCGGCGAGTGGAAAACTGAGCGCGACGAATTAAATGGGAAGACAACGGTGACGTGGACCGGTAAGTCCGCGGAAGACTACCCCTGGGGCAAAGAGGAGGATTTCGAAGGCCTGGTTTACGAGACCGCCGATGACCACCCGGAGTCCAGTTCTGTGCGCGCCGAAACCGAAATCGTGATGACGCTGAAAGACTACGTCCTGACCTGGCAGGGACACCTGACTCTGACCAGCGACGCGAAGAACTTCTACTACAAATACACTCGTGACCTGCTTAAGGACGGCAAGCCGCTGAAGCAGAAAACTTGGGAAGAAACGATTCAAAGAGATCATCAGTAATCTTTTTCCGGTTTGCGGATGCTCCAACGCACACGTCTTCTTTGGCTGCAAGACACCGGCCCGCCGGTCTTTGACATCGAGTAGATAGTTTATTTCCAATAATATGGATAAATCCATATTTATCTTGATTTATCACGATTAAGAGCTCAGAATAGCGCTGGAACACGGAGGTGGGGGATCGTGCCAGCCACGAAGACCAAGAAGTTCACTCCTGAGATCGACGCCCAGCTCTACGATGAGTTCGTTGCGGTGGCCGAGCGGAATGGGCAAACGAAGAGGCATGTTCTCGAGCAAGCGCTCAAGTTCTACCTGCACAACGTGGTTCCGTCCCAGCACCTGGTCCGCCCCGAGGTGATGGATGCCTTCGAGCAGTCGGTGGCTCGCAACCGTGACCTGTTGCAGCGTCTCGCCAAGTAAATGACAGATTACCTTACGGTAGCGGAAGTCTACCGGATGCAGTATCGGTTGATTGAGATGTTCGGCGGTCTCCATGGTGTCCGCGATAAGGGCGCGGTTGAGGCCGCCGTTTTTCGTCCGCAAATCGGCTATTACAACTCCATTGAAGAAGAAGCGGCCGTGCTGATGGAGTCGCTCGGCAACAACCACGGCTTCCTCGACGGCAATAAGCGCATCGCGTTCACCGCCACCGATGTCTTCCTGCGGCGCAATGGCTTTTACATCGAGGTCGAAGGCAGGGATGGACACGCATTCATCGTTGGATCGATGGAGCGGCACGAATTCCGCTTCGCCCAAGTCCTCGACTGGATCCGTCAGCACATCAAGCCCGTTGTTTAACTCGTTCTCCTTACTCCTTGTCTTCTCCTTCTTCCCTTCGCCCGTTACTTACTTCACCACCTCACCCGCCACCCACTCCTACTGCGAGCAAGCCACCACCCCGGCCGACTTGTAGACCGAGTCTTGCAGTCGCGCTGGGTGTCAGAGAAACACAAGGTCCCTCGACTCCGCTCGGGATGACAGAGAGATAAGAAACGAGATTAGTCGGCCGCTCCCGACCCCTTCCCCACTCCACTCTTCAAATCCGCTGCCAGCAACTGATGAAACAGCTGCTCCCCTGCTTCCCGCCGCACCGAGAGGCGCCCCGCTCCGTACGCGCGTGACTTCAGCCCACACTGCACGGCCTCACAGATGCCCAGGTCTTCGTCCTGTACGCGATTCCCTACTGCCACGCTCTGCTCGTTGTATTCGCGTCGAGCCTCGCTGACATCGCCGAAATAGAAATCAAAAACCACCCGGCAATGATCCACATCAAGCGGAATGACCAGATTCGTATCCAGGTACCCTTCGTAGCAGTTGAACATGAAATTGGGATGCAGCCAGAAATACCATGCCCGATCGCCCTGGCGAGTGGCGCCCGTCGCCGCATCTTCATCGGAACTCACCATGGGGCTCGACTGCAGGCAATAGCGGTCTTCGTTCTCAATGGTGTATTGCTTGTACTCCAGAACCGAGCTCAAGCCCTTGTGCAGATGCGGTACGTGGTACCCGCCATCCAGGTAGTTATCGACAAACACCTTCCAGTTGCAGTGAATGTCGTAGCTCTTGCTGGTGAAGTAGTGAAGTTTGCTGAGTCCCAGCGGAGCCGCCCGCGTCACCAGTCCGCCCAGAAATTCCGCGAGCGGAGCCGCCTGCGGATCCAGGTTCACAAAGACAAACTTCTCCCACGTATCCACCTTCACCGGAACCAGTCCGTTGTCTTTGCGCTCGAACCCCAGCACGCCGTCGAACTCCGGCATGCCCTTCAGGGAGCCGTCCAGCCCATAGTTCCACCCGTGATAGGGACAATGCAGAATGGAAGCCTGCCCGCAAGCCTCGGTCACCACCGCCGCCGCGTGATGACGGCAGACGTTGTAGAACGCGCGCAGCACACCATCATTTCCGCGCACTGCCACCAGCGGCTCGCCCGCTATCGTTGCGGTCACAAACTGTCCCGGCTTTTCCACCTGGTCGACCCGGCCCGCAACCTGCCAGGTCTTGCTGAACACCGTCTGCCGCTCCAACTCCGCAATGCGCCCATCCACATACCAGGGCGCTGGAATCGTGTAGGCCTTGTTTAGCGGCGCTTTGTCGTCATAGCTCGATAGGATCTCCTGAACATCCATCCACGCTCATCCTCATCTTCCTGGGATTTGAACCTTCTCCGACCCGATGGCCCGCCGCATTAGCGCCACGAACTGCTCGATGCGTGCTTCTTTTTTCTCTGGAATCGGCCCCTGCTTCCGGAACAATCCAGGATCCAGCTCCTCCGTGAGCAGCGCGTCCTGGAAGCGATCCATCGTCCACTCCAGAATCGACCCGATCATGTCGGCATCAAGATCGGTGCGCAGTTCCCCGCGGCTCAGACCGTAGCGCACGAATTCATGCCACCCGTAAGGATCTTCCGCCACCAGAAACCGGTTGATCTCCCGCCGCAGCGAAAGGTCCGTGCCGTAATTCCCCACCAGGTAAATCCGGTAGGAAGCCCAGTTGTCCCGCACCATGTTCTCGGTGCGGCCCAGCCAATAACGCAGCACATCAAAAAATCCCCGCTCCCGCCATTCCGCCGGGGCTTCCATGTACTTCGGAAACGACCGAACCGCCTTCTTGTACGCCTCAAAAAATAGTCCGTCCTTGCTTTTGAAATGTTGAAAGACCGACCCCTTGGCAATACCGAGTTCGGCCGCAATATCCTCCACCCGCGCCACGCTATATCCGTGTTCGGCAAAGTGGCGGATGGCAGTGTCCACAATTCGGGCCCGTTTGGCTTCTGACCGCGGACGTGGCTTCGCATCCACCCGCAACTGCGCGGGCTTAGCTAAGCTTTTCGCGATTCCATCCATGATTGACTCCAAGTCAACG
>JAIQFZ010000106.1 GCA_020073015.1 Terriglobia bacterium | reverse complement strand
TCCCTGCTGTGTTTCAAACAGCAAGAAGCCGGATTGGAGCCTGCCTAGAAACACTGGTACCACCAAGAACCCCACCCTTAGAGCTGCAGCTTGGGTGCCACAGGTTGGGATTGTAACTCATAGATAACAGATTTGTTATGCGCTGAGGCGGGACAGATTCGGTGGCCTGATGCAAAGGGTTTCACGCGCAAAAGGCAATCGCATGGGCCGCGTGTCAGGGCGTGTTGGCTTCCGGTTGGGGTGCGAGTATGAGGGCATGACTGCGGCGAGAACGCCGCCGCTGCGATTCCTGCAGGGGACTGGAGGCAGCGATCGCGCACAGGACATAGAACATGGCCGCATTCGCGGGGATCTGCAGGTTGAAATCGAGAAAGCTGTGAACCAGGATTCCGACGCAGCCGAGCAGGGCGGCAACGGTGAGCGCGCCGTTGACACTTTCAGTCCAGTTGTCGAGTTTGGCCCAGTTTTAGGCGGATGAACGGGTCCTTCGTTCCATCTCGATGGATCCAGGTGAGTTCCGTTCGACCAAGCCGGATATGACTTGACAGGATGGCGCGTCTACAGAGGCGATGGGTCATCCTCCTTCTCCTCCTTTTTCCCCGTCACGATCTTTTTCTCTAGGAACTCCCGCGCCAGGTCCTTGCCTCCGATCCCGAACGCAATCGCCAGGCCGAGCATTACCGCTCCAAACGCGGTTCCGAAAGCGATCAGCATCGTCTCTTCTGCAACTCCCAACACTTCGAACACCATGGACAGCGCGAAGATACTGATGATGATCCGGATCGAAATACTCAAGAGTCGCGACGACCGAAAGTTCGCATTGACCGCTGCCAGCAGTGCAGCGCGGGAGAAAAAGCTGGCCGCTAACAATCCGAAGAAGAGAATGACCAGGGCCACAAACAGGCGAGGCAGGAAGAGAAAGAACCGCGAGATGTATTCTTGCAAACCCACGATCCCGAGTACGCTCACGCCCAGGAGAATGAAAGCGATCCAGGCGACCCAAAAGACAAACCGGCTCAACAGTTCCGTGGAAGATGGTAATGCTGCCTGGTTCAAGAGCTGGGTGGCGCCTGCGTTTTCCGAGAGCTTGGAAAACTTTGTCAGGCGCAGGATGCTGCGCACCAGCACCTTCAATAGGTAGGCAATCACCCATCCTACGAGAGCAATGATTAACATCACGATCAGACGGGGCAGGTAGTGTGCAAAGCCTCTGGCCAACTCCTGCAAGGCCTGGGTCAGTTCGGTGATGATGATCTCCCACATTGACGTCTCACTTTCTGTCAGCCCAGACTTCGAGCAGGTACGGCTTCAGTCGTTCGAACTCGCCGCACAGAGATTCCACACTTTTCTCCATGTCTTGCCCGGAACCATCTCGATTCTCCAGCAGAAAGGACAAAGTCCTTCCACGGTAGAGAGGAACCAGGGCCTGGACAATATGGTCACGACTGATGACGCATTTGTGATATGAAGCCGCGAACTCAAACACGGTCTTGGCCCACACGTCCGCTGGGTAATTGAACTCGTTGACTTCGAGAGCCGCGATTCTTTGCAGTTCGGAAAGTGTCGAAGCCGAGAGGATCGACCGGAGGACAGGTTCCAATTGGGCAACACCGGTGGCAAACATCTCCCGAAGCCGCTTGCGGTTTACCCGGACAGGTTCCAACATGACTTCTGATTGAGCGCCTAAAGTGGGCACAGGTTGAGAGTCGGCGATCGCACTCCAAAGCGGAAAATTGCTATCCAGGGACAAGAATAGAGCGCCCACCGTCCGGCGCATGGCTGCAACTAGATCGCTGGCACTTCGAGCCGGCTGTGCCTTCGTTCCCAGGAAAGACTGGCACACGCGGTATTTTCCTGTGATGGCCGTGATGGTGAGGCAGATTTCGGCACCGATTCTGCCCCACTCGGCGTTCCAGGTTTCTTTGGTCAGGAAATCTGTTGCGAGGCGGCCCGAGATCGCGAATTCCGAGGCGTAGGGCTCACGAACTCTATAGCCGTAGATTGCGCGTGTCATCGGGTAAAGCAGATTTCGCATGAGGACGCCTTCGAACTTCTGCCGGCGATAGATGGGGGCAACCAGGTCGAAGTTGTCGTTGTAGACAGGACGGACAAGCCGCTGGAGCCAGTCCGGTTCTATGGTTGTCGAATCGGGTGAAACCACCACACAGGCCTTGGCGCGCAGCAAGTCGGCGGCCGCCAGGATCGTCCGCAGCGCAGTTCCAGGCTCTGGATTGCGCGCATACCGGGTGCTGATGGAGTGCAAGGTGCGTAATGCATACACTTTGGACACGTTCCACACATCATCGATCGAGGCGCGGATTACCAGTTCCGGAGTCCCGTCTTGCGATCCGCCATCGGCATTAATGATTACTACTCGTTCGCGGGGAAAGCACTTGAGAATGCCGGCCTGAATGGCCCGGATGACAGGCTCAATGGTTCTGGCGTTGTTATGGGTCGGCAGGCCCACCAGGATGTCTACCTCGCCTACGTTGATGAGCTGGCGAAGAAAATCATCTGTCAAAACCGTCTCTTCCGCCAATTCAACCTCCGAGCGAACTTTCAAAGCTGTGAGTCAGTGTGCGCACGTCCAACGAGACTGCCAATATCCTCGGTGTCAGATCAGATCCGTCGCAACCGGAACCAGTAAAACTGGTAAGGGCCCATGGTTAAAAGGTAAGGCACGTCGCCGATACGAGGAAAAATATTCCTGCCAAACATCTCAATCAGAATATTTCCTTTGTAGCGTCGCAGATCCAGTTCGACCGCTTGCGCGGCACTGGAGAGATTGTTCACGACCAAAACCGTCTCCTTGCCCAATTGCCGGACATAGGCCAGCACCCGGTGATTCGCCGGGTACAGAAACTCGATCGAGCCCGCGCCGAACACCGGACTTGAACGGCGAATCCGCATGATGTGCTTCATCCAGGAGAGCAGCGAATGTTCGGTGCGCTTTTGGGATAAGACGTTCACTGCCTGGTAGCCATAAACGGGGTTGAGAATCGGCGGCGAGTAGAGACTTTCCGGATCAGCCGTAGAAAAGCCTCCATTCCAGCCGCCGCTCCACTGCATCGGAGTTCGTACTCCGTTGCGATCTCCCAGGTAGATGTTGTCCCCCATGCCGATCTCATCCCCGTAGTAGATGATGGGAGTGCCGGGTAGGGACATCAGCATGCCATTCATCAATTCGATGCGCCGCCGATCGTTGTCGAGCAGCGGAGCCAGCCGCCGCCGGATGCCGAGATTCAGCCGCATCGTCTTGTCGCTGGCATAGATGTCATACATGTAATCGCGTTCGATATCGGTAACCATTTCCAGCGTCAATTCGTCATGGTTGCGCAGAAACAGGCACCACTGACAGGTGGCGGGAATCTCTGGCGTCTGTTGCAGAATTTCTGTGATCGGTTTGCGGTCTTCCAGCCGTAGACCCATGAACATCCGCGGCATCAAGGGAAAGTGAAAGGCCATGTGGAATTCATCCCCATTCCCAAAGTACGGACGAAGATCAGCCGGCCACTGGTTGGCCTCCGCCAGCAGGATCGCGCCCGGGAATTGATCGTCGACTTTCTTGCGCAGTTCGCGGATCACCTCGTGGGTTTCCGGCAGGTTCTCGCAAGACGTCCCCTCCCGCTCAATCAGGTATGGGACGGCGTCCAGCCGGAAACCATCGACTCCGAGTTCCAGCCAGAACTTCATGACATTCCACATCTCTTCGCATACCGCGGGGTTGTCGTAATTCAGATCCGGCTGATGACTGAAGAAGCGATGCCAATAATAGGACTTGGAAATTGGATCCCAGGCCCAGTTCGACATCTCGGTATCGAGGAAGATGATTCGGGTTCCACGATATGTCGTATCGGTATCGCTCCACACATACCAGTCACGTTTTGGATTGTCCTGAGAACTCCGAGATTCCAGGAACCAGGGGTGTTGATCAGAAGTGTGGTTCGCCACCATCTCGATGATCACCCGGATGCCACGGTCATGAGCACTTGAAAGGAACGTCTTGAAATCTTCCAACGTTCCGTAGCTGGGATGAACGGATTTGTAATCGGAGATGTCGTAACCGTCATCCCGCAAGGGAGAGGAAAAAAACGGCATCAACCAGATTGCATTCACGCCAAGTTCTTGCACGTAATCCAGCTTCTGCGCGAGACCGTGAAAATCGCCAATACCATCGCTGTTGCTGTCAAAGAAAGTGCGCACATGGATCTGATAGATGATCGCGTCTTTGTACCAACCGGCTTCGCGCTTCAATGGCAACCGTGTCCCGTCCCGAATGATGGCCGGCCCGCCCGCGCCGACGTCAATAGAATAGCAATGCGGGTAGCGATCTGCCCTCCTGCCAGCAATCAGCCCGTTTCGGAGCAGGTTTTCAGGTGTCCAACTCAGAACTTTTGTGCGCCGAGATAAGCATTTAGTCTTAATTGACAATCGCACCCTGCCGACAGAACGGGCTTTCAGCCACCCACCAGGTGCGTAACGGAAAGTTTACGGTTCCGAGAGGAGATGACGATTGCGCTTTCGAGCAATTGCGTGCGATTACGATCGCACTTTGGCGGAGGATGGACGGGTTGTACCGGAAACGGTCGATGTACTGCGGCGTGGTCGGGCCTCGGGTCGCAAGCTGATCCTGATTACTGGCCGCGCGCTTGACGACCTGCGGTCGGTATTCTCTGACCTGTCACTCTTCGACTTGGTTGTAGCCGAAAACGGCGCTTTGCTCTTTGATCCAGCTCTTGGGTCCGAGGAACCACTCTGCGCTTCCCCTCCCGCAACCTTCTTAAGACTGCTGCGAGCGCGAGGAGTCCCGTTCACAGTTGGGAAACGTGTGGTGGCGACGATCCGACCTCACGAGATCGCCCTCCTCGAACTCGTCCAGCAAATGAACCTGGGGCTGGACGTTGCTTTCAACCGCGAGTCGGTGATGGTGCTTCCTTCCGGGGTTGATAAAGGCACGGGTCTGACCGCCGCGCTGGCTAGGCTGGGCATCGCGCCTGCCGAGGTGGTCGGCATAGGCGATGCAGAGAACGACCTGCCCTTCCTGCGCCTTTGCGGTTTTTCAGTCGCAGTGGCCAACGCCATCGACTCGCTGAAGGAACAAGTCGACCTGGTGACACGCGCCGACTATGGCGCTGGCGCGACGGAAATCATCGATCGTGTCGTCGGCGCAGCAACCCTACCTTGACGGCCGGACGCCCCTGCCTAATGAGTCGAGCCGCCTGCAATCCCTGCAGCCTTGGCCTCCTGCTTCTCCAGCCGCATTTCGCACAGAGTGCTGATTAGATTGGCGGCCCAGCGATACACATTCTGCTCTTTCACGATTTTTCGCATGCGTAGCATCCGGGCTTTACGGTCTTCGGGCTCCATCTCGAGCGCTACGCGGATCGCCTCTGCAGTCTGTTCGATATCGTAGGGATTGACCAGCAAAGCGTCCCGCAATTCACGTGCTGCTCCTGTGAACACGCTCAGGATGAGCGCTCCCTGCTCGTCATCGCGTGCCGCAACGAATTCTTTTGCCACCAGGTTCATACCATCGTGTAAGGACGTCACCAGACAAAGATCCGCGCTGCGGTAGAAGCGGCGAATTTCGTCATGACTATGCTGGGCTTTCCGGAACACGATCGCCTTCCATTTGCCCGCTGCGAATTTCCAGTTAATGCGCTCCACCTCGGCCTCCACCTCGGCGATCAAATCATGATAGCGCTTGATGTGCGTGCGGCTGGGAGCCCCGATCTGGACAAACGTAAACTTCTCGCGATAGAACGGATGTTTTTCCAGGAGGCGCTCGACCGCGAGGAAGCGCTCCAGAATACCCTTCGTATAATCGAGGCGATCGACGCCCACCCCGAGATAGGTGGCTTCCAGTTCCAATTCCCGCAGAAGTGTCGCGCGCTCCTCGTAGGAGGACTTGTCTTCCCTACCCGATTCCGGTTGAGGGAACTCCACGCTGATCGGGAACGGCATCACGGTCGTGCGATGTTCTTCCCGATTGACCGCAAAATGCTCCCACTCGATGCGCGACTCCAGCGCACGGTCGACTGTTTGCAGGAAATTGTTGCAGTGGGACTGAATGTGGAATCCAATGAGATCGGCGCCTAGCAGTCCATCCAATAACTCTCGCTGCCACGGGCAAATGCTGAACACCTCCGGATTCGGCCAGGGGATATGCCAAAAAATCGCTACGCGTGCGTCCGGTCGTTCTTTCTTGATCAAGCGAGGCAGTAAGGCAAAGTGGTAATCCTGCGTCAGAAGTACAGGCCGCTCGATGCCTTCCATTTCCTCCAGCACTGCCTTGGCGAATTTCTTGTTTGCCAGTTGATAATGCTCCCAATCCGACGCGCGAAAAATCGGACGCGTGTGGGCGATGTGACAAAGAGGCCATAAACCCTCGTTTGCGAAGCCGTAGTAGTATCCTTCTTCTTCCTCCTTGCTCAGCCATACCCTCCGGAGTGTGTACCGATGGTCATCAGGTGGAACACGCAAGCGATCATGCTGATCCACCACTTCGCGATCCGTATCACCGCTCCCGTGGGCAATCCAGGTCCCATCACAAGCGCATAACACCGGCTCCAGCGCGGTGACCAGGCCGCTTGCCGGGACCAGCGCCTGCACAGTTTTGCCATGGCGGATGTGGAAATACGGTTCCCGATTCGACACGACAAAAAGGCGACTGCCCTTCAACCTGCTGCGCACGTGGACCGAGAGCCTCTCGGCGGTCCATTCGGATTCGGCGGCATCTCGTAATTCTGCTTCTTTCTCGGCGGCGCAACGTGCAGCCGTTAGGCTCTGCGCAAAACTTGCCACTTCCTTGGCCAACGGATGCAGCAGGTCACTATCAGAAAAAAGATGAGGAGATGCGCGGCCCGTCCGAAGTGCCTTCATCCACTGCGCTGCCCGCGCGATCGGGCCCGTGATGCTCCAACGGACAATCAGCAGTGTGATCAAGGCGATCAGGAAAACCTGGACGAGTACGCGCAGGAAGGTTTCGCGCCACACTCTAGCCTTTTGGGCGTCGATGTAGGCAGCATCATGCACGATCACCAGGACACCCAGAATTTCGCCGTCCTTGTGCAGAGGCACGGCGTAAATGTTGAGAGCGTCGTTACCCGTGCGAACGAACTCGCTCGTTCCGTGATTATTGGCGAGCGACTGAGCGGCGGCGTGCGGTTGCGTTGTCAGCCAGCGCGCCAAGCTCGGGGTTACGGCCAGGACTGCGCCCTGACGGTCATAAATAGCAACTCCTGCCAGGTGTTCACGGTTCCCAAACTGCCCCACAATTCCTTGAAGACGACTAGAGCCCTTTCCAAAATAGGGCTCCACGTTCTGGGCCAGGCTTTCGGCCAGCACTTCCGCCCGATGTTCAAGATCTTGTCGCAGGCTACGCTTTTGGGCACGCACCTCGAAATACGAAGAAACCAGCGACACGAGGGTAATTCCCAGGATCAACGAAACAATCAGGCGGATGTTTAGGAGTCGCATGCCACCTCCCGGGAGTGAGCCGATTTCGAACGAGCCGGAACTGAAGATCTGCTAGAGACTGATTAGCGCTGCTTCTCGCCGGATTCGCACGTTGCGCCGGAACAGAATCGGAGAATTTCTGACCTGCTCTTAACCGAAGTCGCAAGCTTTCCTCTCTACTGATGAATGCGAATTCATAGATTTTCGCACAGGTCTGAATGGATTATAGATTCCCGGCCTGCCAACCTACCACATGAGGCGAGTTCCAACCATACACAATGGTTCACCCCCGGTCCATGCATCGGGCCAGTCATCTGGCTCATTACCGGCATGGCTCCCGAGAAACCGCGAGCCAAGAAGGTTCGGCGGTCATAGGCTTATTCAGTTCCCGTAAGCGCTTGGGTGAGGCAACCCGCGTGGCTAAGGGTTCTACTGGATCGAATGCCATTTTCGGTCCGTGGCGAGCCGCGAAAGTCGAGACCCTTTCTGACAGCGCGATTAGCCCGACCCATTGCACTTCTGGCCGTTTACCGAACCCGTTAAGACCTGAGCGGAACGTGGCATTCCAATCGTCATCCCGCATGCGTTATCCTCCGCCAGAGTACATCGTCAGCTACGCAGCGGACGTATCATGCCATAAGCTTCGCGATCTATGTCGCTTGTGTGGGGACGCCAAATGGAAACGGTGCGCTGGGGAATGATTGGCTGTGGTGAGGTCACCGAGATCAAGAGTGGCCCCGGATTCCACAAAGCGGAGAAAAATGGGTGCTGAAGGCGGAGATCTCAAGAACTTCTTCGGCGATGGTTCCGCCGCCAAGAAAACGAGATTAGGCTACCCGATTGGCTTGCTACCAACTTTTTACATTCAATCTTTGGCGATTCAATTAGTTTAATCATCGCATCGCGGAATGCATATGGGTTCGTTCGATTATTGAAGCGCCACGCCATTTCTTGCAGGTAGGCTGTCAGATGTTTAGCAGAAACCTGATACCAGGTACCAACAATGCCGTGCTTGGGCAGCGAGAACGCGGAGGGATCCTGCGTCGCGTTGAAGTTCTCGATCTTGGAATCGTCGATCATTATCACGTGAAGTGCCTTATCCACATTCCGAGCAATAATGTCGTGCACTGCGCTTTGATTCACCTCGTTTACTCGGACCAAGTGGAGATGCCCATCAAGCTCGCGGATAACGATTACAGCAGCTTTATCTTTCAGCTTGCCCGCGTGTCTGGCCTGCTTTCCGCCAACACAGCCCGTGAGCTTATGGCCGTCAACGTCGGCCACCGCAGCACGGATTCTGTGGCAAAGATACCACGCAGCTTGGTAGGAGATTCCGAGGGTTCTCTTAATCTGATGGGCACTCATTCCGTTGCGGGATTCACAGAGCAGATATGTTGCAATGAACCACTTCCACAGCGGCAAGTGCGTGTCATGGAGGATTGTGCCATTCGTAACGGAAAACTGATAGTAGCATGAGCTACAAGCGTACTGGCAGCGCTGCAAGATCGGGGAGATTCTTTTCGAGTTGCACTTCGGGCAGCGCACAACGTCATCGGACCAGCGAAGCTGAGCCAGGTACTCGCGGCATTTCTCTTCGCTGCCAAACTGCTCGATCAGCTTGCAGAAATCAATGGCTTGTTTCATAGGTCAGCTATGCCGAAAAGGAAAAAACACGCGAAGGACATGACAACGGAAGAGGCATTAAAACACCTGTTTCATCCGCAGGTCGTGAAGCAGATGAAGGAAAATGTCCACAAGCAACACCAGTCGCGTAAGCGCAAGAAGCGGAGTGTTTAACGTGCATCCTGGAGACAGAGTACCAGAGTGGCGAATGAGCGCGTCATGCCGGTGAAGTGAGTCACTTCTTGATGTGCGGTGATGGCCTTAATGAGCACCCCATCAGCCACCACTTGTGAGCCCGTTAAGACCTGAGCGGAATGTGACATTCCAATCGTCATCCCACGTGCGTTATCCTCGGCCAGAGTACATCGTGAGCAACGCTGCGGACGCGTTTGACCTGCCCCCCGAAAAGTAGTCCAGCGGAAGTGTGACTTCTCCATTTACGATGGCCCGCTCAGGGCCAGAGAGGAGGAGTCGTGCGCAAGAGTCGCTTTAACGAAGAACAGATCATCGCCGTCCTGAAGGAGGCGGAGGCTGGGATAGCCCCCGACGAACTGTGCCGGCGGCACGGGATCACGCGCGGGAGCCTGTACCGCTGGAAGGCGAAGTACGGCGGGATGGAAGTGAGCGAGGCGCGGCGACTGCGGCAACTGGAGGAGGAAAACCGGCAGCTGAAGCACGTTAGGTCATGAATTTCGCAATCTATATCGCTTTTTGTGGGGACGCTGAATGGAAACGGTGCGCTGGGGAATGATTGGCTGCGGCAAGGTCACCGAGATCAAGAGTGGCCCCGGCTTCTATAAAGCGGAGAACTCCCAATTGGTTGCTGTGACGGCCCGCAATCGCGACAAAGCGGTCGATTACGCCAGGCGACACGGAGTAGCGCAGGTGTATGAACGAGCAGCGGATTTGATCCAGGCTCCCGAAGTCGATGCCGTGTACGTCGCCACCCCTCCGTCTTCTCACCTGGAGTTTGGGTTGATGGTTGCTGCAGCGGGCAAGCCGTGCCTGATGGAAAAGCCGATGGCAATGAACTACGCCGAATGCGTACGAATGAATGACGCGTTCTGCTCCGCGTGTGTGCCGCTTTTCGTCGCGTACTACCGGCGGGCATTGCCACGCTTTCTGAAGGTGCGGCAGCTATTAAAGGGAGGGGCGATTGGGACCGTGACCGCGGTGCAAGTCACCGTCAGCGATCGACTTGCTGCACTGTCCATGTCGGGAGGCGAGAGAGCAAAACGATGGCGCTTCGATCCGGCGATTGCCGGTGCGGGGCTGTTCCTCGACCTGGGATCGCACTGCATAGACCTGTTGGATTTCCTTCTAGGGCGAATCACCCGCGTCTGTGGATATGCCGTTAACACAGGTCATGCCTACATGGCGGAAGACGTAACCGCCGCCTGCTTTGAATTCGAATCTACAGCAGTCGGGGTTGGTATTTGGAACTTCAACGCCGATCACGCCGGAGATGGCATCCTCTTCACCGGGTCGGAGGCGACGTTGTACACACCAGTCTTTACCGATGGCGACATTGTGCTACGGAAGAAAGGGGCCGAGGAAACCTTTGTTTTCCGTAATCCGCCGCACGTTCATCAGCCCTTGATCCAGAGTGTAGTGGATCATTTGCTTGGGCGCGGGCAGTGCGAGTCCACAGGCGACAGCGGAGCGCGCGCTTCCTGGGCAATGGACCAGTGCATCGCCACGTTCTACTCAGCGGTAGGCGCCCGGCTCGGTTCAGGTACTTTCGACACGGGTGGAGTCTGCCCGTAGTGCCTCCATCAGTGGACTTCAACCCAGTGCCTCTCGTGTAAAGGTTGGTCGGCACATTCCGATTGGTATGCGGACTGACGCTCTCGGAACATCGGCTTAAAATAGGCATTAAGTAGCGAAAGCAGCACTGCCGTGCCTGACGACACCATCACAATCTTGCCGGGTTCGCGCTTTTGCCTGCGCTACGGCCATTCCAACCCGTCGTCGAGAGGCTCTCTAGCAGGCTGCGGAAAAACGGGCGGCGCGAGTTAGGTTCTCTCCAGTCACCATGATTTTGTGACTCGGGGAAGGTTTTTGATTGCATCCGCTGGTGTCTTGCGGATTCGCTTTCGGCCTGCGAACACACTGCGACCTCGGCTTACGTCGCTTGAATCGCCAGATTCCTCATACGGACCAGGTTGTAGGCGGCAGCCGCGAAGGTAAAGACCCATCCCACCTTGAAGATTCCACGATGCCGAACCTTTCGCAACAGCGCGATCGTCTTCAGCCAACCGAAGCACTCTTCAATGCGCTTCCGCTTCCTCTGACTGATGGTATATCCCGGGTGCTGTGTCGTGCGAGCATCAATCGCGCTCCCACCGGGACGCTCCAGGTTCTGGGCCACATGAGGTGTGACCTTTAGGTTTCGGCACTCGGCCACGAAGTCCGCCGTGTCGTATGCCTTGTCGCCTCCGACAGTCACCTGTTTGATGCCTCGAATCTGTTCCAGCATCACCAGCGCTGCATCGCGCTCCGCCGTTCCGTTGGCCTCGAACACCTCGGTATTCACGATCAGACCGTTGCGGTTCTCTACCAGCAGATTCCCGTTGTAACTCAGCTTGGCTTCTTTGCCCTTGCCTTTGCGCGCCAACTTCGCATCCGGGTCCGTTTTCGATTGATGCGTCTCGTTGGTCCGCTTCTCCCCGTGGAAATCTACGGTCGCATTGCCCGGATCGTCCGGCGGAGCCATGGGCTTGCCATCCTTGCGCTGAAAACTCTTCAGACTCGCCCAGGCTTCCAGCAGCGTTCCATCCACCGTGAAGTGCTCGTCTGAGAGCAGATTCCGCTCTCGTGCCTGCTGGAGCACCGCTTGGAAGAAGGCTTCGGCGATGTCCCCGTCGAGCAGACGCTCGCGGTTCTTGGTGAACACGGTCACGTCCCAGACGGCGTCATCCATATTCAAGCCGACGAACCAGCGGAACAGCAGGTTGTAGTCGAGCTGTTCCATCAACATTCGCTCACTGCGCACCGAGTACAGCGCTTGCAGCAAGAGTGCCCGCAACAACTTCTCCGGTGCGATCGACGGCCGTCCAGTCTTGGCGTACAAGTGATTGAACCGTGGTGTTAGTTGCCGTAGTGCCTCATCGGTCATGGCACGCAGCGGACGCAACGGATGGTCCTGCGGAACTCGCTGCTCGGGGCTGATGTAGCTGAACACGTCCAACTGTTGCTCGTCTTTTCCACGCATGCCTTCTTCTTATCAGGTTGTGTTGTGGAAGCAAGAGAGTTCTTCGGCACCTGGTCGGTTTTCCGAATGGCCGGTCGGCGTAGTGCAAGAGGCGATCCCTCTTAGGGTCGACGCATTTTGTCCGTGATTTTTCGCACAGCAGCTACGACTGTGTCCGGCTGTTCCAACTGCACGTGATGTCCGCTGTTCGCATACACTAGCGTTGACTCCCGGGACAGACTGAGGACTTTAGACCGGATCATTTTGCCTTTCTCGGTATCTACACCCATGGCGCCGCCGCGTCGTGCAGCAACAAGCACCAGCGGCTTACTATCTAACGGAAACTCGCCGCGAGTCGCAGCCTGCACGGTGGCCAAGGGTTCGTCGGGATCATCGACATCATCAAACCGCGGCAGGGACTGTGTCCATTGATATGCCTTGTCGGCGCTAGCTGGTAGTTTCTTGAATGGGTCGTCTTCGTCCGAACTCTTTTTCATGGTCAGCGGTCCTGCTGGCGGGCCCCCGACTTGAGGTTCAGGCATCTTTTCGATCACCGGGGGATCAAATCCTACCGAACTATCAACGAGCACGATCCCGGCCACGTTTTCAAGATGTCTGCGCGCGTATACAGTTATCAGCCAGCCGCCCCACGAGTGACCGACCAACAGGTAGGGAGGAGGCTCGCCCGAAGTTCTCAGTAGACGATCGAGATCGTCGGCGGCCTTAGCTAGCCCGTGCTGCGGGCCTGCATCATGGCTCCATGCCGTTCCTGAGCGGTCGTAACTGCAAACCCGTGTGGCAGTCGCGAGTTTAGGTTGGACGAGCGACCAGGCCAGCGAGGAGTCGCCCAGGCCAGCTTCTAGCACAACCGTTGGACTACCCTGCCCGACGCAGTTAAGGTGCAGCTTACGGCCATCGATGTTGACCATTCTTCCTGGCGGGGCGGGCACCGAAGTCGTTTGTGCAGCGGATATGGAGCACGTCACCAGCAGTGACGCCCCCCAGCTGAGAATCGCTTTCATCGATGTATCCCCTTCTGAAAATGTAGAACTTGAGACCTGTACACTCCGGGAGAATCGCATCCCTGCCAAAGTTAGTTGCCATTTTAATCCTTAACCGGTGTGTGAGAGTGGAGTCGGGCCTGGCACCGCGTGCGTTGCGGGCGAACCTCGTTGCACTAAGAATCGCGCGTTTTTCCGCAGCCTGCTAGGGAGACTCTGATTAAGCTCTCCGCTTTCCACAGCCAGTCAAGTTAGAGTGCTTGCGAGATGAAGCAGAGGACCCTGGCGATGATGACCGGTTTTGAGCAGTACACGAGGAAAACGCGGCGGGCGATATTTCTAGA
>JAIQFZ010000105.1 GCA_020073015.1 Terriglobia bacterium | reverse complement strand
CGAGCGAGCAAAAAATCGCTCCACAAGAGTGCGGATGGAAGGGTGGCGACAGTAGCGACTCGGCGGGAGAAAAAACCTTGTCCAACGAAAAAACAATAAAACCCACTTGACTCCGACCGGCCTTCTCATGGAAGGCGATAGCACTCACGACGACGAGCGGCTAGCCGGGATTCTGGTTGTCTCAACAGGCAACTCGGAAATGATCCCCTTTTGGATGTGCAGCGGACCGCGTCAGGGCAGAAGTTCTAAGCTGATTCCGGCCGCGCGCCTACCATGATCACCGTCGCGTCGTCTCTCAAGCCGGTGCCGTTTACGAACTTCTTTACGTCCGCCAGCAGCGATTCCAGAGAAGCGTCGGGTGATTGTAGTTGAGCCAGCAGTCGCTCGGGGCCGTATTCCTCGCCAGAATCGAATGAGGCTTCGGTGATGCCGTCGGAATAAAACGCGATCCGTGAATGCTCGCCGAGCGTGATTTCAGCCTCGGAGTACTTGCTGGTGGCAACTCCCAGTGGCAAGCCGTTTTCGGTTGCGATCCAGCGGTGGCCGGGAGGTTCGATGAGCAGCGGCGGGAGATGTCCCGCGTTGGCCAGGCGCAGCGTGCGGGTGGCGGGATCGAGTTCGGCATACACCATGGTGACGAATCGTCCGCTAGGAAAATCGTCGACCAGCATGTTGTTGAGGCGGGTGAGCACCTCGGCTGGTCCGGAGCCGGAGTGCGCGAGCGAGCGCAACATGCCGCGGGTGGCGGACATGAGCAGCGCCGCCGCCGTGCCTTTGCCGGAGACGTCGGCCAGCACCAGGCCCCAGCGGCCGTCGCTCAGAGGAATGAAGTCGTACCAGTCGCCGCCCACGGCGCCGGCCGGAATGGACAGCCCCGTCACGCAAAAACCGGGAATGAACGGAGAACTGTGCGGCAACAGGGCTTGCTGAATGGCCCGAGCCTCTTCGGCTTCGCGGGTCATCTGCTCGCGCTGCTTGTGTTCATCGTGGAAGCGCCGTGAGTTTTGCACCGCGACCGCGACGTGCGAGCACAGTCCTTGCAGAAGGCGAAGTTGCGCGGGCGAGAAGGCGTCAAGTTCGCAATGGGAGGCGGTGAAGACGCCGACCAGATCGCCCTCGACTTGCAGCGGGATGGCAACTTCCGAGCGCGTATCGGGTTCGCAGGCCATGTAATACGGATCGCGAGTTACATCGGGCGCGTAGCGCATCTGGCGCGTGGCGGCGACGTAGCCGACCATGCCTTCGGTGCCAATTTTCAGCCGATGGCCTTTGCCGTTGACGGTGCATCCGCGCACGCCCGCGAGCACGAGCTCGCCCTGCTCGGGGTGGTGGAGATAGAGGTTGATTTCGACACAGCCGAGCGAGGTGGAGATTTCGTCCACGATGCGTTCGATGATTTCGTCGAGATTGAGGGTGGCGGTGATGCGCTGTGCCGATTTTTGCAGACGGACAAGTTCGGCAAGTTTCAGAGCGGGCGCCTCAGGGGCGAGCGCGCTTGAGGGGTGGAGATCGGTGTGCGGAGCGGCTGCCACGATGAAAACCTCCTGAAACCGATGGGGCTGAGCTGGGACTCCAACGCTCTATTATCTGATTTCCAAGGCGCGCTTAGGATTCTCTTTTTGTTCGATCCGGGGCGGGCCGTTTCAGGCGTTTGATTTCCTCCAGGCGCTCGCGGATTCGCTTCTCGATGCCTTCGTTCGTGGGGTGGTAGTAGACGCGGCCGTGCAGACTGTCGGGCAGGCACTGCATGTCGGCAACTTTCTCCTCCACGTCGTGGGCATACTGGTAGCCCTTCCCATAGCCCAGGTCTTTCATCAGGCTGGTGGGGGCGTTGCGCAGGTGCAGAGGAACGGGCTCGGCGGCGGTGTTTTCTACGTCCTGCTGAACGGCTCCATAAGCGGTGTAGAGCGCGTTGGATTTCGGGGCGGCGCAGAGATACACGACCGCCTGGGCAAGTGCGAGGTTGCCTTCGGGCATGCCGATGAAATCAACGGCGTCGCGTGCGGCCATGCAGAGCGCAAGCGCATTGGGCTCGGCGAGGCCGATGTCTTCGACCGCCATGCGGACCACGCGGCGGGCGATGTAGAGCGGGTCTTCTCCGGCTTCGAGCATGCGTCCGAGCCAGTAGAGTGCGGCGTCGGGATCGCTGTTGCGGACGGATTTGTGCAGGGCAGAGATCAGGTTGTAGTGTTCTTCGCCACTTTTGTCGTAGAGCAGGACGCGCTTCTGCAGCGCCTCGTGGACCATCTCTTCGGTGATCGTGACGGTTCCGGCCGGAGACGCGACCAGCCGCGTCTCTCCAGAGAGTGACGCGGCCACTTCGAGGGCGTTGTAGGCGGCGCGCGCGTCGCCGCTGGAGTAGGCGGCAATCTTGCGCAGGGCGTCGTCCGATGCCTGGAGATGCAGCTGGCCGAGGCCGCGTTCGGCGTCGGTGAGTGCGCGACGGAGAAGGGCGACGAGTTGTTCCTCCGTCAGTTGCTTCAGCACGTACACGCGGCAGCGCGAGAGCAGCGCGGAGTTGATTTCGAACGACGGATTCTCGGTGGTGGCTCCGATCAGGCGGATGCTGCCTTTCTCGACGTGGGGCAGGAATGCGTCCTGTTGCGCGCGGTTGAAGCGGTGAATCTCGTCGACAAAGACGATGGTGCGGGTGCCGTATTGGCGGGCGCGGTCGGCGTCGGCCATGACCTGCTTGATTTCCTTGATTCCGGAGAGCACGGCCGAGAATTCGATGAACTCGGCCTTGGTGATGCCGGCGATGATCTTGGCGAGCGTGGTTTTGCCGGTTCCGGGTGGGCCCCAGAAAATCATGGAGGTAGGGTCGTCGCGCTCGATCTGCACGCGCAGCGGCTTGCCGGGACCGACGAGATGTTCCTGTCCGACGAATTCGTCGAGCGTGCGCGGACGCATTCGGTCAGCAAGCGGGCGCGTGCCCTTAGGGGGAGAGTCCTCCGGCGGGATGGCTTGGAACAAATTCACGAGATCATTTCACCACAGAGAAAATTTGTAATTTGCAATTTGTAATTTGAAAACCTTGCAGGTTCTTAAATTGCAAATTACAAATCACCAAGTACAAACTCTCGTCTCATTTGCGCTGTCTCGCCGCTTCGTACAGCACGATGCTGGCGGCGACTCCGGCGTTCAGCGATTCGACTGGCGCGGCTTGCGGGATCACGATGGTTTCCTGCATCTGCTGCATCAGATCGCGGTTCAGCCCGGCACCTTCGTTGCCGATGAAAATTGCCAGGGGCAGGGCCCAGGAGACCTCCGGCAAGGGCGTTCCCTTGTGCGAGGACGTCGCGAGCAGGCGGACGCCATGCTGGCGGAGCAGCGCAACCAGTTCGCCGGAAGAGATTTGAAGGAACGGTAAACGGAAAATTGATCCAGCCGAGCCGCGCAAAACTTTGGGATTGTAAGGGCCGACGGTACCTTCGGTGAGGAAAACGCCGGCAGCGCCAAAGGCTTCGGCGGAGCGGAAAAGAGTGCCAAGATTTCCGGGATCCCGCAAACCAGCGGCGACGACCACCGGCCCGGACGGCAAGCGTTCCAGGATCTGGTAGGCAGAATAGACACGCACCTTGACCAGCGCGGCCACGCCTTGCGGAGCGTCGCTCGGGACCACGGAGTTAAAGAGCGCATTGGGCAGGATGTGCGTTTCGGTTCGCGCGTTGAGTTGGGGCAAAAGCTTCTCGGCCAAGGGGCGCGCCGCTTCGCTGAAGAACACGCTGGCCAGGCGTTGGCTGCTGCGCAGAGCTTCTTCCACCAGTTTGACGCCTTCGATGGCGCACTCGCCTTGGGAGGTGAGTTCGCCCCGGCGGAAGGCAAGGCGCAGCTCTTTCAGGCGCGGGTTGTGGCGGCCGGCGAGCGGGCGCAGACGGCTGTCTTGAAGCGCGGTCCGAGCGGCCTTCGCGTCCTGCTTCATAGGTTCGTTCCAACGTTAGGATAATACGAGCAATCGAGTCCGGCTGCGGCGTAAACTCATAGTATGGTACATTTCACTGTTCACGCCGACCATCAGGAAGGAAACCGAGTGCGCGCGGAGATCCTGAAAATTCACGCCGAAACACCGGAAGCGTCGCTGGTGAAATACGCTTGCGAACAGATCCAGGCTGGGCAGGTGCTGGGCATGCCCACCGACACGTTTTACGGTCTCGCCGCGGATCCATTTAACCTGCGGGCGGTGGAGCGGGTCTACGAGATCAAGTCGCGCCTCCGGCATAAGCCGCTCTCGCTGCTGATCGAAAACGTGGACCAGGCGGAAGAATTTGCCCGTCCTTTGCCCGATGATTTCCATCTGCTGGCGCGGCGGTTCTGGCCCGGGCCGCTGACGATGATTGTACCGGCCGCCTCGCATCTTCCGCTGAAAGTCACCGCCAATACAGGGAACGTTGCGCTGCGCGTGCCGGCAGCGGCCATTCCTTTGGCGGTAGTGCGGGCGGCGAAAATTCCGATCACGGCGACCTCGGCCAACCTGAGCGGTGCGGTCGAGTGCACCACGGCCGAGCAGGTGCGCGATCAATTGCAGGATCGCATCTCGCTGATCGTGGACGGTGGAAAGTCGCCGCGGTCGATTTCGTCGACGATCGTGCACTTCAAAGAAGATGGTTCCTGGCAAATCCTGCGCGAAGGCGCGATTCCAGCCAAGGAAATTACCGAAGCTCTGTCCTGAGATGGCGGAAGAGTACAGTCCAGCGCATCCAAACCAACCTTCAAGGCCTCGTCTCCGTCTCCGTCTGCTGGTCCTGTTAGCGGTGGTGGGCGCATTTCTGTTGTTTCTCGGCATCACTGGACTGCGCATCGTGCAGGCCGCCGGAGAGGTTCCATCACGGAAGGCGGATGCGGTCGTCATTTTCGGTGCGGCTGAGTACGCCGGGCGGCCATCGCCCGTGTACCGCGCGCGCCTCGACCACGGTTTCGAGTTGTTTGAAAAAGGCATGGCCCCGGTCGTGATCACGACGGGCGGAGCCGGACAGGACCCGGACTTCAGCGAAGGCGGCGTAGGCCGGGATTATCTGTTGCGGCGCGGTGTCCCGGAGCAGGCGCTGATTGCCGAGACCCAGGGATCGGACACCGCCCAGTCGGCCGCGCGCGTGGCCAACATTATGCACGTGAACGGCATGCGCACCTGCATTGCAGTGAGCGATGCGTATCACGTATTCCGCATCCGCGCGCTGCTGGAACATGAAGGGATGCAGGTGGAAGTCGCTCCGCGCCCGGAGTCGCGGCCCCGGTCATTGCTGCAGCGCTTCAGCGCAGCGATGCGGGAGGCGATGAGCTACCTGATCTGGGAACTCGGCCTGACGTAGGGCGATCCGTTTACTCCGCGAAACCATTTCTTGCTCTCGATCTTCTCTTTCAAGTGCTTCGCGCAGGCCTCAGCACTACTTTTCTTGCCGTGCGCCAACTCGGTTTGTTCACCGAATAGGCGAAGGCCACTTCGCTGGTCTTCAAGTTTTGTGACCTGGATGCTCGCGTGTTCGTTGCGATCGTCAGTCCCACATAGGCGCTTTTTTGCACAACGGCCTTCATCACAGGGAGAGTGTGACTACTGTCACTGGCGGTTTCGTGGCATCGCTTCATAATCAACGAGGACATCTGTAAGGTCCCGCGTTCATACTTCTAACCTTCCCCCAGAAAAGAGAGAATCATGAAGGATTATGCGCTGCTGCTTGTAACCGCAATCGCGCTTTCAGCTGATGCTCAAGATAAACCTCGTGTGTTCGTCCAAGGAAAGGGTTCAGACAACGTAAGTAGCAACGGAAGTGCCGGGGGTGGACGACACTGGGGATCGTGGGGTTCAAAGTCCACAATTGACTCTCACGACGAAAGCATGGAGGTCACGAAGAACCTGCAGAAGGACTGTTCCGGCGTGACTGTCACCATCAACCAAGCGAATGCCGACTACATCGTTATGTTGAATCGTGAGTCCAAGCAGAACCGAGGCTTGCTTCGCTCTAACAGCCAAATCCAAGTCGCCAACAGAGCGGGTGACATCCTCGGCACCAGCGCTACACGAACGGTAGGGAATGCTTCAAAAGATGCCTGTAACCTAATCCTAGCCGACTGGCAGGCTCACGGTCGTCTCAATGTCCAAGAACCTCCGGCGATTCCACCGTCACAGCCACCAAATGTTCAGCCTGCGGTTCAAGTTGCGCCAACAGTCCAGACCACAACCGCAGTAACCGCTCCGGCAGAGCAGCGGTCCATCTCCGTGACCGCTGCGGCCCCCGTGTCTACAGCAGCCAGCGATGCAGTGGCCGACGCCGCCAGGAAAGAAAAACAGCGCAAGGCGTGCTTGGAGTTGGCAAAGGACAACCCAAGCATTGTCTGCAAATAGTGAAAGAGTGAGGTCGCGTCTTGGGCAGGAGCTTCACTTCTTTTCCTTGCAGTGCGCACACCCGCTAGGCGGGTTCATCGGGGAGCAGTGGCCCCAGTGTTGGTGAGGGCGAGGGGCGCTACCAGCCCATCTTATCCCGCAAACTTGTGACATGCGCCACGTGATGGCGTCCGTGCCAGGCGTAGAGCGCCAGCGTTTTCTCCAGCGTCATGGGTCCCATTTCCGGATGGCGGAAGGTCCGTTGCCAGTCGGCTTCGGTGAGGTTGCGGAGCATCAGCATCCAGCGCCGGTGCAGGGAATCGAGCAAGGCGAGCGAGACCTCCACGGGGGCCCGCTTGGCTTCGGGGAGTTCGGCCCAACGGTCTTCCAGGTAGGGCTTGATGGTGGGGTCGTCTTCGGTCAGCGCGAGCTTATACCGGATGTAGGAGTTCATGTGGCTGTCGACCACATGGTGGGCCACCTGGCGGACGGTCCAGCCGCCGTCACGATACGGAGTGTCGAGTTGGGGGTCGGAGAGTCCCTGGAGTGCGGCTCGAAGCTTGGTAGGAGTCTGCTCGATCTCGTCAAGAAATCGTCTTTTCTGTTCCGCGGTCAGGGGACCGGTGTAGGAAAACTTTCCGATAGGGTAACGCGGATCGCTCATGCAGTCGCCTCCGCGGAAATAGATGATCGCGGAGGTGGGGATGGTGCAGAAAAAAGTCCGCGGCAGCTGGTCGTTAGTTGCTGGTCTGAGTCAAGACAGATGTTTGGTGTTAGGTGTAAGGCGGCGATTTTGCCGGGGGCCACGTGCATGGATCCTTCGCTTCGCTCAGGATGACACCGCTTATTGTGTGGTGGACGTGCGACGCAAAAGACAAGCCACCAGCGACTTCTCCTACCGCACCATGGCGAGGACACGAACTGGTGCTTCGGCGGCGTTCTTGTTTTTTGCGGGGGCAACGATTACCAGGGAGCCAGTCTCCGGGAGCGAAGTGAGGCGTGCCGTTCCTTCCACAACATAGTTTCCGTGGAGGGCGAGTTGGCGGGCGAGGGCGCGGTCTGAGGTGAGGTCGGCCGAAGTCTCAATGGCAAAGCCCAGCGTGTAGCGGGCATCCATCAAGAATTGCGCGGCATCCGCTGTGATGGGCAGCACGTTCGAGGATTGCGAACCCGTGCTGGTGCGACGGATGGCCACGATGGCTCCTTGTGGGACTACGCCGTGGCTCGATTCCCAGGCGGCGATATCGTCGAGAGAAATCGGGGAAGCGCTTTCCGGGGACGGCTTCAGATCCATGACCACCAGGGGCGCAACCAGGCGTTCGGCTGGGATCTGCCCGGCTCCCCAGGTTCCGGGAATGAGGGCCGCGGGAGAGACTATGCGGGTTCTCGAATCGGACGTGGAGCCGGTTCGGGGCCCGTTGGAGTTCTGCGCGTCGGTCAGGTCCACTACGTGCGAATAGCGGTCCTGCTGGGCGGGGTCGGGGCGACGGTCGGCGAACAGCAGAATGGCGAGTACGAGCGCGTAGGCGATGATAAAACTGCGAATCCGCATTTGAATCCCTGATCGGTCACAAGAAGCGGGCCCAAACGAGCAGGCAATCCCCAACAGTTGCGGCCGGAAATAAGTAAGACGCCAGTCTCACGGCTATTGTTGCCTGTGGAGGCTGTGACTTTCAATCAACAGTCGGACATGACCGAGCGGTTTGGTCAACACACCCGTATTGGACTCGCAAACTTTCGTTTCCGATTCAACCTTTTAGCCACTCTGGAAGCGAGTAGAATACAGGTAACTCTCCGGGGAGAAACGCCTTCAAGATTTCGGCAGTTTCGCGTGTGCCTGCGCCCGGACTTGAAACCCACGCGCTCTTGATGTGCGGGGCCAATGCAGGAATCGAGGATTGATGTTCGGCCGCGAAGAAAAAGTCTCCGCCGTTCGGCTCACCGCCGTCCAGTATGTCGTCCTGTTCATTTTTCTAGTGCTGGCCTACGGATTATGGCGGCTGCAGGTGATGCGGAGCGATGAATACGCCCTGCTGGCGGAAAAAAACCGCGTCCGCAACGTTCCCATTCTGGCGCCGCGTGGGAAGATTCTGGACCGCGAAGGCCGCATTATCGTCGGCAACTTCCCGTCGTTTTCGGCGCTGTTGCTGCGCGACTCCTCGCGCGATCTTGTGGCGGATGCAGACTTGATCGCCCAGGGCCTGCATCTGAACGCCGACGAGGTGCGGCAGCGCATCCGGCGCTTCGCCTCCATGCCGCAATATCAGCCGATTTTTCTCAAGGACGACATCACGCCGGATGAACTGGCCTTCATCGAGTCGCACAAGAACGAACTGCCTGAACTCGACACCATCATGGCGCACCGCCGGCTGTATCCGAAGAACGGCTTCATGGCGCACCTGGTCGGCTATGTGGGCGAAGTCACCGAAGACATGCTCAACCAGCCGCAGTTTGAACTCTACAATCCTGGCGACGTGGTCGGCGTGAGCGGAGTCGAGAAGCAGTACAACAGCGTGCTGATGGGCAAGAACGGATCGCGGCGCGCAATCGTCAACAGCCGCGGGCGTGAGGTGGGACGGCTGGATGAGACTCCGGCGGAACCGGGCAAGCAGCTCAAGTTGACGGTTGATCTGGATCTGCAAATTGCAGCCGAGCAGGCGCTCGCCGACAAGAATGGTGCGATCGTCGCGATGAATCCTCGCACGGGCGAGATTTTGGCCATGGCGAGCCGCCCAACGTTCGATCCCAACAGTTTTGCGGTAAAGATTTCGAAGGACGAGTGGAACAAGCTCGTCAATGATCCGGATAAACCGCTGCTGAACAAAGCGATCCAGGCACAACTCGCGCCCGGTTCGACATTCAAGGTCATCATGGCGGTTGCCGGTTGGCAGGAGGGAATTGCCCAGACTCTGAACGTGCACTGCAATGGCGGCGCCACGTTCTATGGACGGCGTTTCGGCTGCTGGGTGAAAGGCGGCCACGGTGCAGTCAACCTGGAGAAAGCGATTTACCAGTCTTGCGACGTCTTCTTTTACACGCTGGCGGAGAAGTTGGGGATTGACCGCATCGCAAAGTACGCAACCGCCCTGGGACTGGGGCAGAAGACCGGGATTGACCTTCCGAATGAAGTGAGCGGCGTGATGCCTTCGGAAGAGTGGAAGATTCGCAACTTCAAGCAGAAATGGTTTGCGGGTGAGACGATCTCGGTGGGCATTGGCCAGGGCGCGGTTGCGATCACGCCGGTGCAACTCATGCGCGCTGTCGCAGCTATTTCGATGGGTGGCCGCATGGTTGTTCCGCACGTAATCAACCCGACCGATCTGCCGCCGGGTTTTGTCCAGACGACGCACTATACCGAAGTGAAGAACATCCCGATTGACCCGAGCGGTTGGACCTTCATCACCGACGCGCTGTCCCGGGTCCTGTTGCCAGAAGGTACGGCCCCCTCGGCACACATTCCGGGAATTGACATCGCTGGCAAGACCGGATCAGCGCAGATTGTTTCGCTTGCCCTTCGCGCGAAGCACAAGAACAGTGAGGAATTTGCGCAGAACGGGTGGTTCGTGGGTTTCACGCCGCGACGCAATCCAGACATCATCGTGTGTGTGCTGTTCGAAGGCGGCGAGCATGGCAAGTTGGCGGCGCGCCTGGCGACCCAGGTGATCAAGGCATATGCGGACAAGCAGCGCCGCCAGCCCACCAAGGTGGCGGGAAACGGCAAGGACAAAATCGAAATCGGCGGAATCTGGACCGAACCGGGCGCAGATGATGGCCGCGCAGATCATCTTCAGGGCGGGCGCTTCGTGTTCAATCTTGCCCGCAAACCAGCGCCGCTGGCGGTGGCAGCCCCGGGACTGCACTGATCGACACTCCTCAACAAATCCCAATCCTCGATTGATCGTGGTAGGTTTGATCCCAAGATGAAGACTGTTGCCCTCCTGGCTCTGGACACCGCCGCGGCGCGCTGGGCCACTTACGCCGATGTGCGGATCGTGCAGATGCGGAACCGTGCGCTCACCACCAAGAACGGGCGGGTGGGTCATGCTTCGGAATCGGAGTCGCTGGGCGTGGGTGTGCGGGTGATTGCCAACGGGGCTTGGGGATTCTCGGCCTCTGCGGATCTGAGCGACGCTGCGGTGGTGGCCACGGCTGCCCGCGCAGTCGAGATCGCCAAAGCCTCAGCGCGGGTGAAGCGGCAGGATGTTCACCTTGCGCCAGAGCCGGCCGCGGTTGCGGAGTGGACCACTCCATACAAGGTTGATCCGTTCTCCACGTCGGTCGAGCAGAATCTGGGCCTGCTGCTGAAAGTTGATGCGGAGGTGCGTGCCGTCGCAGGAGTCACGCTGGCGGAAACCGGCATGACTTTTGCGCGCGAGGAGTCCTGGTTTCTTTCTTCCGAAGGTGCGGACATCCACCAGACCAAATACTCGACCGGCGCGGGATACACAGCGTATGCCTTTGCCGGATCCGAAATCCAGAAGCGGTCGTATCCGAATTCGTTTGGCGGACAGTGGCAGAACCGCGGCTACGAGCAGATCGAAGAGATGAAACTGGTCGAGAATGCGCGCCGCGTGGCCGAAGAAGCCGTGGCGCTGCATCGGGCCGAGCAGTGTCCAGAGGGCGTGTTCACTATCATTCTCGATGGATCGCAGCTGGGCTTGCAGATTCACGAATCGATTGGCCATCCGATTGAACTCGACCGCGTGTTGGGGATGGAGGCGAATTTCGCAGGCACGTCGTTTCTGACTCTCGAAAAGTTGGGCAGTCTGCGTTATGGCAGCGATCTGGTCAATGTCGTAGCGGATGCGCGGCAGGAACACGGGCCAGGCCTGGGGACTTTTGCCTACGACGACGAGGGCGTGGCGGCGCAGTCCACGCCGATTATTACGAACGGCCGGTTTACGGGATATCTCAGTTCGCGCGAGACGGCGCACACGATTGGCGCGACCCGATCGGGCGGGACTCTGCGCGCCGAAGGCTGGAACCGCCTGCCCATCATCCGCATGACCAACATCAGCATTCTGCCGGGTGAAAAGCCGCTGACGCTGGAGCAACTGATTGCCGACACCGAGCACGGCGTCTACCTGGAGACGAATAAGTCGTGGTCGATCGACGACAAGCGCTACAACTTTCAGTTTGGCTGCGAAATCGGGTGGGAGATCAGGAACGGCAAGCGCGTCCGCATGCTGAAGAATCCGTCGTACTCGGGAATCACGACGGAGTTCTGGAATTCGATGGACGCGATCTGCTCGCGCGATGAGTGGACGCTGTGGGGAACTCCCAATTGCGGCAAGGGACAGCCGCAGCAGGTAGTGGGCACGGGCCATGGGGCAAGCCCGGCGCGGTTCCGGAATATCAACGTCGGTTCGGCGTATAAGAGCTAGTTCACCACAGAGGTCACAGAGGAACACAGAGGAGCAAGCAGGAGCTAGGAGTCCTTCCTCTGTGATTCTCTGTGGCCTCTGTGGTTAAAGGTTTTTGTCTTCGAGCGGAAACAGAGAGTATCGGGAAGCCATGCTGACCAGAGAGCGAGCGTCGGGTATCTTCGATCGGATTCGGCGGTTCTCGGCGGCCGATGAAGTCGAAGTCCTTTTTACGGGCTCCCACTTCGCTCTGACCCGGTTCGCGAACAACACGATCCATCAGAACGTTGAGGAAGAGAACTGCCTGGCTTCGATCCGCACGAATTTTGGCGGACGGACGGCGCGGGCCACCGCCAACCAGTTTGACGACGAGAGTTTGAAGCGGGCGGTCGAGGCTTCGGAGAGTCTGGCTCGGGTGCCGGACCCTGATCCGGACCTGCTGCCCATGCCGGATGCTAATGACGCTGGGGACGCGGACAGGAATGTCCGCGCCACACGGTTCTTCGAGCAGACTGCGGCCATCACTCCGGGGGATCGGGCAAACGTGGTCGGGCAGATGGTCGGGGTGGCGGACCGGCATAAGTTGACGACGGCTGGAATCTATTCGACGTCGGAGTCTCTCGAGGGCATCTTCAACTCGCGCGGACTGGCTCGCTGGCACACGCAAACCCTGGCGGAAATTTCCATCACCATGCTGGCCGAAGATTCTTCCGGCTGGCAGAAGTTGAATTCGCCTGATGTGTGCAACCTCGATCCCCTCCAACTGGCGGAGACGGCGGCGCGCAAGGCAGTTGAGTCTGCTCGTCCCCGCGAGATTCCACCGGGTAAGTACACCGTTGTTCTCGAGCCATCGGCCGCCCTCGACATTGTTGGTTTCATGTTCTGGGACTACAGCGGGATGGCGATCCTGGATCAGCGATCGTTTCTCAACGACCGCATTGGCACCAAGCTGTTTGGGGAGAACATCAATATCTGGGACGACGCCGGGCATCCGCTGCAGGCGGGTTCGCCTTTTGACGGCGAAGGTGTGCGACGCCAGCGCGTGCAATTGGTCGAACAGGGCGTAGTCAAGCGCGTGGTATATGCGCGAGGCACGGCTGCGAAGATGAAGAAGTCGGAGTACGCTAACAAAGTTGGCGCCATCGAACCCACGGGTCACGGCTTCCCATTGCCCAATGAAATGGGCGAAATGCCCCAAAATATAGTCTTCGGCGCGCCGGAGAATCCGCAAAGTGTCGAGCAGATGATTGCCTCGACCGGGCGCGGCATCCTGGTCACGCGCCTGTGGTACATCCGCGAAGTCGATCCGTACGAGAAGATCGTGACCGGCATGACGCGCGATGGAACGTTTCGGATCGAAAACGGCAAAGGGCAAGGCGGACTGCGCAACTACCGTTTCAATCAGAGTCTGATTGCGATGCTATCGAATGTCGAAGCGATGAGCGTACCGATACGCGCCTGTGGTGAGGAATCGTTTGACATGGTGGTGCCGGCGATGAAGGTGAGGGAGTTCAACTTTACAGAAGTGACGAAGTTCTGAGCGAGGCTGCGGTCCTGTTCGCGAACGGACCAGCGAACACAGCGCCTGAGGCTTTCCGCGTGACACCTATACCCGAAACAGCACGGCTGTGGTTACGGCCGCTCGAACTCTCCGACGCCGGGCAAATTTAGATTCTCTTTCCTCGCTGGGAGCGCGTGCAATTTCTGGCTGGGCGGGTGCCCTGGCCCTATCCACCCGACGGGGCGCTGACGTACTGTCGTGATATCGCTCTTCCCGCAGTCGAACGCGGAGAGGAATGGCACTGGACGTTAAGGCTCAAGAGAGATCCTCCCCGCGTGATTGGTGTCATCAGCTTGAGGAGAGCGGAAAATCACAATCGTGAATTCTGGCTCGGCTTGCCGTGGCAGGGGCAGCGCCTGATGAGCGAAGCTTGCGACGCGGTCACCGACTATTGGTTCGACGTTCTGAAATTCCCGGTCTTGCGAGTTGCCAAGGCGATTGCTAACGAGGCATCGCGCCGCATGTCTGCACGGCAGGGAATGCGCATCGTTTCCACAGAAGAGCGAGAGTTCGTCTCCGGGCGATTGCCGGCGGAAGTGTGGGAGATC
>JAIQFZ010000237.1 GCA_020073015.1 Terriglobia bacterium | reverse complement strand
GTATGGGAATCTCCCAGGTTCAACGATTCCTCCTCGTCACCACCATCAGGTTCACGACCAGTCGGCGCGGGCGTGACGCGCAGCAGATGGACCGCATTTGCCGGTTCGGAGTTCTGGCACAGCGCGACCAGAAAGCGAAGCAAGAACAGCACTCCGGCCGCGCAAATTCCCGTCAAAATGACCAGCTCCGTCACTCAGATCTCCCGGCTGAGCGGTGCGGCCTGCCGCCGCACCCTGCACAACCTTCAATCCATTAGAGAGTGCTGACCATAAACTTTAGATAAAAAGTGCATAAAGAATTCGTAAAGCGGGCAGCGACAAGGGGAAATCAACCCACGCTTCGATTCACGAGCGCAGCGCTGGGACCCTCGGCTCGCTCCCTTGCTTCGCGTCGTGTCGGTGGCGCCGGCGCCCGCTTTATGAACTTTTTATGGACTTCTTATTCAATCTTTAGGGGGTCGGTTATCAAATCAGAAGCTGGACTCAATTCGAGCCAGCCGTTTCTTGGCGGGAGGGGAAATGAGTTTTACCGTCGCCGTGCTTGGCTTCTTCTTCTTAGTGGCCGTGCTGCTGGCAAAGTCCCGAAGTCTTGGCCAGCCGTCTCTCCCAAAGCGCCCACCGCGCCACCCACAACCGGAGGAGAGAACGGCAGGTTCACCGCTTGCTGCTCATTTCCGGGATTGAAGCGATATCCGCTCCACGGTTCCCGCCTCGGCCTCAGGCGCCCCGAGCTGCTTCTGCCAGCGCACCAGTCCGACGACACAGAGAGCAAAGAACACGCCGTAGAGCACGGCGGTCAGGTACAGCCCCTTGTAGACATACAGCGCGATGTAGAGGATGTCGGCGGCCATCCACAGCCACCAGTTCTCGATGATCTTGCGCGCCAGCATGTATTGCGCGGTCAGGCTCATGGCGGTGGTGAGCGCGTCCCAGAAGGGCACCGTGCTGTCGGTGTAGCGGCGCAGCAGAAACATGAGGATTGAAGCCGCAACGACGGTGGCCAGCGCCAGCATCGGAATCGCGCTGGCGCGCACCCGCGTCACCGGCAGCTCGGAGCGGTCGCGTCCGCCGTGCAGCCAGCTCCACCAGCCGTACACGGAGATGGCGACGTACACCAGTTGCAGGCCGCAGTCGGCGTAGAGTTTGGCGCCAAAGAAGACAATGATGTAGCTGATGGCATTGACGATCGCCACCGGCCAGTTCCAGATGTTCTCGCGCGCCGCCAGCCAGACGCAGCCCACGCCGGTGGCAAAACCCACCACCTCGATCGGCGATAGGGACATCGGCGCATGGTATCGCAGATGCCCGCAGGCAACATACGTTAGAATTGGTAGCCGGCGGGTCGGATTTGGTTTCTGTCCAGCTACCGACTACCAGCTACCGTATTCATGGCTGACATCACACAAACCGCAACCTTGACCCCGGCGGAGGCAATCCGGCGGGCGCCGGTATCGCAGGCGCCCAACGGGGTGTGCTTCGCCTCCATGGGCGAGGTGACGATCAACTCCGCCGACCTGGAGCGCATGGTCGCCGCGGTGCCGCGCAGCATCGCCGCAGCGCTGCATCATAAGGCGTACTACTTCGTGCCGCTGGCGGTGAGCCAGGGCGAGGAAACGGTGATCGCCGAGCGCTACGACATCACCCTTAGCGACAACGCCGTCTGCCACCGCAACCTGAACATCGGCGACTCGCAGTGCGTGTTCATCTCCACGCGGCTGATGGACGACCGCTTCTCGGTGGCGTTCGAGTTCTACATCAACGTGGCGCACGCGTTTGTGGAGCAGGCGGGCGTGGCGGAGAGCTTCGCCGACCTGGCGTGGAAGCAGGCGGAGGACCGGGTGCGCGGGGAAACGTCGCTGGACGCGTTCGAGACGCGCAAGCTGGCGACCATGCCCGGGCCGCAAGCGGAAAAGGCGCGCAACGAGTACCTGACGGCTTCGTTTGCCGACTCGATCGCGATTTATATGCTGGCGATTTTTCTCGACGTGGATTATCACGACCTGCGCGAGCGCGAGTATCCGCTGCTGGCGCCCAGCGCCCTAGCCGAACGGTTGCGGGCGACGGCAGCATTGTTCCCGCCGAATCCGGGGTTCGAGTTCAACGTGTATTACAAACGCCGGGGATGAATAGCAGTGTGTCGGTTGCACGATAAAATGTGCAATATTTCCAAATAACATCCGGGATCACCACATTCTGATATCAAAAGATATCTATTGTCGGGGTATACTCCAATTGGAATCAGGTAGGCTTAGATGGGACGAAGAGCCGCGGCACCGGTGCCTGGAAAGCGCAAGAGTCTTCCGGTCAAGCTCCCCGATGACCTTGCGTTAGACTTATGGGTCTTTTGCGAACTGCATCACGGTGCCCCCCATAATCGGATCGTTGAAAAGGCAGTTCGAAAATTCATCGATGATGAACTGAATGACAATCCTCCGGCACGGCAGAGGTTTGAGGAGTTGAAGTCGAAAATCGTGGTTCGCACGCCCCTGCAAATCGTGCGGATGTCACCTGACGGTATTTAGGATAGGGGGCGCTGACAGCAACGGGTTCGCAACCGCCGACTTGAATTGGAATGGCTAAACCGAGAGAACACCTTTCCCGTGCACCCACGTATAACAAACTGGAACCTTATACAACGTGGGAAGAGGTTTTCAGTGAAGCTTACCGGCTGTGGCACCTGTATATCGAATCAGCGAAACCGCTCGACGTTACGCGACTGGCCGTTCGGTACATAAATCGTCTTCGTCTCCCAGCGCCTGTCCAACTGAGCAAGTATCTGGCGGCGCCACCCGTGTTGCCACCGCCGATTCCACAGACAATCCGCGAATTTCTCACGCGCGTTGTGGTTTTTGAGTCAGAGCACAACTCCTCCGCAATCATTACCCAGGCGGTCGAGGCGGCTCTCGACCCAACGCTAACTCCAGTGTTGTTGGACATTGATGCGTTCCGCGAAGCAACGATCGCGCCCGGGGATCCGTTAATGCCGCAAATGTTCGAGGAGTTACGACGTCTTAAGAACGACATTTTCTTTGCGAGTATCACTGAACATACAGTGGAGATGTACGCATGAGCACAGCAGTCGCTTCCTTGCAAAACCCCCGGTCCGGACTCATAAGCCCGGCACGGTCCAGCGGCCGCAGCGATTCGGCTGACAAGCTCGTGGAATTCAGGGAACGCATTCGACAGCACCTATGGGACAGCATCAGCGTCCGG
>JAIQFZ010000104.1 GCA_020073015.1 Terriglobia bacterium | reverse complement strand
AACCCGGCAGCAAAGGTTGCGGATCACGGGCGAGCCGAAGCGGGCCGGCGGACCGGGGAAAAACGTATTCAAACGCTTGCACTGGCATGGCTAAACAGCTACTGCCCCAAAGCGCGGGCTTATTCAGAGTTTCCCTAGGCGAATCGAGCGCCTCGGCGAGTGCATCGCTCAACTTACGACTTGCCTGAAGGCATGCCCTGATACTAAACGCGCCTCTACTGGGGGTTGCCCGATGAACCAGGCGTACTTCACTCCCCGGCTTTTCCAGTTTCTGGAACAACTGCGCCGGAATAACCGGCGGACCTGGTTTCTTAAGCACAAACAGGATTTCGAAGAATTCGGCCGCCAACCCAGCCTGCGCTTCATCGCCGACCTGCGCCTGCGCCTGCGCGAAATCAGCCCGTGGCTGGTGGCCGATCCCAAGCCGAACGGCGGGTCGCTGTTCCGGATCTATCGGGATGTGCGCTTCTCGAAGGACAAGAGTCCGTACAAGACACATATTGGCATGCACTTCAGACACGCAAATGCGAGTGAGACGGTGCATGCGCCGGGGTTGTATCTGCATTTGGAGCCGGGGCAATGTTTCCTGGCGGGCGGCGTGTGGCAGCCCGAACCGCGCTCGCTGGCTCGGATTCGCGATGCCGTCGCCTGGAAGCCGGATGAGTGGCGGAAAACGAAGCGCGGTCTGGAACTGGGCGGAGATACGCTGTCACGGGCGCCGCGCGGATATCGGGCGGATCATCCGCTGATTGAAGATCTCAAGCGCAAAGATTTTGTGGCCAGCGTGGATCTGTCGCAGGCGCAGATCTGCAGCGGGCGATTTATGTTGGACTTCTTGCGGAGCGCGGGGAAGATGGCGCCCCTGCTGCGGTTTCTTTCTGAAGCGGAAAAATTAAGATTCTAACCGCCGCGTTACGAAGAGGCGGCCGCCCGTCGCGTTTCGAGCTAGCTCTTCGAGAGCCGGGATGGACCTGGTTTCGGTCAGTGTGCACACTGGCGGCATGGTTCCGTGCTGAATAAACCGAGCCATCAGTTCAATCGCGATCCCGGCAGTTGGGGGGCTGAAGACGGTGGCGGTCAGAAGCCCGCGGCGAACCCATTCCTGCCCCGTCTTAGGCATACCGTCGCAACCCAGCAACGGGATCTTCCGCCAGGACTCGCGCAATTCAGCGCACTCCTCGACCGCCTTGCGGGCGCCGATGGCCATGGAATCATCCTGGGCGCAGACCGCCACGATCTCACTTGCGCGAGAGGTGGAAAGGCGGAGCCATGAAGTAACTGCCTTGTGCGCGCTCGATTCGCTCCAGTGTGCTTTGAGAGCGCGCAACTGGATGTTTTCCGGCTTTGTTTCCAGCAGGCCAACATGCCGCTGTTTCGCGGCGAGGCTCTGGCTGGGACCCTGAATGTAGAGGACCATTCCTCCCGCCGGCAGCAATGCGGCAAGCTGGCGTCCCTGGATGCGGCCAATTTCCTCATGGTCGGCGGTGACGACAAAGGCGGGCACGCGAAAGACCTGGCGAAGCTCGTTGAGATACTCGGCGTCGCGACTCAACACGGCCCAGCCGATTCCGGCGGCGGCGGCGGCGTGAGCGACTTGGGGAAGGACTGTGGAACCGGCCGGCTCAAAGAGGATAGCGTTGGGACGAGGATTGACCGTGGACTGGATTCGGTTGAGGAGTTGCTGGCTTTGGATGATGCCGTCATCCTGGGCATAGACGATTTCGAGGTCCACCCCGGCTCGGTTGGCCGCCTGGCGCGCAACGGTGACTTGCTCAATTTGGTAGTCGTTATTGTCGTTGGTCACCGAAAGGAGGAAGCGTGGCTTGGTCATGGGCCCGTGGGTCTGTAAGAATCATACGCCGCACGGCCTTGGACGGGGCGTAACGCAGGTAACTTAGGGCTGCGTCACTTCAAGACGGGGCGAGTTCGGATTTGGGATTTGCGTTCATGGGATAATTGAGGCCGAGGGCCCGTAGCTCAACGGTTAGAGCAGCAGACTCATAATCTGTTGGTTCCTGGTTCAAATCCAGGCGGGCCCACTAACCTCAGTCCTATCCGAGTCGAAGCGTAGCCAACGGGTCAGTATCGGAAGCGCGTCGCGCGGGAACGTAGCATGCCGCTACCGCGACTGCAACGAACAGGACTGAAATGCCAACGAACGTGGCCGGATCGGTGGCACTGACCTGGAACAACAAGTCCTGCATCACACGGGTCAGGACGAATGCGCCACCCACCCCAAGGAAAACGCCGCCCAGCGTCAGCCGCAATCCCTGTCCGACTACCAGCGAAAGGATGTCGCCCCGTTGCGCGCCCAATGCCCGCCGGATTCCCATCTCCTTCGCGCGCTGTGCGACCGAATAGGCGATGACGCCATAGAGTCCAACCACGGCAATCAGTGTTGCAGCGCCGGCAAAGATTCCCAGCAGCGTCATCATCAGCCGTAGCTGCCCTTCCGAGGTTTCGACCAGTTCCTCCATGGAGGCGACCGCCGAAACCGGCTGGGCGGCGTCAATCGCCAATACCTGACTTCGAACAGCATTAGCAAACGACAGCGGCGCGCCACTCGTTCGCACAGCCAGCATCGCAGACTGCGGGGGTTTCTGGGCCAAGGAGAGGTACACTCCCGGTTTCGGATTGTCATCTCTGCCGTATTGCCGCACAGTAGCGGATATGCCGACGATCTCTACCGGCTGAGGACTGGAGCCAATGAGGATGTGCTGTCCGATGGGGTTCGGACCGCTCGGATACTCCGGCCAAAACAGGTGCGCCAGGTTTTCGTTGACGATCACCACCGGAACCGACTGTGCGTCATCGTGCTCCGTGAACTCTCTTCCTCGTTTCAGCGGAATCTCCATCGTGCGGAAATATGCCGGCGTGATGTCCTGAATGATGGCGATGGGGCGCTCGTTGAGCTTCAACGGCGCTGTTCCAGCCAACTGGACAGGCTGGCCCACCCATGTATCGGTCATCGGAAGCGTCAGCGTCACAGCTGCGCTGCGGACCCCAGGTAGCGACTCGGCGTGCTCCACAAGTTCCTCATAGAACATCGCCTTCTTCTTGTCTGTGTCGTAGCGCGCGGGCGGCAAAGCAATGCTCATGGTCAGAAGGTTGGAGGTTTGAAATCCTGGATCGACCCTGTATACACGAGCCAGGCTTTTGATCAGCAATGCTGCTCCGATCAGCAGCACTGTCGAGAGTGCCACCTGCCCTACGACCAACAGGCCTCGCGGACTGAACCGCAGCTTGGGCGCTACCGCGCTTGCCGCCTCGCCGCTCCCCCTCAGAACCCCAGCCAGATCCGGTCTGGACGCCGCGAGCGAAGGTGCCATCCCGAACAGCACACCCGTGACCAGCGAGAGCGCCACTGCGAATCCGAGCACCCAGCTGTCCATGCGGATTTCTGCGGCACGAGGCAGGTCAACAAATGTCATACCCCGGATGCCGCTCAAACTGAACGCAGCCAACGCCACGCCCAGCCCGCCGCCTATGGACGCCAGCAACACACTCTCGGCGAGTAGTTGTCCGATGATCCGCCAGCGCCCCGCCCCAATCGCCGCGCGCACAGCAAACTCTCGCGAACGGGAAGTTGCGCGCGCCAGCAGCAGGCTGGCGATGTTCGCGCACACGATCAGCAGTACGAAGCCGACCGCCCCGAACAGCATCCACAGTTTCGAACGCACATCTGCAACGAGTTCATCCTTGATGAGCCGCACCCCTTCCGCTGAGTCCGGTTTAGCATCGAGCATCCCCGGATGAGCGGCCGCATACTGACGATTCAACACGGCCAGTTCGGCGTCTGCTTGCCGAACGCCTACGTTCGGCTTCATACGGCCCACTATGCTCAGAAACGGACTGATGGAGCGTCCTTGAGGGGAAATCACTGACCACTCGGATGGCCGGGTCACCCACACATCCGTACCAGAAAACGGGAATTGAAACCTCGCCGGCAGCACGCCAACAACGGTGTAAGTCATGCCTGCCAGCGTTACCGTCTTGCCAACGATTGACCTATCTCTGTCGAATCGCCTCCGCCACAATTCCGCGCTGAGGATCGCCACGGCGGGCGCACCAGGCTTGTCTTCAGCTGGGAAGAAGCCGCGCCCCAACAGGGGATTCACGCCGAGCAGGTGGAGGAAATTGCCCGAAACCCGCGCGCCCTTCAGAACCTCCGGTTCGCCGATCCCCGAAAGCGCCAAATTCTCCTGGCCCCCCGCGAAGGCCCCAATCTCGGTGTAGGACTGGCTCGCGGCCTTCAACTCGTCGAAGCGCACGGGCGTGGCTCCGTCGGCGACGAGCACGAGCCGGTCCGGGTCCTGGTACGCGAGCGGCTTCAGCAGAACTGCGCGAATGACGGAGAACATGGCCGTGTTGGCGCCGATGCCCAGGGCAACCGTAAGCACAACCGCTACCGAGAATGCGGGACTCCTCCCCAACGTTCTCAGCGCATACTTCAGGTCTTGCCAGATGGTATCGAAGAATCCAATTTTGCTCACAGACAACGTGGAGATCAGATGTCCGACGCCTAATCGCGCGACAGGTTTCACGAGCCGATTGTAATTGACATCGGCAAAGATGGATGACTCAACGACAATAAGCGCGATGCCCAAGACTCCCGACCAATGGCTGTAGGAATGTACTCCAGCAAAGAAAGGCGGCCTGTTCAAACTTTTCCTCGGATATGCTCCGGGGGTTGGCAAAACCTACACCATGCTGAGGGAAGCGATCACGGCGGCACAGCCGGGGGAGGATGTGGTCATCGGCGTGGAAACTCATATTGCGAGCCTCGTCAGCGAACACACCGAAGGCCGTCAACCGGGATTGCTGGGAGAGCCGCGTGTCAACGTGCTCGAACTGAATCTGGCGCTGGATACGCGCTACGGGGCAGTCGCGGGAAAGTAGAAACAGAAGTTTATGGAGAGTCGGGCGTCCCCCGCCCGGCGGTTTTCGTTGCGAGGGCAGCCGGCAAGATGCCGGCGCTACGTCTTTGGGGCGATGACCTGCAATGCCTGCGGCACGATCCGAATCTCAGCCGGAGTGGCGCACACGTACTCTCCATCGGCGTAGATGTCGCAAGGAGTTTCTGTTTCCAGTTGCACCGACTCCGCTTTGGAATACGCGCTCTCGCGCAAGTTGAGGTGGCGTCCAAAGTAGACCGTCGGGAACAAAGAGAGCAATTTCAGCTTGTTCACTTCGCGGATGAGGCACACGTCCAACATGCCGTCGTCCATTTCCGCCTGCGGCGCGATCCGCATGCCGCCGCCGTAGTACGGAGTATTCGCAAAGGTGGCCAGCGTAGTGAGTACTTCGGACGATTGGCTCGCGCCGCCATTCTGGGTTGTGATCCGGAGTGAGAACGGCGTGAATCGCAAGATCGTTGGAACGAGCCCCATCGCATAGCCGCCGCGGGCACGCAGCCAGCGCGGCATTTGATTGGCAAGCCGCGCGACCGCAGAGTCGAGGCCACATCCCGCGACGCAGCAGAAGTAATGGTGTTTCTCGGGTGAATCGGCTGGAGTAATGAGGCCGAGATCGCTCGCTCGAGGCTCGAGCCCGCCCGCTTCGAATCTCTGCCAGGCGCGCAGGGAAGCAGCCACGGATCGAAGATGCAGTGCCCGGGCAAAGTCGTTGCCGCTGCCCGCCGGGACGACCAGCACCGGGAGCTTCAACCGCACCAATGCACCCAGGTGGCGATGAATGGTGCCGTCTCCGCCGAAGATGAGGACGGCGTCGGCGTCGCTGGACGAGCCAGGAAGGCCGTCGAGCCACTTGGTCGAAGATCCAGCCTGAAATTGTTTCAGGTCTCCCGGTGAGGTCCCGAGACCAAAGATGGCAGCGGCGCGCATGCGTGGAGCATTAGAACACACATGCCGCCGTCGTAGCGCCCCCGCCCTCGCCGGCGCTACGCACGGGTCAATGTTTCATTTCGGCAGGCACTTCTCCATGAAGTTGACCAGATCCTTTTTCATCTTGTCGTGCTCGGCCCGGTCGATATACACCATGTGGCCGGAACCGTAGGTAGCATAGGAGATGTTCTGGCGGTACTGGGCGTCGAGATTCAGGTGATCCATGGTCCAGTCGGCAGCGGCGAAGGGCGTGGCCAGATCGTAGTAGCCTTCCATCACGAGAATCCTCATGTACGGATTCTTGATCATGGCCGAGCGCAGGCCACCCGCCGTGCTCGGGAAACCTTCGACCGCGCTGCCCCAATCCCACTTCTGAAAACCACCCTCGTCCCACGCGAAGACTTTGTAGGGCATGTCGGATTTGTAGTTCAATTCCGTGCGTAAATATTGGTGGAACGCCGATGTGTACGGCGGCAGGATCGCCGCGCTGGTCGGATCATAAAAGCGTTCGTTGTCCGGATCGGGGCTGGTAAAGCGGCCATCGAGACGCCCGCTACGCAGCTTCTGATCGAGCAGCAGTTCATGAGTGAAGGTCGGAACGTCGATGCGCAGGTTGTGCGCTTCGACCACCTCGGGACGCAGGCCGATATAGCGCGCCAACTGCTCGACCAGCTTGCGATGCTCTTCCGGCGTTAAGGCGTCGCCCTTGCCCAGCGCGAGCGCGTAATCGTTCATCGACCAGCGGACAACTTCCTCACGCGTCTTCGCCATGTCTTGCGAGAGGTCGGCGGGCAGTTTGTGATGGTAAGCGGCGATCATACTGAACGTAGGGACGAGCAGGAAATAAGGCAGATCGTTCGACTTGTTCCATTCGAGCGTCTGGAAATCGACGGCCATGGAAAGCAGGGTGACTCCGTTGAACGCGATGCCATGATCGGCCAGGTATCCTGCGATGCCGGCGGCGCGTGTAGTGCCGTAGCTTTCACCCAACAGGAACAGCGGCGAACTCCAGCGGTCGTAGCGGGAGATGTAGAGGCGGATGAATTCTCCGAAGGCTTGCACATCGCCTTTCACGCTGAGGAATTTCTTGGCCAGCTCGGCGTTTGCGGCGCGCGAGTAGCCCGTCGCCATCGCGTCGACCATGACGATGTCGCTGCGGTCGAGCAGCGTGTTGGGATTGTCTTCGAGACGATACGGCGCGGCGGGCATGAAGCCATTCGGCTGGAGTACGACGCGCTTCGGCCCGAGCGCGCCCATGTGCAGCCAGACTGAGGCCGAGCCCGGGCCGCCGTTGAAGGAGAAAGTCAGCGGGCGCTTGCCGGCGTCCTGCCCGTCAAGCGTGTATGCGACGAAGAACATCTCGGCTTCGATCTTGCCGTCGCCGCGCTTGATGGGCAGGCGCCCGGCAGTCGCTGTATAGGCGAGCGTCTTGCCGTTGAGCGTGATCTGGTGGTGGGTGATCACCGGCGGAACTTCGGTGACGTCGTAGTGTTCCTCCTTGTCGGCGTCAGCAGATTCGGGCTTCGACGGTTCGGCAGGCTTGGTAGCGCTCTCCGGCGGCTTACTTTCTGTGGCGGCGGGCGCCGGAGGTGGCTGCTCCTTGCGCACTTCCTTCTTTTTGGGGGCAGCTTGCTTGGGGTGATCGGTCGACGTTTCCGACGAAGGGTTTTGCTGGGCAATAGCCGCCGAAGCGATGAACACACTGACGATCAAGGTGAGAACAATTCGCATACGCTTCTCCATGAGTGCCGGGGGCCGGGTGAGAATTATAGCGGGTGTGAGGCGAATGTAGTGGCGACGTTTCAGCCGTGTCTCCGGCACTCCATGACTACTCTGTCGTCGCGATCCCGACACTTAAAGTGGCGGGCTATTCTCAGTGGTCCCGCTGGGACCATACATTCCGGTCAAAGGGTCTGGCTGTTCTCATACTCCTACCGGGGCCGTTGTTGCAGGACTATTCGTATCGCAGGCTCTCGATCGGATCGAGCCGCGCCGCCCGGATCGCGGGCACCATGCCGCTCACAATTCCCACCAGGCTGAGAATGATTGTGGCAACCACCAGGCTGCCGAGGTTGATGTGGAGATGGATGTCCCCCGCCTGAAGGTTATCGCCAAATGCGCTCATGAGCGGTAGCGCGCCGACGACCCACGACAGCAGATAGGCGATTCCGATCCCAGCGAGGCCACCGGCAAAGGTGATGGCCAGTGCTTCGGCCAGAAATTGGAACAGGATGTGGCTTTTGTGCGCGCCGAGAGCTTTCTCCACCCCGATCTCGCGGGTGCGCTGCTGTACGGAGACCAGCATGATGTTCATCAGGCCGATGCCGCCGATGCCGAGCGTCAGCGCGCCGATGAACGCGAGCAGGACTTTCAGCGCGGTGGTCACGACGGTGAACTCGTCAAAGTCCTGTTTGAAGTCGGCGATGAAAACGGCGCGGCGGTCGTCCGGGCGAAAGTTGTGGTGACCAGCGAGCACGGAGCGGACCACCCGGGCGAGTTGTTGGTGGTCCTGGCCTTCATAGTCCATGAAAATTCCGGTGATGTATTGCGTGTCGTACAGATCGCCCATGGCGCTGAACGGGATCACGACCATGCTGTTGTCGTTGTTGTCGCCGCCTTGCACCTTGTGCTCATAAACGCCCACCACCTGAAAGCTCACTCCGTTAATGCGGATACTCTGCCCGAGAGCTTGTTCGCCGGAGAACAGTCTGCGCTTGGCCTCGTCGCCGATGACTGCGATGCGCGCATGCTCGACTTGGTCCTGTTCGCTCAAGCCGCGGCCGGTGGCGACATCAAAGCCGCGAATGCGCTGGTACACCGGATACACCCCGGTGAGGAAAAGATTGGTGAAGGTGCGCGTGTCGTGCTGAATGGTCGTGCCTCGCCGGTCGAAGATCGGAGTGACGCCCTTGACCATGGGCACTTCGTTGCGGATGTAGTCGACGTCGGCGATTTTCAACCGAATTTCGCTGCCCGCCTTCGACCCGCCCGCCTGCAGCGAGGTGCGCCCGGGAAACGCTCCAATCACGTCGGTGCCCCACGAGCTGAAGATCAGGTTGATCGCGCGTTCGAAGCCGGAACCGAAAGCCAACAGAATGACGACGGTCGCGATGCCCCAGGCCATCCCGAGCATGGTCAGAGTGGTGCGGCGGCGATTGTGCTGCATGGCGGCGTAGGCTTCTTTCAGAAGATCACGGGTCATGATTTACTCCTGGCGCAGGGCCTCGACCGGTTCGAGCATGGCGGCTTTGCGGGCGGGATAGAGTCCGGCAATGATGCCGGCCAGCGCGAGCGAGAGCACAGCGCCGGCCGCCGATACAGGGATAATCCTGGGCGTATCGAAGCCTTGCGGCAGGTGTACTCCGGAGAGCAGACGGATCACGAGCATGGCGCCACCGACTCCGATCGCGCCGCTCAACAGCGTGAGAAATGCACCTTCCAGAAAAAACTGGAATAGGATGTTGCGGTTCGTTGCACCCAGTGCCTTGCGGAGGCCGATCTCTCGCGTGCGCTCGGTGACTGCAACCAGCATGATGTTGACGATCCCGATCGCGCCCAGCGCCAGCGTTACTAGCCCCACGCCACCAAGAAACCAGTCCATGGCGGTGAAGATCTTTCCCATCGTCTTCTGGTTCTTCACCGTGTCCCACTCCTCCCAGGTGTCCTTTCCGGATGGATCAAACCCGCCATGATTGCGGGCAACGATTCTGTGCAACTCGGCTTTTGCCTCTTCGTTCTCCTCGAAACTGCGCGGCTGATAATTCAGGAATGAAATCGCATTCCCTTCCTTTGAGTTGTCACCTTTGAGCGGAAAAAGTTCCCGCATGGTGTCGAGCGGAATGAAAATGCGAATATTGGTTGCATTCTGCTCTTCATGACCGATCATCGAGAGCACACCAATCACTTCGAAGTGAACGCCGTTGAGCAGGATGGTATTCCCCACTGCGGGACGCCCCGGAAACATGTTGCGCGTCATCTCGCGGCCCAGCACACAAACCCGCCGGCGCTGGTCGTTGTCTTCGTCGTTGATCCACCGTCCCACTTGCAGTGGGATCGTGCGCACCTGGCTGTAAATTGCGGGCACACCCGAAACCTGCCCATTGGTGCTGGTATAGTCGCTGACCGCGCGGATGTCGTCGCGCGCAATCACCGGGGAAATATGCAGCGCGAGCCTCGACTCGTTCTTGATCGCCAGGTAGTCGTCGTAAGTCAGATTGAACCATTTCATTGAAGAGAAGCTGCCTTCGACCGCGGGCGCACGTCCGCCGAAAAAGAAGATGATGTTCTTGCCGAAGGTCTCAAGCTGCTTGCGGTTGCCGTTGCGGAAGCCCTCGCCCACGCCGACCAGCAGCAGCAGGGAGCCCACTCCCCAGGCAATCCCGAACATCGTGAGAAAGGAACGCAGCTTGTGCGCCCAGAGGGTACGCAACGTTTGGGCGAAGGTGTCCAGGAGCATGCGCATATTGACACCCGAGGTTCGTCAGCCAGGAAGCTGCAACAGAGAGAAGCGACCCGCCCAGCCGTTATTTGCTTGGACTCAAGGAATGAAGAAGGGTGAGCGGAGAATTTCTTGCGCGGGTGGCCACCCCATGCGGCCATAACAATTTGTTATTCAGTGTTGTCAATCACTCAACTCACAGCTTGAGCACCGCCTCAATCGTTCCGTCTTCGATGTTGGCCTCCATATGAAAGCCGAGCTTGCGGCAGATGGCCTGCATCTCGCGGTTCTCCGAGAGGATGGTCGAAACCACTCTGGTCATGTGCTCGTCGCGGGCGACTTCGATCAAGCGGTGATACAGTTCCGTTCCGAGCCCCAGGTGCTGAAAGCGGTCGTCCACCAGGACGGCCATTTCAGCATCGTCTCGTCCGCGCAGCCGGCTGAGGCGGCCGATGGCGATGATCTCGGGGTTGCCGTCTTCCTTCTTCTTGTGCTCGACCACCAAAGCCATCTCGCGGTCGTAGTCGATGAAGCAAATGCGAGTGAGCCGTTCATGAGCGGTGCGCTGGCTGAGCTTGAGCGGCTGGAAGTAGCGCAGGTAAACCGTCCGCTCTGAGAGCGCCTGGTGCAGCTTGATCAGGAGCGGTTCGTCCTCAGGGCGGATGGGACGCACGAGGACGTCCTCTCCATTTTTCATCTTGCCAGTACGAACGTATTGCTTCGGGTAGGGCCGGATGGCGAGCCGGGGCAGTTGTTCGCGGGTGACCTCCTTCGGGTACACGATCACGCGTGCATCCAGTGCCGTCAGGCGCTCCGGAGAAGCCAGCAGCGGATTGATGTCGATCTCTTTGATCCAGCGCTGCTCGACGACCAGTTGACTGAAGCGAACCAGCAATTCCTGGAGCGCCCCCAGGTCAATCGCTTTACGGCCGCGGATTCCCTGCAACGCCTGGAAGATCTTGGTCTGTTCCATGAAGCGGCGCGCGAGCGTGGTGTTCAACGGCGGCAGCGACAGAGCCCGGTCGCGAAATACTTCGACCAACTGCCCGCCGGTTCCAAAGAGCAGCACGGGGCCAAACTGGGCGTCAGTTGTGCTGCCGAGAATGAGTTCGTAACCTTCTGAGCGGAAAAATGGCTGCACGGTCACTCCGAGAAAATGTTCGGCACCGGCTTTTTCGCGCACCGAAGCTTCGATCTCCGACCACGCGTTGCGCACCGCCGCCGCACTGCTCAGGTTCAGCTTGACGCCCCCGACCTCGGTTTTGTGCGAAATGGTGTGCGAAAGCAGTTTGACGACGACCGGATACCCCAGTTCTTCCGCCTTGGCGACCGCTTCCTCGGCGCTGTGCGCTTCGAGCGTGGCGGCCGTGGGAATGCCGTAGCAAGCCAGAAGTTCCTTCGATTCCGGCTCGGTCAGAAGCGTACGTCCGCTCTGGCGGACAGCCTGCACAATGGCCTCGGCTCGTGCGCGATCGGGACCGTCGGCGCCGTGCGGCAGCACCGGCGTCTCGTACAATCCGCGCAGCAGATAGCTGTAGCGCCACATGTAGTAGAAGATTCGAGCCGCGGTGTCGGGGTAGGGAAACGTCGGAATGCCGGCGCGATTCATGAGCTCAATGCCGGCCGTCATTTCCGCGCCGCCCATCCAGCACGCCAGCACGGGTTTGCCCAAGCCCTTGGCGAACGGAACCAGCCGCTCTGCGGTCAGCGTAGGATGCGACATTCCTTGCGGACACAGGATGGCGAGCAATCCGTCGTTGTTGGTGTCCGCCGCGACGGTTTCAACCACCTGGGCGTACTTGTCGGGCAGCGCGTCGCCAAGAATGTCCACCGGATTGCTGCGGCTCCAGTGCGCGGGAAGCAGCTGGTTAAGCTGATCCATGGTGGCAGCAGAAATGTCCGCCAGCTCGCCGCCCGCCGTAATGATCGAGTCCGCCGCCAGCACGCCCGGACCTCCGGCATTGGTCACGACTGCCAAGCGAGGCCCCTTAGGCCGAGGTTGTTTCGATAAAGCCTCTGCCATGTAAAACAGGTCCGCGATCGTGTTGACGCGCAGCACGCCGCACCGCCGGAAAGCGGCCTCCAGAACTTCGTCACTGCCGGCGAGCGTACCGGTGTGCGATGCGGCCGCGTGTGCGGCCGCGTCGCTGCGTCCGGCTTTAATCACGATGATCGGCTTGTTCAGCGACACTTCGCGCGCAGCCGAGAGGAACGAGCGTGCGTCTCCGACCGATTCCATGTACATGACAATGGAATGTGTGCGCGGATCGTTGCCCAGGTAATCGATCAGGTCGCCCCAGTCCACATCGAGCATCGATCCGATCGAGACAAAGGCGCTGAAGCCGACCATTTCCTGCTGCGCCCAGTCGAGAATCGCGGTGCACAGCGCCCCGCTCTGACTGATGAAGGCCACGTTCCCGGCACGGGGCATGCTGTTCGAGGCGAACGTAGCATTGAGACCGCTGACCGGATTCATGACGCCCAGGCAGTTGGGCCCAATCAGGCGCATGCCGCTGTCGTGCAGTTGCTCCAGAATCTGGCGCTCGAGTTCTTTTCCGTGTTCACCGTGCTCTTTGAATCCGGCTGAAATGACGATCGCGCCTCGCACTCCAGCCGCAATGCACTGGCTGATCACGCCCGGGACACTGTCGGCGGGCGTGACAATCACGGCCAGATCGACCGGCTCGGGAATCTCCCCAACGCTGCGGTAGGCCTTGATGCCGAGCACGCTGGTGCGCTTGTCGCTGACCGGGTACACGGTGCCGCCGAACGGATTGCTGACCAGGCTCCATAGAACGGCGCGTCCGATGCTGCCGGGGCGGTCGGTGGCACCCACCACCGCCACGCTGTGCGGGGTGAAGATCGCATCCAGCGGGTGTCCTTCGCTGCGTAATACGTCGTGTGCCTTGTCCTGTGTGGGACCGCGTTTGTGATTTTTTCCAACCTTGCTGGAACTCATGGAGCGTAAGTGTAACCTGCCCGCTCGTGTCGGTCTGTGATATCGCGCACGGCGGCGGCAGAACAAGCCGCGCACGATAGTACGTATCGCGCTTGGAAAAGCTGTACGGGTGGGCTACAATCCTTCTCGCCCTGGGGACAAGCAAAGCTATGATTTCCGGGGATTCGTGTGTCTGCACGAAGATTTCAAGGAGCGTCGAAAGATGAAAAAGTTACTAGCGTTGATGTTTGCCCTCGCCCTCTCCGTCTCGATGTCGTCGTTCGCGTTCGCCCAAGCCGGTGGCGACAAGCCGATGGACAAGAAGGAAGACAAGAAGGACAAGAAGGAAGCGAAACACAAGAAGAAAGCAAAGAAAGAAAAGAAAGACGAAATGAAGAAGGACGAAGCGAAGTAGATTCGGCGGTCGTCGTTACCGTTCCACCCCGGCTGCTAACGTCGGGGTTTTTCTTTCTTGGAGGACCGCGTTCCCCCGGTCCGATCTCTGAACGTGCTAGAATCTGTTGCGCCGAAACGATTCCTCCGGCTCGATGTCGCACGCGCTCTCTCCACGCGGAAAATGACGGACTAAAAAGTGGCCCAGAACCCTGATCCCCCGAGCACTCCCATCACCTATGCCGATGCCGGGGTCAACATCGACCGCGGGAATCCGCACCAAGCAGCGGATCAAGTATCTCGCTCACAAGACCTTCACCAAAGGGGTTCTGAGCGAGATTGGCGGGTTTGGCGGACTGTTCTCGGTCGACAAGAAATATCTCGATCCCGTGCTGGTTTCGAGCGTCGATGGCGTGGGCACCAAACTGAAGGTCGCCTTCGAGATGAAGATGCACCACACCGTGGGTGGGGACCTGGTCAATCACTGCGTGAATGACATCGCGGTGCAGGGCGCGACTCCGCTGTTTTTCATGGACTACCTGGCCACCGGGAGGTTGGACCCGGAAGTGGCTGAGAAAATCGTCGAGGGCCTGGCGGACGCCTGCAAGCACAATGGTTGCGCGCTGATTGGCGGCGAGACAGCCGAAATGCCGGGCTTCTACCCCGAGGGTGAGTACGATCTGGCCGGATTCATCGTCGGTGTGGTCGAGCGTGAAAAGATCGTCAATGGCAAGGACGTTCAGCCGGGCGACATCGTACTCGGCTTGCCCTCGAACGGTTTGCACACCAACGGATACTCTCTCGCCCGGAAGCTGCTGTTTGAAATCGCCGGCTATTCCCCGGAAACCTTCGTCAGCGAAATCAAGAACAAGGTCGGTAACGAACTGATGCGCACCCATCGCAGCTACTGGCCGTTGGTGCGGAAGCTGATTGCGGGCGAGTGCGTTGCCGCTCTCGCGCACATCACCGGGGGCGGAATCACTGAGAATCTGCCGCGCGTGTTGCCGAAAGGGACCGCGGCGGTGATCGAACTCGGAACCTGGCCCGTGTTGCCGGTCTTCGAACACCTGCAGAAGCTGGGCAACGTCCAACAGGACGAGATGCTGCGAACGTTCAATATGGGCCTTGGGATGCTGGTCGTCGTGCCTGCCAAGAAGTTCAAGAAAGCTGAGACCCTGCTCGAGCGCGCGGGGGAGAAGTTCTACAGCGTGGGCCGGATTGTGAAGGGCGATCGGAAAGTGATGTACACCTGAGGTTAAGCTCTCGGCTCTCGGGTTTTCACTAGTGCAATCTGGCCTCTGCGATGTTTTTCTCCGTGTCTCTGTGTCTCCGTGGTGAATAATGTTTAAGGAATGAAAAACCTCGGCATCCTGCTGTCCGGACGCGGCTCAAACTTCGTCGCCATCGCTGACAGCATTGACGCAGGCAGAATCCCCGGCGCCCGGATTGCGATCGTGATTTCGAATCGTCCCGATGCGCCCGGCGTCGAAACTGCCCGGAAACGCGGACTTCAGGCGCTGCTGATTCCCTCCAAAGATAAAGGCCGCGAAACGCATGACCGGGAAGTTGTAGCCGCGCTGAAACAGCATGAAGTCGATCTCATCTGCCTTGCCGGATACATGCGTTTGCTTTCCCCGTGGTTCGTGCAGCAGTTTCCGGGCAGGATTCTCAACATTCACCCGTCGCTGCTCCCGTCCTTCCCGGGCCTCGAAGCGCAGCAGCAGGCGTTCGCCTACGGCGTGAAGGTCTCCGGATGCACCGTGCACTTGGTCGATGAGGAACTCGATCATGGCGCCATCATCGTGCAGAAGACCGTGCCAGTCCTCGACACTGACGACGAACACACGCTCGCCGCCCGCATTCTCGAACAGGAACACATCGCGTACACAGAAGCGATCAATATTCTGATCGAGGGAAACTACGAAGTGGTGGGACGAAGGCTCGTGAGATTGCAGAAGTCAGAAGTCAAATGGAAGGAATAAAACCACACGCAAAGGGGTTTCACTTCTTCAATCTGACTTCTTACATGATCAGTTCGTTCGTTCTCCGCACAATCGGGTGCTGCATCACCTCAAGCTCGTTCTTCACCAAATTCAGCCCATACACGCACTCTTCGAACTTGTTGGAGAGCTGGGCGAACAGCGGCGCCACCTTCGCGTATTCAAAATACTCAAACTTCGAAACGATGTAGTAGCTCTCTTTTCCGGCTTTCACCCACGCCACCAGACTTTCGAGGCGCTGGCGGCGCAGCCGGTGATGGTTGATGCTCTCCGGAAACATGCCGGCGTAGAACAGCGTGACGTCGCCGATGTGCTTGCGGATCTGGCGTTCGCGGTCGAACGAGGGCGCCGGGCCGTAGATCGGGTCCGACTCGATCAGCATCTCGCCCACATCGCTCAGCGGCTTTCCGGAGGCATTGCGGATCTTGAGCAGTTGCTCAACATCGCAGAATTCCGCGAGCAGCTGCGCGACATAGCTGACCACCTGCGGATCGCGAATTCCAATTTCCTGCGCGTAATGGCGTCCCACCAGTTCAACGAACAAGTGCTGCAACGGATGCGTTTCCGGAATCATGTTCGGCTCCCACTTCTTTGCCCGTTTTCCCCCGCTTGTTCCTATCGGAACAAGTGCCTTTGCGGATTAGATAACGTAAATCCAATCCCAACGCAAGTAACCTTCGAGCCCCTATTCAATTAGAAGCAGGTGCACAGGCACGCGTTGCGGACCTTTTTGTTGGCAGCCGACGGCGACGGCTGCTAATTCCATATTGTGCAGAGTCCAGAGGAAGCGTTTCTTCATCTATTTTGGGAAGGAAATCATGCAAAACGGAGGCAGAGTGGCACGAACCAACATTGCAAGCGGAACATCATGGGAACCAGTGGTGGGTTACTCGCGCGCGGTGCGGGTGGGACCCTATATCCACGTTTCCGGCACAACCTCAACTGGCCCGGATGGCAAGCTCATCGCAGGCGATGCCTACGCGCAGGCCGTTCAGGCGCTCAAGAACATTGAGAGCGCGCTGAAGCGGGCGGGAGGTTCGTTGAACGATGTCGTTCGCACCCGCATGTTCGTCACGAACATTGCCGATTGGGAGAAAGTTGGCAAAGCCCACGGCGAGTTTTTTGGGGAGATTCGTCCCGCGACCAGCATGCTGGCAATTACGGCACTGGTTTCTCCCGCGATGCTGGTGGAGATCGAAGCGGAAGCGATCGTGGCAGACGGGAAGTAAGAGGAAAGGGGCGGAAACCAGAGCGCATCGGTTTCCGCCCTCAGGATGTCGAGAGACTAGCGACGGCGCATCTTCTTCTTTGCCGCTTTCTTCTTCGCGGCCTTCTTCTTCGCCGGCTTCTTCGCCGCTTTCTTTTTGGCCGGTTTCTTTTTCGCTGCCTTCTTGGCTTTCTTCTTGGCGGGCTTCTTGGCCGCCTTCTTTACCGCTTTCTTGGCTGCCTTCTTCTTGGCGGCCGGCTTTTTGCTCGGAGGCTTGCTCTCGCCACCGCCCGACGGCGTAACGGGCACGGGCGCCATCGCGGGCTCCGGTTCGGGAAGTTCATCCTCTTCCCCTACCGGGGTGGGTTCTTCTTCCTCTTCTTCCTCCTCGTCAAAATCCTCTTCTAGCGATTCGCCATAAGAACCGCTGTCACCGTACTCGTCCATTTCGTCGTCCCGACCGTAGAGTGTCGGATCATCGAAGCGCATGTGTCCTCCTGCCTATGTGCGGCCACCCGCGCGGCTTCGCGCTCAGGCCCAGGGAATATTAAGACTACGGTTTGCGAAACTGTCCTGCTCTCG
>JAIQFZ010000103.1 GCA_020073015.1 Terriglobia bacterium | reverse complement strand
CCGCTGGCCGAGCCTGCGCTGGTTGGGGTAAAGGTGACCGTGAACGTCACGCTCTGGTTCGAGGATAGCGTAGTTGGCAACGTCAGTCCGCTGAGCGAGAAAGCCGCTCCAGTGACATTGGCCTGGGATATGGTGACCGAGGATCCGCCGGTGTTGGTCACCGTCTCTGACTTGCTGCTGCTATTGCCCACCTGAACGCTGCCGAAAGAGAGACTGGTCGGATTTGCGGAGAGCGTTCCGGGTGTTACGCCCGTTCCCGACAGCGGAATGCTCAGATTCGGATTCGCTCCATTGGAAGTAATGCTGATGCTGCCACTGGCTGCGCCGCTTGAGGTGGGAGCAAACAGCACAGTGAACGACGTGCTCTGTCCGGCGTTCAAAGTAACCGGCACGGTTAAGCCACTCAAACTGAACCCGCTGCCGCTGGCCGTTGCCGCGGAGATGGTGAGACTGGTTCCACCGGAGTTTGTGAGTGTTCCAGAGAGAGATTTAGAACTTCCAGTCTGCACGTTGCCGAAACTGAAGCTGGAAGGGTTTGGCGAAAGCTGACCTTGTGCGACGCCGGTTCCAGAGAGAGGTACGGAGAGAGTTGCGTTGCTGGCATTCGAGTTGATCGTCAACGTGCCGCTGGCCGCGCCCGCCGCGGTGGGCGCAAAGATGGCACTAAACGTGGTCGATTGTCCCGCATTGAGGGTCAACGGCAAGTTCGACCCCGTGAAACTAAATCCACTTCCAGATGCCGCGGCGCTCGAGACTGTGACGGCTGCACCGCCTGTGTTCGTGACCGATACGGAGACGGTCTTGCTGCTACCCACCGTTACATTGCCGAAACTCGCACTGCTCGGATTCGCGGTCAGAGAGCCAGCCGCAAGTCCCGTACCGGAAAGCGCGATGTTGAGCGGTGAAGCGGGGGCGTCCGACACGATCGCCAGCGTGCCCGTGGCCGATCCGGCGGTGGTGGGAGCGAAACCCACGTTGAACGTGACGCTTTGGTTCGCCGCGAGCGTGACGGGGACAGACAAGCCGCTGACTGAAAAACCAGCTCCGCTCACATTGGCTTGCGAGATGGTGATCGAACTGCCTCCGGTGTTGGTCAAGGTTTCGGACTGGCTGGAACTGCTGCCGATCTGAACGCTGCCGAAAGCCAGGCTGGAAGGGTTGGGGGTCAGTTGTCCGGCGGTAACGCCTGTTCCCGAGATTGGCAGGACCACGGTGCTGGAGTCGCTGTTGGTGAACGTAACCTTGCCGGTGAAGCTTCCAGCGCCAGTGGGAGCAAACGTCACGCTAAGCGAGGCGGTGCCGCCCGCGTGCAGCGTTAGCGGCAGAGAGAGGTTGTTGGTCGAGAATCCGGCTCCGGTCAAAGTGGCCTGGTTGACGGTGATATCAGCTCCGCCAGAGTTGGACAGAGTCACGCTGTTCGTCTGGCTCGACCCGACCTTGATATTGCCGAAGGCGACGGACGATGGGTTGAGCGACAGTTGTCCAGAAGCGGCTGATGTGCCGGAGGCGGTCAGCGACACGAGAACCTCAGAACTTGCCCCCAAGAGCGAGAGAGTGCGCGACAGATTCTCAGGCGTTGATGGCTGAAACTGTACTTTGAAGGGAACGCTCGCCCCAGCCCCCAGAACCAGCGGCGTCGTAATCCCGAGGACTTGCAGGTCCGAGCTCGAACCAGTGATAGAACTGATGGTCACGGGAGCGGTCGTGTTGTTCGACAACGTATCTTGCAGAGCCTTACTGCTGCCGACAGCAACAGTTCCAAAGTTGAGGCTGGCAGTCCCGACCACTACGCTGCCGCCGCCCGGACCTCCGGCTGACAAGATTTGGCAACCAGCAAGGAACAACGAGCCCACGACGGTGAGAAACAAGCCGAGCCAGACGCTACGTAACCGATGAGCGTTCACAATGACCTTTACGAGCCGCAGTCGGACTACGGCAGGGGAATTGGAGTCACCGGAACTCTGGCTTGCCGCCCCGGGAACGGACAGTTTGGCACCGCGCGGAAGAACGCGATAGATCCCGAAAGGGCATGCTCGGTACGGCATCAGCGGCAGCAGAGGTCACAACGGTAGGTCAAAGCGAGATGGGCAAAGTAAGGACGGGGGCGCACCCAAGGGCGCACCCAGGATAGCTGTTGGAACATCGCGAACGTTTGCGAGTGTCTACAGATTGTCCCCTTTTGTCCCAATTTGGGAATCGCTATCCTGGGCGAGAAATGACCCTGTTGAGGCGGAAGCGACACTGTCTCAGGCTGAAGGCAAGGAGAAGCACGCCCTCGACGGAGCTGTGGTGCAAACCGAGCCAACTCGAAGGACCGATTTGCCCCACTGGCGCACGGCGCCGCCATGTTGTTCGCCAATTTGCTCCTCTTTGCTGATGTCATGGGTAATTGCAGCACGCACTGGCCACACTTTGGGGACACGCTTGCGATCCGCCATCCAGTAGCTGGTCAGCCGAAGCCCGGACTGTTTCCTTGAGACCTTGGAACCTGCGCTTCATGCGGTACCTTCTTTCGCTTCCTTCCGGGCCGTCAAGTAGCTGTTGAGTTGGCAGAGCAGGGCATTGCGGTCCTTCTCGGCCCAGTTGGCCAGTTCCTGGAGGAAGTTCTCAACCTGTTCGCGGCTGGCCTCTCGGAGCGTCTTCGTGCCGCAGAAGTCGACGGCGTAGGCCTTCACGAGTTCTGGGTCGAGCTTAATGCTGCCAGATTATCTGGCAAAGACGGACCCGAACCTTGGGGTCGGTGCCGTTCCCGTTGCCATTCGCGTTTTGGGGAGGGAGTTTTTCGCCTGTGTTCGGAACTGTCCCGATTTCCTCGAGCGAGCAGATCCCAATGCCGTAGGCCTTGCGCAGGGCGCGATTGACCGCTCGAGTCTCCGCAACGCGCATTTCGGCGCCGCGAACGAGGGCGGACACGTTGAACGGGTCGGCGTCGCCGTAGCCGACGAAGCCTTTGCAACTTTTCGAGCTGTAGGCAGTGGCTTTGAAGACATAGCGGCCGGCAGCTGAATCGCAGAGGTTGGCGACCGCTTCGACCACGATGCCAGAGCACCTCCTCCTCTTCGCCATTCGCAACAAGCCTGTGTGGGTCACATACCAATGGTTGTTCAGCAACGCGAGATCTCCTGACCCGATATCGAAATGCAGCGCAGATAGATTCTCTAGGGACTTCGGCGTCCCTCCATCGACGAACGCATAGATCGTGGGTCCCCAGCCAGGCAGGCGAACGATGCGTTTGATTTGGTCCTGATCTATCTCCCTCTCGGGATGCATCAGGGGCCCGAAAAACAAAACCCGCCCAAACAGCCGGCAGACTCGTCGCAGAGAGTTCGATTCAAAACACAATGAGCCCTCCGGTTTTTCGCACCTGCGAGGTCGGATCCTAGGGGCAAATGGAGTTGGCTGCTATTTCGGACGTGGAAGCACCGCTCTGGTGACATGCGGCACACTGCGAGGTTGCGTCACCGGTCTGGGGTTCTGCGTGTCCGGATCCCTGTGCGGTCTGAAGTCGGTTCGCCAGCGATTGCCCAGTTCGGAAGAGCGATGCGGTCGCGCTTCACGGGTATCGTCGTAGGGTAGGGGAGGCGGCTCGCCGATGGATGTCAGGTCGATGATCGCGATTCCATTACCAGATAGTACGATTCACCGTTCAGGTCAGAATCGTAGAGGTAAAAAGTCACTGCCGTCCGAAAATCGGGACCGGCAGCCGCCGATACGAGTCCCTCTCCCCGGTACTCCTGGCCTCGATGCTTGCGTCGATCTTGCGGATCACCACCTCTACCCAGAACGTGCTTTCTCGCAGTCGACACCAACTGCCCCGGAGTACCCCGGGGGCCGCGCGGCGGCTATGCGACCACAACGCCGGCGCGCCTTGCATCGGGAACGCTGTTCGGGGAGTTGTCTGTTTCTATTGACATACCGCAACAGCTCGGACCGAAGGCGATTTCCATCACCTGACCACCGCGCCGGGCCGTGATTGTTTCTGGGAAGGAAGTCGATCAGATCCTTACTGGCCTGCCGGCCGCGTCCAAGAGAAAAGGCAATTGAGCCGCAATTCTAACGGCGCGCTAGCAACCGGTCGGCACTGCCCAATCCGCGACTTCGGGGTGGAGCGGTGGACTGGCGGACTACCAAATCGGTTTCCAGATAGTGGTCGATACCTTTGCGGCGTTTCAGTTTCAGCATTTTGTCGATGCAGACTGTCTTCTCTCCGGGGAGGTAAGTCGTGAAGCATGGCGCCCGATCCAGTTTCTCACGAAGATGCTCCGCCGTGCCGCTCAATTTTATCCACAGTGGGGCACGACGGTGATGAAATAGTCGAGTCCTCCCCAACAGTTCTTGAAGACTATCTACGATATCGACAGCCTTACGTGTGAACGTATCGTCTGAGGCCGAGTTGATACGCGGGTCAGCGGGAATCGGGGCACGATGGAACCGTCGAGCCGCTCCGTTTCGTGGGTCGGCGACTAAAAGTCCTTGGGGGTATCGCAGAAATAATATCGCAACCTGAAAAATGGGCGTAGCTCGTAGTGCAAGGTGGGACACCCTACAGCACCACTTCAAGCCGGCGGCGGAAGTGGTGTTGGCAGCAGCCCCAAGCGGTTATGTTCTCTATTTAGCTGGATGCTAGAGTGAACTCGGCCAACCCTAACACTACCCTGACGCCCAAGGACGCAAGCAGGTAGATGCTGTCGGTGCCGTGCAAGGTGACTTCATAGAGGTTCATAAGCCCCCTCCATCTTTGGTGCGCCGTTTCATCCGATGCCACGTGTAGCCGCAGCCACGGTCAGCATGCCTCAATACGCATTGGCCGATTTTCTCCAGTCCTGCTTGAGCTGCTCCATAATGTCATCTGCCAATCTGGTTCTATCAAAGGCCGTGGACTTAGTGGTTCTCCAGATGGGTCTCTGAGAGCGACGGTCCACAAGGGTAACTTCTGCAATCGTCCGCCGTACAGCCACCTTGGCCGGCACGATTGTGCTCTCAGTTTGACAAGTGAGAATCGCGTCAGCTTCTTCCGGCTTTGAAGCGATCCCGACTGCCGTCCATTTTTCGAGACGAGCCTTGACCAGGAGCACAAACTCATCTGAGGACGGAGCCACATAGATCGTCCTTACCTGGTGCAGCAGAAGGGGTCCGGCCGAAAATGTGGCCTGTGCGGCCAGCAATCCTGTGGAGAGTAACAGCCATGTGAGAATTGGCAGGATCCTCGAGTTGACTCGCAGAGGTGTGTATTTTATTAGTCGGGAGTTCATAACGCTCCACCTTCCTTTCTCATGCACTGCTTCTTACGCGTGTGTGGATCTTCCCGAACTCATAGGTTCCCAAACCGCGCTGGGACGCCATTTTCAAATAGGGCAGAGATGAAACTTCCAAATTCCAGTAGGCCTTCGCCACATAAGCGTCGAGCGCGACCGGATCGGTTCCGGCCACTAGCGTCTTTTTGAGCAGGACATCGTCAAGGTTGCCGCCAGTTGGGCCGTTCCGGATGAGCACGCGATAGCAATCGATGATGGTAAGAGTCGGACGAATGAAATCAGCGAGGTCTACCAGGCTCTCGTGGATCTTCTGGTGCAACTGATGACGTGGTCCACCCAGGATGCCGTACCAGTTCTTCATCCCCAGAGTCGTGCCGGTCAGGCTGTGGTGTTTGGCGATCGGGACGTTAATGATCTTGTCGGCATTCAGGAAGGGATCGAAAACCGGCCAGTCCCGGAGAACTTCTCCCTGCAGGTCTACATCTTTGAATCTGGCGGGATCGGGCAGGATGACTTCGGCGCCTTCGCGCCGCGATGCCTCGGCAATGCCCGACCTCTGAAAACACCGGCGGGGGTCGTTACAGCTCACGTCCGTCACGACGACCCGCTTCGCCCCTGCGTTCCAGCACTGCCGGACGATCTCTGTGACGATCCTCGGATTGGTGTTGGCCGCCTGTTCTGGAGTACGGTCCCAGCCGATGTTTGGCTTCACCAACACGATGTCGGCGCGGGAGACGAAGCGATGGATGCCGCCCAGTTCTTCGAGGGCAGCCCGCGCCAATTGTTCGGGATCATCTCCCTGGATGACCGCCATCTCGGGCAAAGCCGGATCAACCCCCACCGCGTGATTGCGCTTTGCATTCATCGCCAGCGCGTGCTCGGGCCGTTCGCTGTGCTCGCTCAGCCAGCATCCGAGGCCTGCGGTTCCGGCAGCGACTCCTCCCAGGCGGAGCAGTTTGATTAAAGCTTCGCGACGGTTGAGTATGGCGCCCTCGGGCGGCGGCATATTCATATGCGAAACCTCCTCTCGCGCGCTCATGCGTGCCAAACACCAGGGATCGGCTGCCCGCAGAATGGGCAACTGCCCTTGCGGATCAGCATTCGACTCGCCGTGAACCCTACGCGTTCCACCAACATGCGGGGGCACTTCGGGCAGTACGTATTTTGCGCAGGATGTCCCGGCACATTGCCGATGTATGCGTAGTGCAACCCCTCGGCGTCGGCAATCGCCTTGGCACGCTCCAGAGTGGGCACCGGCGTTATGGGCAGGTTCTTCAACAGGTATTCCGGATGAAATTGCGTGAAGTGTACCGGCACATCCACGCCCACGTTTGTTTTGATCCAGCGTGCCAGGCCGCGGAATTCGGAATCGCCGTCGTTGAGAGTCGGCACCACGAGGTACACAATCTCCGTCCACTTGTTCATCTTCCGCAATGTGACCAGCGCGTCCAACACCGGCTTCAACTCGCCAACGACTACATCCTTGTAGTAGGACTCCGTGAACGCTTTCAGATCGATCTTGACCGCGTCCATCTTTCCATACGCCGTCCTCAGCGCCTCCTCTTGCATGTAGCCGTTCGACACGACCACGCTGCGGATACCGGCCTCGTGCCCGGCATCCGCCGCATCCATGAGGTACTCGCTGAAGACCACCGGCTCGCTGTAGGTGTAGGCAATGGTCGGACAGTCGTGCTGTTTGGCCAGCTCGGCAACCAATTTCGGGGGCGCGTACTCGGCGGGAACCTGCTCCGGGCGCACCTGCGAGATGTCCCAGTTCTGGCAAAATTTGCAGTTGACGTTGCAGCCAGCCGTGGCCAACGAGAAGGCAAGCGTTCCCGGGAGGTAGTGGAACAAGGGCTTCTTCTCGATGGGATCAATGTGCGCAGCGGACACCCGCGAGTGCACCAGTGTGTAGTAGGTTCCTCCGCGATTCTCCCGGACGCCACAATAGCCGCGTTCCCGATCTCCCACCGTGCATTCACGCGGACACAGCTTGCACTTGATCTTCTTGTTTTGAAGTTTCTGGTAGAACTTTGCTTCGACGGTGAATCGCGAATCATCTTGCTTCTGCGGGCCGGCCCACGATGCGGCGGCGACGAGGGGCCGGGCAAATTCGCAGACGCAAAGAGCCGCTCCTGACGCCAGCGCACAATTCAAGAACGAACGGCGATCGAGTGCGCACGAAAACAGGCCTCGCTTACAGCGGATGAGGGGACTCTCGCCTTCCGCCGCGTTGTCGACCGGGTTCCTTACGCCTTCTTGCGCATCGAGATCGCGCGCCATGTTGAAACCTCAATCACGCACCCGCTTACACTTCGACAACCGCGATTTTCCCGGGGTCGTTCGTGCCCAGTCGATGCTGTCGATCGGCCGCGGTCGCGATGTAGTGTGGTGCTCTGCCATCGCCTTCCAGCGTCTTTAATCCGTTCTCGGCTCGCTTACGATCGATGATTTGCCAGCCGGTGTAGTCGAGCGCGACGGGATCTTGCGAAACGATCAGCGCATTGTTCTTCCAACTGTATTGCGGCTTGTATCCCGGACCGCCTTCATACGCTGCCGTCGTCGCGTCGCAGATGGTCAATCGCATCTTGCTTCTGATTTCCGGCAGCATGTTCAAGTCTGCGATGTACGGATTGCAGCCGTTGGGATGGTACTTGTTCGGATTATGAATGACGCCGTACATGTTTTTGAGGGCAATGGTTACGCCGGCGCCGTCATGGTCCTTCAGCACAGGAACATTGATCAGGAGGTTGCAGCGTTGCGTCAGAATCTTCGACAAGCGGCTGCCAACGCTGCCACGCGTGACCAACTCTTGTTCGTAATCAACTCGATCGGTGCCGTAGCATTGAACTCGGTTTCCGCCCATCGACACATGGAATCCGGCGCGTTCGAGTTCGTCGCTATCGCGGTCCCAGACCACGATATCGTTCGCCTTGATTCCGGCCTGCTGCAATCGCTCGCAAATGGCTTCGACGAGCGGGTTGCTGCAGAATCCGGGGCCTCCAAGGGCATTCACTTTCAGTCCCACCGTCTCACCCGGACGGACCAGCTTCTTCCACGTCTCGATCGGATTATCGCGATCGAAAATAGCCTGCAGGGCACGATCCAGGAGGCTCAGTATCCGGCGCGAATCCACTGTGGTACCCGCGCCGCGCAGCATGGCATCGCGAGCGATCACAACCCTGGATTTCGCAAACGCCTCTCGCTGTTCCGCTGCTGCGAGTAGTCCAGCACCGCCGCCTGCGCCGAGAACCGCCGCGCCAGTGAGGCACTTCTTCAGAAAGTCCCGACGGCTGCTGCTGCACGTTGCGCCCATCATCCATCTACACATATCGCAATTCCTTTGACTTTTCAGTGACGTATAGCGCTGCTGGCGACCATCACCGGGCAAGCCGCCGCTCGATACCCTGCCCTAGTTGACAAAGTGCCTGGGCGATTTCGGCCGATTCTTCATAGGCAACGATGCGCACCAGGAAAGCTCCCTTGCGGAAGACGAGGCTCTGGCTGTGCAAGCGTGCGGCGTCTCCCAGTTGGATCGGTTTCCCGACAACAGCCGGCTCCGAACTGAAAATCTTCTCCGCGCCCTCCGCGTTTCCCATGGTGTAGATGTCTACTACTGCGTCAATCTTGCTCTGGAACTTGTAGTCAGTCGTAGATACTCTCTGCACTCCAGCCTTCAGGTACCGTTCAGCCTCGCCGTCGATGTACTTCCACAGGTCGGGAGCCTCGAATGTCCGTGTCTCTCCAGTCCTCGTCCAGCCCGCAACCTCACTGGACGCAGGGAAAAATGATCCCGCAGCCCCTGGTTGACGTTTGCAACCTGCGTCCAGGAACACGACGACACCGAGCATGACCAGCAGCACTCCGCAGGCTTTAGGTCCCCCAAACCTGGTCCGCCCGGGACCCAAGCCCGAGTCTTCAATCCGCCTCGCCACGTCGATTCTGGTCACCTCGGCCTCTCCATGCCGCGGTTCAGCAGGATCTGGTTCGTTCGTGATCGGCTCTCGCCGACACTGGTCACGTAAACTGCCGGCCGCTCCTGAACCGGGCAGGCGTATTCGCACGCCCCACAACCCACGCAGCGATGAGGATCAACAAACGGTTGTTTTACATGCTGCAGGTGGCCCTCTGCATCCGCGACTTCGGCTGGCTGCAAATAGATGGCCTTGGGCGATGTCGGACACCACTCCTCGCAGACAATGCAGGGTGTCGCCATAGCCCAAGGCAAACATCGCCCGCGATCTAAGAACGCTGTCCCCAGACTGATGCGTTTTGTGTCACTGGCGACCGGCGCCCCCCAGCCCTTTTCTTTCGCCGTGATCTCCCAGATTGCACCGGTTGGACAAACCTGCGAACACAGCACGCAACTGGTCTCGCAATAACCGATCCGCGGCACCATGACCGGCGTCCAAAGACCCTCCAAACCGGCTTCTGTCAACGCGGGCTGCAGGGCGTTGTTTGGGCAGACCTTCATGCACTCACCGCACCGTATGCAGCGCGACAGGAAGTCCCCTTCGTCCAGTGTGCCCGGAGGACGCAGCAAGCGCTCATCGCGTTCAACTGCGAATCCGGGCGTGCTTCGCAGCAGCGGAACCACGACTGCCCCTGCCGCCAATCCGGTGAGCACCTTGCGTCTCTGCAAGTTCATGCCAATGGACTTCTGGGCGGGGAAGAACTTGAACTGCAGGCCGTGTTCCGGACACTCGTCAACACAGTTCAGACAGAGATGACATTCAGGTTGGTGCCACGGAACTCCGCCAATCGGATCATCGCCGCCCTGGCAGCGCAGCAGGCACCGATTGCAGTCCTCGCAGCGCTCCGGGGTCTTGACGAGTCCAAGAATGGACCAGCGCGAAACCACACCGAGCAGAGCGCCCAGTGGGCAAAGTGCCCGGCACCAGAACCGGGTGATGCGAAAATTCAGCGCCAGAAGAAAGATGAAAATCAGGCCGAGCCAGACGCCTTGCCGAAAGTACGGCTGCTTAAAACTGAGCAGCAGCCCTCCGAAAATGAAATGCAAACCGCTGCCCACCATCTGCACCGGCGCAAATCTGCTGTGTTCCATCGCGCGTAGCACGGCGTTCAGGGCATAGTCCGTTCCGGGCAAAATGGAGAGGCCAACGGAGCGCACCAGCAGCGAAAAAGGATCCAGCCATCCGACGACACCAGTGCCCAGTACGGCGGCGATTAAGGCCGCGACTAAGAGGTAGTACTTCGTCGTCTGCCAGCGCTTGTACCGGTTCGATTCGATCAGTTGCTTTCCGCGCTTGCGCTCGGATCTCAGGCTGCTGAAGAAGTGGTGGATGGAGCCCAGAGGACAAATCCATCCGCAGAAGAACCGTCCGAGCAACATCGTCGGAATCAGAACTACCAGACTCCACAACAGGCTGTGGTACAGGGCGCGGCTGGAGAGCGCATTCGACAGCGCCACCAGCGGATCAAATTGGAAAAACAACTGCACCGGATAGGGAAGCCGGATCTCACTCGCGACGGCGTGCAGCGATCCGCGGAACTCCGTGCGTAGCAGAAGGAACAGGAACAGAGAGAAGAAGATAATCTGCGAAAGCCAGCGCCACCTTGTCGGCTTAAGACGCACCTCGTACTCCTTGCATCTCCACGCAGCGGATCGGCACAGCTTCCGATGCCCGATGCAGCATTCTCAATGTTCTGCCAAGCGATTTTCGCTTTCTGTGAGCTGGATCACTTGTTTTGGCCCGGACGGGCCGCCACTAAGACTGCGTGTGGGGGGAGGGGAGTGTTTGTTGTCTTATGCTGCGAATGAATGTCGATGGCGGATTCAAGCCTTCGCTCTGTCTCCCGAGCAGATGCATTCAACGCCGATCCCTCGCCATCTCCGAACTGGAATCTTCTGAAGACATGGCATGAATCATCGCCGTCTGAAAATCAGCACCAGGGGCAGCCGACACGAGTCCCTCTGCTCGGTACTTCCTGGTCTCGACGCTCGCGTCGATCTTGCGGATCAGGTCCGGATCTGGAACAGACTTTCGCTTGCGGGCAGCGCGGTACTGGGCGCTCGATCACGTTTTCGACGGCATCCACAATCGCAAAGACTCGCAGAGCACGAAAGATTTTGATATTCGCCTTGTGTTCGCCTAGTATGGCTGTGCGCGCAAATACCTGCCATGCTCGATTTGTATTCGGCCTTTGCCCGTGCCTGGCTGCAAGCCATCTAGCCATCATCGTCGGCATTGGTGTTGGACGGGAACAGGTACTGAGGCCCACGTTTGTGCAACCTGGTTGCACAGGAAAGTTTGTGCACCCCGAGTGCACAGGGACGGCAAACCGAATCCCCAGCCTCACTTTGATCGCGGGATCGTCCGGATCGAGATTCGACTCTGCCCACTCCCGGTACTGGACAAATCCGAGCGGATCGCATCATTGGAGCGACCGCGCTGGTCGAGGGAGGGTCTTTGCTTACTGCGGACCGCTCGATCCGACGGTCACGGGCTCTTCACACCATTTGGTGAGAAGAGCCATGAAAGCAGATAGTTTTGCTGCTGTTTCTCTTTATGGGGTGAGGAGGTTACCCAGGTCACCCTACTCAAGTAAGGCGCCGAGGTGCCTCTTACTCCCCAATCGCGACCGAGGCGGTGTGACTGTTGTCACGGCATACATTTGTTCGAGGCTGGTAGCTTCTCAGTCATGAAATTCGCATTGGCTTGATCTCCAACCCGGGCCCTGAGTGTCGCCGACAGGAGGATCGTCCATCGATGACCGAGGTCGAAACGAAATCTCTTCCAGAGAACGCCTACCAGCCGCTGAAACCCGGCGAATCCTACCTTCCCATCGTGCCCGCGGAAGTGAAGCTGCCCGAACTCACACTGCGCTCGATCGTTTGGGGCGTTGTGTTCTGTGTGATCTTCACGGTTGCTTCGGCATACTCGGGCCTGAAAGTCGGGCAAGTGATGGAGGCTGCCATCCCGGTTTCCATCCTGGCCATCGGCCTGGCACGCCTTTACCGGCGCCGGTCGACCCTGCTCGAAAATGTGATCATCACGGGAATCAGTGGCGCGGCCGGCAGCGTGGTGGCGGGTGCCATTTTTACACTTCCCGCACTGTACATCCTCCACCTCGATCCGCACCCGGTGCAAACCATTTTCATCTGTCTGGCGGGCGGCTGTCTCGGTGTTCTCTTCCTGATTCCGCTGCGGCGGTACTTCGTGCGCGAGATGCATGGCCTGCTGCCTTATCCGGAGGCTACCGCGATCACGGAAGTACTCGTCACCGGAGAGAAAGGTGGTTCGCAGGCCAAGCTGCTGCTCCAGGCGACCGCCATCGCAGGCGTTTATGACCTTTTCGTCACCACGTTTCAAGTGTGGAAGGAGTATGTCGATTTTCAGTTTGTGCCCGTGATGCGTACTCTTGCCGAGCGTGCCCGGATGGTTTTCAGCTTCGATGCGATCGGCTTCATTCTGGGTCTCGGCTATGTGATGGGTCTGCGTAGTTCCATGCTTCTTTGCGCCGGCGGCGTTCTTTCCAATTTCGTCCTGGTTCCGTTGATCTGGTTCATCGGCAGTCACCTCGACGCCGCCGTATACCCGGCCGCCATTCCCATTTCGAAGATGACCGCGGTGCAGATTTATCGGAGTTACGTTCGGTTCATCGGGGTTGGAGCCATCGCCACGGCTGGCATCTTCGGCATCATCAAATCGCTGAGGGTCGTCGCCGGATCGTTTGGCATCGCGCTGCGCACATTCCGCCACGGTGAGGTTGCTCTGCCGGAGCGGACCGACCGTGATGTGCCGATGATTGCGATTTTCCTCGGTGTCGTGATTGGCGCGATCGGAGTCGCGGCTTTCCTTGGCCATCTCCCGGTCTCCTGGACCGTGGTCGCAGAGGGCCTGGTGCTGACGCTACTCTTCTCGTTTTTCTTCGCCTCGGTGGCAGCGAACGCCATTGCGACCACGGCGCGCAATCCGGTCTCAGGAATGACGATGCTTACTATCATCGTTTCCTCGGTGGTCTTGTTGCGATTCGGACTGTCGGGCACCGCCGGGATGTTCTTCGTGATGGCGATCGCGGGGATGGTGTGCTCGGCGTTGTCAGTCTCGGGACAAACCATCACCGACCTGAAGGCTGGCTATTGGCTCGGCTCCACGCCGGCAGCACAAGAGAAGGTCAAATTTTTGGGCGTAATCGCATCCGCGGTCGCCGTCGGGTTGACCATCGTCATGCTAGCCCGCACGTTTCAGTTTGGCGAAGCTCTGTTGGGAGACTCGCGGTCGGTTCTGGCATCGCCGCAGGCTTCGATCATGAAGGCGCTGGTGGAGGGTTTCATGAGTCACCAGCCGGTCGCCTATGTTTTGTTCGGCGCAGGGGCGATGGTTGCGTTGATGCTGGAGATGCTCGGCCAGCCTTCTCTAATCTTTGCTCTCGGGATGTACCTGCCGCTTGAACTGAACACTCCAGCGTTGGTCGGAGGATTTCTGTCTCACTTTCTGAACAAGCGTTCGGAACGGGCTGGCGGCGAGCGCGGCAAGAGGATTCGCGAGCGTGGTGTGATCATTGCGTCGGGGCTGATGGCCGGCGGCGCGCTCGGCGGCGTCCTGGGTGCGGCCCTGCGACTCTTCCCCGCATATCGCGAGGATCTGATCAAGACGCCTTTCTATTCAAATGATCCGATCTCGCAGTCGATTTCCGGGTTGTTTTTTGTTGGTCTTTTCCGGGTTGTTTTTTGTTGGTCTTTGTCTGTACGTCTGGTTCGGCTCCTTGAAAAAGGAAGAGGAGATCTGATGGACCAAGCAGGGAAGTACGTTGCTGACGCCGTGCTCGGCGTTGACACACTTTGGGGCGGTGACGTCATGTGTCCCTCGGGCGCGGGACGGTTCATCGCCGATTGCTGGTTTTCCGATGAGCCGCTGCCCGCAGTCTACACGCATCAAGCGGCAGCGCACCTACGGCAATGTGGTGGCATCTTGGGCAAGGGCGTGGATCGAGAGGTGGTGGAACAGTACCTCCGTGAAGTGAATCTCCCCGCAGCAATCACGGGAATCCGCGAAGAAGCAGGAAAGATCAGTGGGCTGCGCCAGCCCTACTTAATTAGCCTGGCGGATTGTCTCAGGACCATGTGGGACCTCGCCATGGAAGTCCTCGGCAAGGGCGAGCGTGTGTCATACGCGCGGTGCGTGGAGGCGGCGACGGGGAAGCCGCCGGAACCCTCCCAGCCGCAGGCGAAGCGGGAACGCGTTGCCGAATTGCTGGGCCGTGCCGGCTACCCATCGTCGAACTCGGACGAACTGCTGCGGGCTGTCGATGCCT
>JAIQFZ010000102.1 GCA_020073015.1 Terriglobia bacterium | reverse complement strand
CTTGGGATTCCAACACCGTCCGTTGCTCCGGACTCAACGTAATGGCAGGGGCTATGCGCATCCGCAACTATCTCCTTCATCATAAGACGCGCGCGGATCGATAAAGGTTGTTAGTTGTGACGCACTACACTAGGGCAGGTTGCGGTGGGCGCGATCAACCTTATCTTTAGGTAGTCCGAACGACATGCTGATGCAACGGATCGCTACATGAGTTACTTGATCGTCACCAGCTTCTCCACCAGCCCCGAGTAGTCTTTCTTCTCCAGCCCGTGAACTTCTTTGTTGTACTCATCCACCTTGCTCGAATAATTCATGGAGCAGAACTTCGGTCCGCACATGGAGCAGAAGGCGGCGGTCTTGTATCCCTCTTCTGGCAGCGTCTCGTCGTGCATGGACCGGGCGGTCTCGGGGTCGAGCGAGAGTTCAAACTGTTTTTCCCAGTCGAACTTGTAGCGGGCATAGCTGAGGGCGTCGTCGCGGTCGCGGGCGCCCGGACGCTGGCGGGCGACGTCGGCGGCGTGGGCGGCGATCTTATAAGCAATGATGCCGTCCTTCACATCTTTTTCGTTCGGCAGGCCTAGGTGCTCCTTCGGCGTGACGTAGCAGAGCATGGACGCGCCGTACCAGCCGATCATGGCCGCGCCAATGGCGGACGTAATGTGGTCGTAGCCGGGAGCGATGTCGGTGACCAGCGGCCCGAGCGTGTAGAACGGCGCTTCGTCGCACCATTCGTTTTCAAGATCGACCTGCTCCTTGATCTTGTGCATCGGGATGTGGCCGGGGCCCTCGATCATGACCTGCACGTCGTGCTTCGACGCGATCCGGGTCAACTCGCCGAGAGTTTTCAGTTCCGCAAACTGCGCTTCGTCGCTGGCATCGGCCAGGCAGCCGGGACGCAGGCCATCGCCGAGCGAGAAGCTGACGTCGTATTTCTTGAAAATCTTGACGATGTCCTCGAAGCATTCGTAGAGGAAGTTCTGCTTGTGGTGGTGAGTCATCCACTGGGCCAGGATCGCGCCGCCGCGGCTCACGATGCCGGTGATGCGTTTGGAAACCATCGGCACGTATTGAATCAGCACACCCGCGTGGATGGTCATGTAGTCCACACCCTGCGCCGCCTGCTCTTCGATGACTTCGAGCATCACGCTGGCGGTGAGATCTTCGACCCGCTTCACGCGCGAAATAGCTTCGTAGATCGGAACGGTTCCGATCGGCACCGGCGAGTGCCGCACGATGGCTTCACGGATTTCGTGAATATTGCCGCCGGTGGAAAGGTCCATCACCGTATCGGCGCCGTAGTGCACGGCGGTGTGCAGCTTCTTGAGTTCTTCGTCGACGTTGGAGGTGACTGCCGAGTTCCCGATGTTGGCGTTGATCTTGCACAGTGACGCCACGCCGATCGCCATCGGTTCCAGTTCCGGATGGTTGATGTTGGCGGGGATGATCATGCGTCCGCGCGCGACTTCATCCCGAACCAGTTCGGCCGTAATTCGTTCGCGCCGCGCCACGTATTCCATCTCTTCGGTGACCACGCCGCGGCGCGCATAGTGCATTTGCGAGAAATTGCCGTCCGTATTCTCAGCTTTCCGCCTCGTCAACCATTCCGCCCGCGGTTTGAGCGCCGCGTTGAGACCGTTGGAGTGGGAATCGTTCATCGAATTGCCATTCGTTCCGGACATACTTGTACTGGCACCATCCTCACGAAATCTAGATCTCGATTATACGCCGGAGAGTTGATGCGGTTTGTCTCTCACGCGGACGGGCAAACCAACAGGCGAAACTGTATTCGGTCGCGTGTCCGCAGTCACAACGAAAGGGGATGAGCCCGCAAGAAATGAATCCGGCGGGGTCCGCAGAGAATCGAAAGATTATAGTTGTTATAACGAGTAAATGACCATTTGGATTTCCACGGAGGACTGAGATGTTCCAGAGAATGATTGCGACAACCCAAGATGTGAGCCTGACGATTTTGCGGCTGGTGTTAGGGGTGGTGTTCTTCGCGCATGGGGCACAGAAGATGCTCGGCTGGTTCGGCGGCTACGGTTTTCACGGCACCGTGGGATTCTTTACGCACATTGGAATGCCGGCGGCCCTGGCCTTTTTTGTCATTGTGACCGAGTTCTTTGGCGGCCTGGGGCTGATTGCCGGATTCCTTACCCGAATCGCCGCTCTCGGAGTTAGCGGCCTGATGGTCGGCGCGATCTTCGTGGTCCACCTGCAGAATGGGTTCTTCATGAACTGGATGGGCAACCAGAAGGGCGAAGGATACGAATACCACTTGCTGGCCCTGGCCATCGCTGCTGCCTTGATGCTGCGCGGCGCCGGCCCATTTTCGGTCGACCGCTCGCTGACGGGAAACTGAGTCTGCGGGCGTGCGAGAAATCAACTCCGGCGAGATCATGGTCAGGAGATGGAGAGCCGGGCGTTCCTTCGGTTTCGCTCAGGGCAGGCCCGCCGGCTGGACGCTTTCTACAGTCAGGAACGATCATTTAGCCGTGGCCCAGGTTAGCGCCCAAAGAACGGGCGCGAACCTGGGGCACCAAAAAGACACTCTCGATGCCAGCGTCTAGTTGCGCAGCGGCTTTCCAGTTTTCAGGGTGTGCTGGATCCTCTCCTGCGTCTTCTTCTCTCCGCACAGCGACTTGAATGCCTCACGCTCCAGGTCGAGCAGGTATTGCTCGCTGACCGGAGTGCCGGGCGTGACATGTCCACCGCACAGAACCTCGGCAATCTTGGTTCCCAGTTTTTGTTCGTGGTCGGTGATGTAGCCGCCCTGCCGCATCAGGTAGACACCCGTTTTGAGCGCCGCGAGAATGTTTTCGCCGGGGGCGGGAATGTCGGTGCGAGCAATGGGAGGCTCATAGCTTGCTCGCACCAGTTCCCGCGCACGAGTCTTGGCATCGGAGAGGACGCGCTCGCGGTTCATCGTGATCCGGTCGGAATTACGGAGAAATCCAAGGCCCCGTGCTTCGTGGGCCGAGGTTGCGACCTTGGCCGTAGCGATCGTTTCGAAAACTTTCTTCATCGCCTCCAGCAGCTCAACCGAGTCTCCCTTTGCGTCCGGGCGGATGGAATACGCACTGTCGACCGCGCGCAGCAGCATCTCCTTGCAGCCGCCGCCGCCGGGCAGCAGGCCCACGCCCACTTCCACCAATCCCATGTAGAGCTCAGCGTGGGGCTGGCGAGCCGCGGCGTGGAGGGAAATTTCGCAGCCTCCGCCGAGGGTGAGACCGAAAGGCGCGACCACCACCGGCTTGGGAGAGAATTTGATGGCCTGGGTCATGCCCTGGAATTGGCGGATGGCGAGGTCGATCTCGTCCCACTCCTCTTCCTGGATGGACATGAGGAGCAGCATGACGTTGGCGCCCACCGAGAAATTGGTGGCCTCGTTGGTAATGACGAAGGCATCGAAGGCATCGCCGGGGCCGCCGTGCTTGAGGGTTTGCGTGATCAAGGAGATGATGTCGGCGCCGAGCGCATTCATCTTCGAGTGGAACTCAATGCAAGCCACGCCATCGCCCAGGTCGACGAGGGAAGCGCCGGAATTCTTCTTGACTACGCCGTTGGATTTCTTCGCGACTTCGACCGACCAGACGCCCGACGGTACTTGAATCGGTTCCCAGCTCTCCGTTCCCAGTTCCCAGTACTTGCGTCCCGAGGGCGATCTTGGGTCGTCGATATACCAGGATTTTTGTCCGGAGGCCAGCAGCCTCTCGACATTCGCCGCCACCGGCTTACCTTCTTTCTTCATGCGGGCGACGGTCGCTTCCACACCGACAGCATCCCAAAGCTCGAAAGGACCGAGTTCCCAGTTGAAGCCGAGGCGCAAGGCGCGGTCAATTTCGACGATGGAGTCGGAGATCTCAGGCACGCGATTGGCGGAGTAAGTCCACAAATCCGAGAGCGCGGACCAGAGGAAGGCTCCGGCCTTGTCGCCCTTCTGCGGCCCGCTGCCTTCCAGACCAAGCAGCATGCGCAGGCGCTTAGCGGTGTCGTCGAGGTTCTTCGCCATGTCGAGCGCGGCAAACTTTGGCTTCTGCCGAGGGTGGTATTCGAGAGTTTTCCAGTTCAGCGCAAGGCGCTCGTCCTCTTTGCCATCGCCGCCCTTCGCTTTCTTGTAAAAGCCGCCCTTGGTTTTGTCGCCCAGCCATTTGCGCTGCAACATCTGGCCGAAGAAATCGGGCAAGCGCAGATCGCTGCGCTCGTCGTGCACGTTCGCGGTCATGTTGCCGACCACGTGGCTCAGAATGTCGAGGCCGACGAGGTCGATGGTGCGGAAGGTGGCGGAGCGGGGCCAGCCCACGGCTTGTCCGGTGAGCGCGTCGACCTCTTCGATGCTGAGATCCATCTCCTGCATGAGGCGCATGGCGTTGAGGACGGAAAACGTTCCGATGCGGTTGCCGATGAAGTTGGGCGTGTCTTTGGCGAAGACCACGCCCTTGCCCAGGCGCACGTCGCAGAAGTGCGCGATGGCCTCGAGCGCGGCGCGATCGGTTTCCGGTGTGGGAATGATCTCCAGCAGGCGCATGTAGCGCGGTGGATTGAAAAAATGCGTGCCGAACCACGCCCAGCGGAAATCGTCCGAGAATCCTTCGGCGATTTTGCCCACGGGCAGCCCGCTGGTGTTGGTGGTGACGATGCAGCCGGGCTTGCGCACGGCCTCCACTTTCTTCAGTAAGGAACGCTTGATTTCGAGGTTCTCGACGACGGCTTCGATGATCCAGTCGACATCAGCCAAGTGTTTCAAGTCGTCTTCGAAATTACCGATGGTGACCAGCCGAGCGAGCGATGCCTCGAAGAACGCGGCGGGTTTCGATTTGCGGGCGCCGTCCAGTCCGGCGGCTGCGATTTTGTTGCGGGCCGGGCCATCGGCATCTGGCGGAACGATGTCCAGCAGGAACGATGGCACACCGGCGTTGGCGAAGTGTGCTGCGATGCGTGCGCCCATGGTGCCGGCGCCCAGGATGGCAACTTTATTTATCTTTTTCATGAATGATCACTCCCGCGATGAAGCTACGACACTTTGAAATGACCGATGCGGACAAGAAGAAGAGCCTTACTAGGGTAGTTTATCTACCACCCAGTCATTCTTTCCAGTGTTGACGACGATTATCTCGGAGAAGGTGCGGTGCAGGCCGGCCGTTTTGGTGACGAGTACAACGGGAAAGCGGTAGCGTCCCGGATGTCCCTGGCCGCGGCCAATTTCATACGCTCGGTCCGAACCGCCGGAGAAAAGTCGTTCCAATGTTTCGGCGTCATGGGAGCGGCGCACGTGATCGCTGAGCAGGACCATCCCGCTTTCGAGATCGCCCGTTTGCCATGCATGGAGAAATCGGTTTGCCGTTCCCAGTGCGAAGACATAGCCTGAGTCGTTGAGCGCGGCTGGTTTGGCAGAATGCCGGGGACCACCCCAGCCTGCAAAGGGCAGGAATAAGAACAGAATGACCGCCAATCGGAAGCGCACGTTCCATTGTGCGGGCGGGGAGTCTCAAGCGCAAGTAGCAGGGAGCGATGCTGCTGCTCTTCGATGGCCGATGATTGGGGCTGCGGCAAATGCCAGAAAAACCGCATAATATTGGTGGCTATCGGCGCCTTTACCAGAAGCTAACGGGGTGCTAAGATCCAAGCGTGGGTAGGGGAGTCGTGTATGAGTTCGCCCTACGGGCTGCAAATCACGGAGAGTTGCGTTTTATGCAAACTCCGCCATTCCGGATTCTTTTGCGACCTCCCCAAGTCGTCGATTGAGGACCTCGAAAGAGTTAAGTACGCCAGCGCCTTTCCCCAGGGAGCAGTATTGTTCGTGGAAGGCCAGGCGCCCCGTGGCATCTACATCGTTTGCAGCGGGCGCATAAAACTGACCACGACCTCGCGCGACGGCAAGACCTTGATTCTTCGGATCGCCCAGGCCGGAGAAGTGCTGGGGCTTCACGGTACAGTGTCGGGCAAACCCTACGAGTTGACGGCGGAGACCCTGCAACCCTGCCAGCTGGATTTCATCAAGCGGGATGATTTCCTGAAGTTTCTGCAGAATCATGCCGACGCCTGTCTCAGCGCTGCGCACCATTTGAGCCAGAACTGCCAGAGCGCCTATGAGATGATCCGTTCCCTTGGACTCTCGCACTCTGTTTCCGAAAAACTCGCGCGCCTGCTTCTGGAGTGGGCCAGTGATGGAGAGCAGACCAAGGAGGGCATCCGCATCAAGATTGCCCTCACTCACGAGGAGATTGCGCAACTGATCGGCACCTCCCGCGAAACCGTTACGCGCGTGCTCGGCGAGTTCCGTGATAAGCAGTTCGCGCAATTGCGCGGCTCGACTCTGATGATTACAAACAGAGCAGCGTTGGAAAAGTTGATCGGCGCCTGAAGCCTGTTTCTCGCTTCTTCCTGATATCCTGACCAGTTCCTGAAAAACTCGATTTCGCACTGGATTTTGGGTGGCGCAGTGCTTTAGCGCTGCGATAACGGGCTTGTTTTTAGCACCGGCTCTAGCCGCTGCAGTCAGGTGCTTCCTTCATCTCATGACAGCAAGTTATTCTTCCGCGCGCGCGATCGCCGCGCAGATCCGCAAGAAGGAAATATCGCCGGTCGAAATCGCTCACGTCCATCTCGATCGCATCGAGCGCCTCAATCCAAGCCTGAACGCTTTCGTCGACTGGAAGCCCGAGGTAGTGCTGGCCCAGGCACGCGCCGCAGAAAGAGCGATCCTGCAGGGAGAAGACGTCGGCCCGCTGCATGGTGTCCCACTCTCGATCAAAGCCTCCATTGATGTGGCTGGCCATCGCTGTGAAGCGGGCACTCGCTTGCGTGCGGGATACGTCGCAGCAGAAGATGCACCCCTGGTCGCACGTTTACGAGCGGCCGGAGCGGTGATTCTCGGCGTCACGAACACACCCGAGCTCCTCATGGCTTGGGAAACCGACAACCTTCTCTATGGCAGGACGAATAATCCCTGGGACCTGACTCGCACTGCCGGAGGATCCAGCGGCGGCGAAGCGGCCGCCATCGCCGCCGGACTCTCCGCCGGGGGAGTAGGCAGCGATGGCGGTGGCTCCATCCGCGAGCCCGCGCATTTCTGCGGAATCTGCGGGTTGAAGCCTACCCCCGGACGGATTCCTTCGACAGGACACTTTCCTAAGTCCGGCGGTCCGTTCGCATTGCTCGGCGTGGTTGGTCCTATGGCGCGCACGGTTGAGGACGTGCGGGTTCTTTTCGAAGCGATGGCCGGGTGGGATGACGCCGACCCGTGCTCGGCCCCCGTCCATCTAGGTCAGATTCAGGAGAAAACTATCCGGGACGTGGCGATTGGGTTCTTCGAGGACGATGGCAGAACGCCGGTGACTCAAGAAACCAGGTTAGCCGTAAACCGCGCCGCGTCTCTTGTGTCGAATGCCGGATTTCGAGTCGATCCCTTTCGCCCCGAAGGTCTGGAAGAAGCGCGCCAGCTGTGGTGGAAGTTCTTCGGCACGGCCGGAGGCATGATCCTCGGCCCCATGCTACGCGGCCACGAATCGGAACTCAGCCCCATTCTGCACCAGTTTTCTTCATGGACTTCCGCCGAGCCGCCTCACTCCGGAGATTCGTTGCTCGCCTCCTGGCTCGGGCGCGATGAAATTCGAGAGAAGATTCTTCTCCAGATGCGGAAGTATCCCGTGCTGATCTGTCCCACGGCGGCGATCCCCGCTTTCCGACACGGCGAACGCGAGTGGAAAGTCGAGGGCAAGACCGTGAAGTATCTCGACGCATGGAGCTATTGCGAGTGGTTCAACTTGCTGGGCTTCCCCGGGGTCGTAGTTCCAATGGGCTTCTCGGAAGCAGGCCTGCCCATCGGCGTGCAGATTGTGGGACGTCCATGGGAGGAAGAATTGGTCTTTTCAATCGCGGCGGTGTTGGAGGAGGGAAGAGGCCCTTGGGCGGGTCCCCCGATAGAACTCGGCTAGTGGTTTTGTACTATTACTGGCTCCCGACCCGATGAAATAGACTGATCGACCGTCGGACTCGTGGGGATTTCGACCTCGTTTTCTGGGGTGATGCATCGAATGGCTGTTTCGAATCTTTCCTTCACACAGAAACTGCTGCGCGGCCTGATGCTCGCCTTGCTGATTTCCGCAGCTTATCTATACCCCTTTCCGCAAGCCAATCTGCTTTATCCTGCCGCCATTGTGCTTCATGTGTTGGGTGGAATCCTGGCCACCCTGCTCCTTGCACTTTTGCTCTGGCGCCTGCTCCGGGATGGGAACTCCGTTTGGAAGGCGGGCTGGCTGCTCATCGGGGCTGGAGCTGCTCTCGGCATACTGCTCGTGTTCAAAGGCACACCGCACAGCGAGTACCGCTGGCTCTACGCGCACATCGTCGTGAGCGTGATCGGAATTGGCTGCTTACTCGCCGAATTCCTCGGAAGCCGCGGCTGGCTGAGCTCGAACGTAGCCATTCGGGTGGTGGTCTGTCTTGCCGTGCTCGGGGTGCTTAGCTGGGCTGCACGCTACCAGCGCGAATCCCGGTGGCTGAGCCGCTCCGTGATCAAGAACCAGACACTGCCTCCCGCCAGTATGGACGGCGAAGGTGACGGCCCGTCGGGCGCATTCTTTCCCAGCTCGGCTCAGGTCTATGGCGGCCAGAAGATTCCCAGCAAATTCTTCATGGAATCGGAATCCTGCAAGCGTTGCCATGAAGACATTTACAAGCAGTGGTACAGCTCAGCCCACCATTTTTCGTCATTCAACAATCAGTGGTATCGCAAGAGTATCGAATACATGCAAGACGTGGTGGGAACGAAGCCTTCTAAGTGGTGCGGCGGCTGCCACGACCCGGCCGTTCTCTACGCTGGCAAAATGGATACCCCGATCAGGCAGATCGTGCACACGCCCGAGGCCCAGGCCGGACTCGGCTGCATGATGTGCCACGCCATCGCCGACGTGAAGAGCACCATGGGGCAGGCCGATTTCTACCTGGAATATCCCAAGCTCCACGAGCTTGCCGCCAGCAAGAACCCGGTCATTCGCTATTTGCACGACACCTTAACGAAGCTGAATCCCGAGCCCCACCGTCGCGTCTTCCTCAAGCCGTTCATGCGCGACCAGACCGCCGAATTCTGTTCCTCCTGCCACAAAGTGCATCTCGACGTGCCGGTGAATCACTATCGCTGGATTCGCGGCTTCAACGAGTACGACAACTGGCAGGCCAGCGGCGTTTCCGGACAAGGTGCGCGCTCGTTTTACTATCGGCCCAAGCCGCAAGGATGCCCCGACTGCCACATGCCGCTCGAACCTTCCAGCGACATGGGCAACGTTGCCGGCAAAGTGCACTCGCACCGCTTTCCCGCAGCCAACACGGCTCTGCCAACCGCCAACGAAGATGCCGATCAGTTGAAGGTGACGGAGAACTTTCTCACCAGCGGCGCGCTGACCGTCGATATCTTCGCGCTTTCTCCGGAGCGTGAAGTGAAAGCCGGAGCGGTCGCCCAGCACGAAATGTCCACCGCGTTCGCCGTAGGAGAAGAAGCGGAAGCAAAAATCACACCCGGAGAAGCGGGTGAAGTCGCGCCCGTCACGGCCCCGCTCGATCGTGTGCAACCCGCCGTGCGCCGCGGCGATACCGTGCGCGTCGATGTCGTGGTTCGGACCAAACGCGTCGGCCATTTCTTTCCCGGCGGCACCGTGGACGCCTACGATACCTGGCTCGAACTTAAGGGCGTCGATGATAAGGGCCAGACCATTTTCTGGAGCGGCATGGTCGAAGACAATGGCAAAGGCCCAGTCGAGAAAGGAGCACACTTCTATCGCTCGCTTCAAGTGGACGGCCACGGCCATCCCATCAACAAGCGCAATGCCTGGGCCACGCGCGCCGTTGTGTATGTACGCCTGATTCCTCCCGGCGCCGCCGACACCGTGCACTTTCGCATGAAGGTTCCAGAGAAAACCGGCAGCAAAATCACGCTCACGGCGCGCCTGTGCTACCGCAAGTTCGCCTGGTGGGGTACGCAGTTTTCGTTCCGCGCCATCCCCGATCCCGCCCAACCTCCGCACGAGGTCACGCCCGATCATGACGACACCCGCTATATTCTGACCAACGTCGTCCAAGCCGATGTGTCGGCGAAAGAAGCGAAAGTTCCCGATCTGCCCATCGTGACCGTGGCGGAAAACGAAGTTGCGTTGAATGTGCTGCCAGCGACTGCTCCCGCGCCTCAGCCCAAAACTCAGCTCGACAGAGAAGACTGGCAACGCTGGAATGACTACGGCATCGGTTTGTTACTGCAGGGCGACCTGAAAGCCGCTCAAGTGGCCTTCGAAAAGATTACCGAGATCGATCCCAAGAATCCTGATGGCTGGGTGAACATCGGCCGCGCCGCCTTGCAGGAAGGCGACGTTGCCCGCACCCGCGTGGTCCTCGAGAAGGCTCTGGCCATCGATCCAAAGCTCGCACGCACCAATTTTTTCTACGGTGCCCTGATGAAGGCGACCGGCGACTACGACCAAGCTGCGGAGCACTTGCAGATCGTGCTGGCCGAGTATCCGCGTGACCGCGTAGCGCTCAATAACCTGGGCCGCGTGCTGTTCCTCGAGCGCAAATATGCAGATGCCATCAAGGTTCTGCAGCAGGTGCTGGCCATCGACCCCGAAGATCTGCAGGCTCACTACAACCTGATGCTCTGCTACAACGGACTCGGCGACGAGAAAATGGCGAACGAACACCAGGCGCGCTACCTGCGTTTCAAGGCCGACGAAGCCTCGCAGGCGATTACCGGTCCCTACCGCCAACTCAATCCCGAAGACAATAACGAGCGCCAGTCCATCCACGAACACGTGTCAGTGCCACTAACTGTGTTGGGGGCAACGAGCGTCGCGCAAAACGCCCGTACCACTAAGACTCACGTAGGGACGGCCGCCCTCGGCCGGGGCCCCCAGACCGCGCGCTTTTCGCGGGCTGGGGTGGCTGGCCGTCCAGCCGGGCGAAGCCCGGCAGTTGTTGCCACCACCACTCCTCTCGGGGCCTCCAAGTAATGCTTCTTTCAAAAAGAGGTTTCACCACAGAGTCACAGAGTCACAGAGAAATGCGGGATCCTTTCTCAGGATTCCTCCGTGTCTCTGTGTCTCTGTGGTTAACCGTCCTTACGTTCGGTGTGACTGCCCGCGCGCAAACCATCGTCTTCCGCGACATCACCGCCCAAGCCGGCATTCACTTCACCCACAACAACGGCGCCTTCGGGAAAAAGTGGCTGCCGGAAACCATGGGCCCCGGCTGCGCCTTCATCGACTACGACAACGACGGCTGGCCCGACATCCTGCTCATCAACGGTCAGGACTGGCCCGGCCATCCGCCCCATCTCGCCAAAACCGGGCGCGATGGGGACCCCGGCCACGCCAAGAGTGGCGCGACCATGCCGAAGCTCTACCACAACAACCACGACGGCACATTCACCGATGTGACCAGCAAGTCCGGCCTCGGCATCTCAATCTTCGGCCTCGGCGCTGCCGTCGGCGACTTCGGCAATGATGGTTTCGACGACATCTTCATCACCGCCGTAGGGCAGAGCCATCTTTTCCACAACAACGGCAACGGCACCTTCACCGACGTGACCAAGGCCGCCGGGCTCTGGGGGCCGAGCGAATTCTCCACCAGCGCCGCCTGGTTCGACTATGACCGCGACGGCAAACTCGATCTCGTAGTCTCGAACTATGTGCAGTGGTCGGAGAAAGGTGACCTCTACTGCACACTCGACGGCGCGCACAAATCGTATTGCACGCCCGAGTCCTACAAAGGAACGTCGGTGCGCCTCTGGCACAATCTCGGTGGCAAGTTCGAAGATGCCACGCAGAAGGCCGGGCTCAACGATCCGACTTCAAAGAGCCTCGGTATCGCGACCCTCGATTACAACAATGACGGCTGGCCCGACCTCCTGATCGCCAACGACACTCAGCCCAACAAGCTCTACCTGAACAAAAAGAACGGCGCGTTTGAAGAGCACGCGGTGAGTGCCGGTGTCGCGTTCAGCGAAGACGGCATCGCCCGCGCGGGGATGGGCGTCGATGCTGCCGATTACGACCGCTCCGGCAGCGCCAGCCTGATCATCACGAATTTTGCGAACCAGATGATCTCGCTCTACCACAACGAGGGCAACGGCCTGTTCGTGGACGAAGCGCCGCGCTCCGAAGTCGGCCGCGCCAGCCTGGTCACGCTCGGCTTCGGCTGTTTCTTTTTCGACTACGACAACGATGGCTGGCCCGACATCTTCATCGCCGACGGCCATATCGAAAACGAAATCGAGCGCGTGCAGAAGCGCGTCAGCTACGCCGAGCCGCCCCACCTGTTTCGCAACCTGGGCAACGGAAAATTCGAAGAGGTCACGACAAAAATGGGAGCGGGCTTTGCGGCTCCCAAGGTTGCCCGCGGCGCTGCCTATGCCGACATCAACAACGACGGCGCGCTCGACATCCTGGTCATGACCAACGGCGGCCCCGCGCATCTCTATCGCAACGAAGGCGGTACCAACCAGAGCCTGCGCGTGAAGCTGGTAGGAGCGAAATCCAACCGCGACGGAATTGGTGCAATCGTCCGCGTGACGGCCGGGAACGACAAGCAGTGGCTGATGATGAAGTCGGGCTCCAGCTACCTCTCGCAGAGTGAACTGGTGCTCACCTTCGGCCTGGGATCGAAGACAAAAGCGGACACAGTAGAAATCCAGTGGCCCAGCGGGCAGGTGGACAAGCTTTCAAACATTGCGAGAGGGCAGACCGTTACGATCCAGGAAGCGAAGGGCGTGATCGCCGCACGTCCGTACGGGAAGAGATAACCCTGCGTACTAGCGACCCTCTCTAATTTTGTCATCCTGAGCGGAGCGGGCCATTCGCGAAGCGAATGACCCGCGGAGTCGAAGGACCCCTACTGCAACTCGATTGCATTTCGACCACCCGGCTGTCGCTCAGATAGAATCATTCCCAACCCACGATGACCAAGAAATTCACCATCGCTTTCATTGCTATCTTCGTTCTCGCCCTTCTTGTCGCGCTTGTTGGTGCCGCTGCTCCCGCCAATCCTCAAGAGGCCGCGCGCCTCAACAACATCGGCGTCGCCTACATGAACCAGCAGTTGTTTGAAAAGGGACTGAAGGCCTTCGAAGAAGCTGCCGCCAAAGATCCAAACTTGAAAGTGACGGCACTGAATCGCGGCGTTGCGCTGCTGAACCTGCAACGCGTCGAGGAAGCGAAAGCCCTGCTCGAAAAGGCCTCAAAAGACGACCCGAACGACCCACACGCGTTTTACAGTCTCGGCCTCTACTACAAGAATTCTTCCGATCCCGAAGCGGCGGTCGCTGACTTCCGCCGCGTCACGGAAATCGATCCCAACGACGCCGACACCTGGTACTTTCTCGGTTCCACCTACGCGCAGCTCAAGCAGTTCCCGGAGGCGATCAGCGCCTTTGAGCATGCGCTCAAGATCGATCCGCTCCACGCCTCAGCCCAGTTCGGACTGGCCCGCGCCTACCAGCAATCCGGCCAAGCCGATCCCGCCCATGAGGCGATGAAGAAATTCCAGTACATCACGCAGAACAAGCTGGGCTCGCCCATCAGCCTGGCGTACGGCGAGCAGGGAAAGTATTCGCGCGCGGAAGAGTCGCCGGTAGCGGCGGAGAAAGTTCTGCCGCAGATTCCGGTGAAGTTTGTGGATGTGACGAAGGGCGCAGGGCTAACGTCAAGACCTTCAGTTCGCCCAACCAAAGACGGCGCGTCGTTCGCTGGTCCAGGTGCGTGTTTTCTGGACTACGACAATGATGGAAACATCGATCTGTTTCTACCAGACGACGGAACTCAGGGCTCGATGTCGCTGTACCACAATCTCGGAAACGGCAAATTCGAAGATGTGACCAAGAACCGACCTTGCCGTAAGTCTCGGCAATCGCATCCTCCTTCTCCACAATGAAAAGAACGGAACGTTCTGGGATGCGACGGAACAAGTCGGAATCAACACGGAGAAGAGTTTGCCGCCTGCTAATCCGCTCGCGGGGACACCTGAGGTCACCGGTCTGACGTTCGTCGATTACGACCATGACGGTGATCTCGATCTCTACGTTACTCGATTAACCCCACAAAGTGTTGAGATCTGCTCCGATAAGAAAATCTCGTCTCCCGGCAACAATATGATGTGGCGCAACAATGGAAACGGTACGTTTACCGATGTCACCGAAACCACGGGTCTCGACGGCTTGAGCTCTAGTATGGCTGCGATTGGTACCGACTTCAACAATGACCGGGCAGTGGACATTGTGACGGCCGGAGATGCATGTAGAGGTGGCGCCGTGGGTTTGTACGACCACAAATCCCCGGTTGTGTTCGAAAATCCGAGAGAAGGAAAATTCCACCAACTGTTGCCAATCGAATCCGGGTCGACTTATGGCATTGCGCCGCTCGACTTCAACCACGATGGATGGATGGACCTCGCCTTCACGGAATTTGGTGATGCGATCACTCTTTGGCGTAACAACCAAGGCAGGACCTTCGAGCAGGTTCCACTGCCGGAATTCGATTGGCAACGTGGCTTCGGTGTCGTCGCCTTCGACTACGACAACGACGGCTGGGTCGATCTGGCTTTCGTTGGCGAGAGGGCGATACTCAAGGGCGAAGAAGAGAGGTTCGAAGTCCGTCTCTTCCGCAACCTCGGCCCTGACGGCTGGAAAGACGTGACCGCCGATGTCGGCCTCGACAAGATTCAACTCAGGGAGCCGCGCGCGATCATCGCTGGCGACTACGACAACGACGGCGCGGTCGATTTGCTGATCACGCAGAATCACGGCCCCGCCGTGCTGCTGCACAACGAAGGCGGCAACAAGAACAACTCGCTGCGGCTGGCGCTGAAGGGGCTGAACGACAACAAGAGTGCCATTGGGACGAAGGTCGAAGTTTTTTCCGCCGGGCTGCGGCAGAAATTCGAAGTCTACGGATCATCCGGCTATCTCGGACAGAACTCGCCTTATCTCACGATTGGTCTGGGGCAGGCGAAAGAAGCCGACGTCGTGCGCATGGTATGGCCGACCGGCGTTCTGCAGGATGAAATCGAAGTCGCGGCCAACAAGCGGCAGGAGTTTCTCGAAATTGACCGCCGCGGCAGCTCGTGCCCCACGCTGTTCGGATGGGACGGCACGCACTACGCGCTGGTCGGCGATATGCTGGGCGCTGGCGTGGTCGGGCATTGGGTCGGACCCGGTGAGCGCAACATCGCGCGGCCCACGGAATACATCAAGATCGACCGGAACGTGCTTCGCGAAAAGTATGAATCCCACGTTTCCCAAAACCGGGGAAACGTGGGGCACCCTCTGCCTGATGACTCCCACCCAATGTTGAGTTTCCGGTTCATGGAGCCGCTGGAAGAATCGGTTTACCTCGATCAGGTCGAGTTACTGGCGGTTGATCATCCGGCGAACGTCGATGTCTATCCCAACGAATACTTCGCGAGCGATCCGCCCTACCCGCCGTTCAAGGTTGTCTTCAGCCGCGACGCGCAACCGCCCGCTGGTGCCTGGGACGAGCACGGCCATGACGTTCTTCCCATCTTGCTCGCACACCGCTATTTCGGCGACTTCAAGGTGCTGTCGTTTGCCGGGTTTACGGAGCCGCACAGCCTGGAACTCGATCTGGGTGAGCCGTACCGCGGTGGGCCCCTCTGGCTGCTGATGCACGGCGAGATCGAATACTTCACCGCTACGAGCATGTACGCTGCCGACCAGGCGCACCTTACGCCGTTCGCGCCGTATGTCGAGGCGCTCGTCTCTAACGAAAACGGCGAAAAAGGGAAGTGGGTCCGCGTAATCGACGATCTAGGCTTCCCCGCTGGTGGCGCGCGCACCATGACTGCCGATCTGACCGGCAAATTGCCACACGGGACGCAGAGGATTCGTCTGACGACCAACCTGCAAATCTACTGGGACAACATCCTGGTGAGTCGCGCCAGCCAGGATCAAAGTGCCCGCCTGACGTCCGTTCCGCTCGCGCGCGCCGACCTGGGGTTCCACGGGTTCCCCCTGAAGATCGAAGATCAGCCTCCGGGCAACGTGAAATACATCTACGAGAAGACGAGCGCCACGGGTCCCTATACGCGGCCTGCCGGAGCCTATACTCGCTATGGCGACGTCCGGCCTCTACTGGCCGCCACCGACGACAAGTTTGCCGTCTTTGGATCGGGCGATGAAGTCGCGCTGGACTTCGATCCAGCAAAGCTTCCAGCTCTGCCGCAGGGCTGGGTGCGCGACTACTTCTTTGCTGCGCACGGCTACGAAAAAGACATGGATTTCTACGCCTATCGCGGCGACACGGTGGAGCCATTGCCCTACCGGGACATGGGGACGTATCCGTATCCCGGCAAGGCGTTCCCGGCCGATGCCGATCACATCAACTACCAGCTCGAATACAACACGCGGTTCATGTCGGGGAATGAAGCAAGCGGATATTCGTTCCGCTATCCAAAACAATAGTCCTGTCATCCTGAGCGGAGCGGGAACTTCGCGAAGCGAAGTTTCCTTGGAGTCGAAGGATTCCTACACGCGGAAGTGTCTTGGGGGGGGTGGATTGCCGCGAACGCCAAGTCTGCCGGCCGGAAGTCTTGTTCGAGTAGGGGTCCTTCGACTCCGCACGTCATTCACTTCGTGAATGGCGCGCTGCGCTCAGGATGACAAACGTTCGCGTTACAATCACTCTGCATGCGGGCCGGCCAGATTGCCATTTTGTTATTGCCATTTTGTTGATCGCCTTCACCGGCCTGCTGTCAGCGCAGACCGAGCCGCAAGGGCCGATAGGACCTCCGGCTAAACTTGCGCCGGTGCGCATTGAAAAGAAATCGTCTCCCCCCAAGCTCACCGATCCGGTTCCCACCTTCCGCGACATTGCCGCCCAAGCGGGACTCACGGCCTCCCACATCTCATCGGCGGAGAAGCACTACGTGGTCGAATCGATGAGCGGCGGCATCGGCTTGTTCGACTGCGACAACGACGGCAAACTCGACATCGTCATGGTGAACGGCTCGAGTGTCGATCGCTACAAGCAGGGCGGCGATCCTCTCGTGACGCTCTGGCACCACGACGCCGATCTCAAGTTCACCGACATCACGCAGAAGGCTGGACTCATGCGCAAAGGCTGGGGCATGGGTGTGGCGGTCGCCGACTTCGACAACGACGGCAACCTCGATCTCTTCGTCACTGGCTACGGCGGGAATGCGCTCTACCGCAACAAGGGAAACTGCGTTTTCGAGGACGTAACCGAGAAAGCCGGCGTGCGCGGCGGCGGATTCTCCACCGGTGCCGCCTGGGGCGACTACGATCGCGACGGCAATGTCGATCTGTTTGTCTCCCGCTACGTTCACGTGGACATCAACCACCTGCCCGAATTCGGCTCAACCAAGTTCTGCCACTTCAAAGGCGCCCCCGTGCAGTGCGGCCCCTGGGGGATGGAAGGCGAAACTGATCTGCTCTACCACAATCGAGGCGACGGCACGTTCGAGGAAGTCTCGAAAAAAGCCGGCGTCGACGATCCCGACCAATACTACGGACTCGGTGTGACCTGGGGCGACTACGATAACGATGGCTGGCCCGACCTGTTCGTCGCCGACGACGCCACCCCGAATCATCTCTACCGCAACAATCGCAACGGCACGTTCACCGATGAAGCCATGGTTGCCGGCATTGCGATGAACAGTGAAGGACAGGCGCTCGGCTCCATGGGCGTGACCTGGGGCGACTACGACCACAGCGGCCGTCTGTCGATGTTCGTAACCGAATTTGCCGACCAACCCAACACGCTCTATCGCAATCAGGGCGCGCGCGGATTCGAGGATGTAGCCATGCAATCTCATCTCGGCCAGCCGAGCCTGCCCTACCTCGGTTGGGGCACCACGTTTTTTGATATGGAGAACGACGGTTGGCTCGATCTGTTTGTCTGTGGCGGCCACGTCTATCCGCAGATGGACACTGTCAAAGGAAGCGCCGCCTACGCACAGCCCATGCTGCTCCATCGCAACCTGCGCAACGGCACGTTTGAAGAGGTATCAAAGGCGTCAGAGATCGCTGACATGCCGCTGAAATCCCGGCGGGGCGCGGCTTTCGGCGACATCGCAAACAATGGCAACGTTGACATCGTCCTGCTGAACGTGGGCGAGCCGCCTTCGCTGCTGTTCAACACCAACAGCGCCAAGAATCATCGCGTGCTATTTCATCTGATCGGAACGAAGAGTAACCGGGCTGCCATCGGTGCCCGCGTGACGGTTCACGCCGGCGTCACGCAATTCGACGAGGTACGAGGCGGAGCCAGTTATCTCTCACAGAACGATCTGCGGCTACACTTCGGCTTGGGATCAGCGAGCAAGATGGAGTCAGTTGAAGTGCGCTGGCCCTCAGGCAGGACCGAGGCCTTGAAAGATGTCGCAGCCGACAAGATTTACACCATCGTGGAAGGGCAGGGAATTCAGGACTCCGCGCCTTTCAATGATCTGCCAGCTCACTTGCCGTAGTTCTTCGGCAATGCTTTTGCCAACTCTCTCCATCCCACCAGCACGAATCCCTGCTCTTTCAGAAACTGCCGGAACTCCGGACTCTTGACCATGTCCAGATCATGTTGCCGCCAGGCGGCGCCCCAATCGGGATGATCGTAGGTTGCGCCCCGCATCTCTTCGTCATCATATGCGAGATGCACAATGACCTGGTAGACGCCGGGACCGAGCGCTGCAAGCTGCTTCTCGTACCAGCCGGTCCAATCTTTCGCTTCGATTCCTGGGTTGATGGAAATGACCTTCTGGATCAGCACCTCGTCTGCTGGCGGCGCTATGCTGATCGGACCGTGGGTCCCCTCCCACTCTTCCAGGATCGGCAGTCCGTAGCTGTACCCCATTTTCTGGTACAGCTTGTACAGGTCGGTTGAGCCGAATAGTGCGGCCATATGGGTATCCAGGTGCGTCAGAGGAATGCCCGTAGACTTGGCGCGATCGATTTGCGCCCGCAGTTCGGTCTCAACCTCGGAGAGTTTGGCATTCTGCGCGACGGCAGGCGTCTCGAGGGGAAGATACCCGTCCGCGTCGAGCAGACTGGGCACCTTGTCCGTGGGGCTTACGGGTCCCCAGCGAAAATCCGTCCATTCGCTGTTGAGGTCTTGGTGGATGCCGACATCGGCGTTGGGGTGCTCCTTGGCCCACTTCACCACCTCGGGAAACCACGCGCAGGGCACAAGGATGCTGGCGGACGTGATCCAGCCTTTCTCCAGCGCCTCAAAGGTGGCCCGGTTCACCGAGTGATTCATTCCCAAATCGTCGCCATGAATTACCAGCAGACGCGCGGAGGCGGGATAGCCCAGCCGCTCCTGGACGGTTATGGTAGGAGTTTGCGTGCCGGCAGTGGTCTGGGCCTGCAACGCACAGGTCACGCATAGCAGGATCGGAAGAAGAAAACGCGCTTTATGCTTCATGGCCTTCGCACCTCGTTTTGCCGGGCTTCACGGGGGACCCGGCTGAGTATAGGCGAGAATCGTTTTAATACTCATGTTTTTTCATTGACAGAATATCCCATGCCTATAGAATGCGAGAGGAATTTTGCGAGGCACGGTAGCAGCGCAATCTAATCACGTTTTCAAGGGCTCCGAGTGAGTTTTCCACTGCACCCCGTTATCTGTGCTGGATAATGGGGTTTTACTTTAAGGTGCTTGCATGAGTGCATCCCCGAACACGCTGGCTGGAGCTCCGCGGCTAAGACGATCCCTGACCCTTTGGGACCTGATTCTCTACGGTGTCATCGTCATTCAGCCGGTGGCGCCGATGTCCGTCTTCGGCGTGCTCAGCGACCGCGGCCACGGACATGTCGTGACCACCCTCCTGATCGCAATGGTGGCGATGCTGTTCACCGCGGTCAGCTACGGACGCATGGCCCGCGCCTACCCCAGCGCCGGCTCGGCCTTCACCTACGTGGGCCAGGAGATTAACCCGGCTCTCGGCTATGTCACCGGATGGAGCATGGTGATGGACTACATGCTCAACCCGATGATCTGTATTGTCTGGTGCAGCCAGCAGGCCCATGTCTTTGCACCGGGAATTCCCTACTGGGGCTGGGCCTTCTTTTTTGGAGCGATCTTCACGTTCCTCAACATTCAAGGAATTAAGACCTCGGCCCGCGTCAACACTGCGCTCGCCGCGGCGATGGGTGCGGTGGTGGCGGTTTTCTTCATGGTGGCCTTCCGGTATCTGATGGGCCACCCGCACGATGGCGCTTCCTTCTTTACCCGTCCTTTTTATGACCCCCAATTGTGGAACTCGAAAGATGTCCTGGCCGCAACTTCCATCGCGGTACTGGGCTACATTGGCTTCGATGGTATTTCCACCCTCTCCGAGGAAGCGGAGAATCCACGTCGCAATATTCTGCTGGCGACGGTCCTGACCTGCTTCGTGATTGGGATCCTTTCGGCCCTCGAAGTCTATGCCGCGCAGCTGGTGTGGCCCGCAAGCGAACCCTTTCCGAACACCGACACCGCCTTCACCTTCGTTGCCGGGCGCTCCTGGAAACCAATGTTCGCCATTCTGGGATTCACGCTGCTGGTTGCCAACTTTGGCTCGGGAATGGGAGCACAGATCGGCGCCGCCCGTCTTCTCTACGGAATGGGACGCAGCAAAGCCTTGCCGCAATCCTTCTTCGGAGTTGTCGATCCCAAGCGGCACGTGCCGCGCAACAACGTGCTTTTTGTCGGCGTCATCGCTCTGGCAGGTGCGTTGCTGGTGAGCGTTGGCCTGTTCAGTTACGGACTGGGCGCCGAGATGCTCAACTTCGGTGCGCTGATCTCCTTCATGGGCGTAAACATGGCGGCTTTCGTGCGCTACCATGTCCGTGAAGGGCAGCACGGTGCGCTCCCGCCGCTGCTGTTGACGGGAATCGTCATTGCGCTCGTGCTCTGGCCGAGTTCCAACTGGATGATGCTGGCCGCAGCTGGGGTCGCATTGGCGATCCTTGCTGTATGGACACCTCCGCTGGCCGGATTTACGATCTGCTCTTTCTTGTGGAAGAACCTCAGTTGGAAAGCTTGGCTCGTGGGCAGCATCTGGATGGCGGCCGGCATTGCTTTCGGGGCTTGGAAGACGAAAGGTTTTCGCGGTGACTTGGTGAACTTCGATCTGCCGGCGGAAGAGTGACACAAAGTCAGAAGGCAGAAGTCAGATTGCAGAAGTAAGAACTCTCTTCCTTTATTCCGCGTTCCATCCTCTTACTTCCACTTCCGGCTTCGCCGTTCCTAATTCGCTTGAGCGGTAGGTTGCGGTGATCTCCCGCTTCTCGCCTGGCAAGAGCGAAACGTAGTTGTCCTGCCATACCACGGGCAGAATTTCGTCTCCGCCTTTGCCTTTGTTGACCTTCAGCCGCACGAAGAAGGCCACGTTCTTGCTTGGATTTTCGATCGTGACATGCGTGATCGACTCGGCGCCCTCCTTTTCAGTCCGGCTGGACACGTTGAGCTTCGTCTTGGGCAGCTGTGCCAGCGAGGTGTAGTCCGCATACGATCCCAATCGCTCGTTTCAGGCTTGGTGGAGAGCCAGTAGAAATTCGATCCCAACCGCTTGCCGCCGGCATCGGTGACACGCAGATCCAGGAAATACGCCGCCGACAACCCATCGATCTGCGGGAGCTCAAACACTTTTGCCGTGCTGTCGGCGGCCGCGTCGAGCGTGGCGTCTTTTGAGAACTTCTGCGTGCCATCGAGATTGAAAACGCGCGCCGTCAGCTGCAGTCCTTTCGCGTCCACGTACTGGCTGCTGACCAGCCACACCGAATGATCGTCGTATCCATACACCGGATCGAGCGCCTGCATGGCTTTCTTTGCGCCAAAGTATCCGCCGCCCGGTTGCAAATAGTAGTCATAGAGATGCCAGATCATCGACGGCCAGGAGTTGTTGAGCATCCACTGAATCACGCCGGTCGAGGTGTATTTGTTACGGCTATACGCCTCATACATTGCGCGCACGCCTTCGTAAGTCATAAGTT
>JAIQFZ010000236.1 GCA_020073015.1 Terriglobia bacterium | reverse complement strand
GGAATGAACCTGCTGCACAACGCCCTGGCCTTGCCCTACGGCGGGGCGATTGTAGCCATTACGATTATCATCAAAGTGGTCTTCTGGCCGCTGACGCAGGCCAGCATTCGCTCTGCCAAACGAATGCAGGCGCTGCAGCCGCAGTTGAAGGCGCTCCAGGAAAAATACAAGGATGACCCCGTCAAGTCGCAGCGCAAGATGATGGAGTTCTATAAGGAACACAAAGTCAACCCGATGAGCGGCTGCTTGCCCAGCCTCATCCAGATGCCGGTGTTCATCGGGTTCTACTATATGATCCGCAGCGCGATCGAGCTGCGCGGCGCTTCCTGGCTCTGGGTCCGCGATTTGTCGGAGCCGGACACCTTGTTCTTGATCCCCGGACTGAATTTTCCTTTCAACCTGTTGCCGATCATCATGGGCGCCACCATGCTGTGGCAGGCCCACCTCACCCCGCCTTCGCCGGGCATGGATCCGACCCAGGCGAAAATCATGCGCTACATGCCGCTGATTTTCATGGTGTTCCTCTACAATTTCTCCGCCGGCCTCACGCTCTATTGGACCGTCCAGAACCTGCTCAGCGTTGTGCAAACCAAGCTCACGCGCATGCAGTCTGAAACCCCGCCGCCGGCGCACGGTCCGGCCTTGACGCCACCGCCAAAAAAGCGAAAATGAAGGCTAGCCAGACCACCGCCAACAGAAGAAACGGAGCCCACCAGCTGGCACTCCGCCGCAGGTCGATGAAGGTTTTGCTCGGCGCGATGAAAGTGTCGACCAGGCGTTGCACTTCGGACAGCGGTGCGGGCTCCTGCGGAGGCACAACTGCGGCTGCGGCCATATCGGCTCCTTGAACACGCGCATTGTAATCGGGCCCGCGCTGCTTCGACAACCGTGTAGCTGCCCGCCCTGCACAAGCCCCCAGATCACGAAACCGCCATCTCCGGAGTAGCTGCCAGCAGCTTGCGAGTGTACTCGTCGCGCGGCTCGCTGGTGATCTGCTCGGTCGATCCAATCTCGACGATCTTGCCTCGATACATCACCGCGATGCGGGTCGCGAGATAGCGCACGACCGGCATGGAGTGCGAGATAAAAAGGTAGGTGAGCCCGAACTCGCGCTGCAGTTGCTGCAACAGATTCACGATCTGCGCGCCGACGCTGACATCGAGCGCCGAGACCGGTTCATCCGCCACAATGAACTTCGGCCGCAGCGCGAGAGCGCGGGCGATGCCGATGCGTTGTCGCTGACCTCCTGAGAACTCGTGCGGATAGCGGGGCATGGCGGAGTCGTCCATCCCCACCGCGCGCAGAAGTTCCGCGACGCGCGGGCGGCGGACATCGCGGCTGAGGCTTTCATGAATCACCAGCGGTTCGGCGATCACGTCTTCCACCCGGAAGCGCGGGTCGAGCGAACCGAAAGGATCCTGAAAAATAATCTGCATGTCGTGGCGAATCCGGCGCAATTCGCCGCCACTCGCCGAGAGCAGATCGTTGCCGTCGAAGCGGATCGTTCCGGCGGTTGGCTCGATTAAACGAAGGATGAGACGTCCCAGCGTGCTTTTGCCTGAGCCCGATTCACCGACCAGGCCGAGCGTTTCACCCGGCTGGATGTCAAGCGAGACATCTTCCACCGCGCGCACCTTGCCGGCACGCGCGCCACCGAAAGCAGATTCGCTCAGATCGAAAACCTTGGTCAGGTTGCGGACTTCGAGCAAGGACACGGCTCAGAGTAGCAGTGGCCAGTGATTGGTGGATAGTAATTAGTGGATAGCGGCCGGCGACGGTCCACGCCAGTCTGATGCATCCGGTGGAGGTGCTCCGCCATTCCTTCTTATCCCGCGACCATGGGCACGGCGAGCAGGGCAGCGAGCATTCCCACCGTGCGGGCGCGACTAAAGTGCTCATGCAGGAAAATGCGTGCGAGCAGAACCGTAACGGCTGGATAGAGCGAACTCAGTACGACCGCTTCATCGAGCCGTCCGATCTGCGAGGCGCGGATGAAGATGACGGTACCAGTGATGTCGAGGCACCCCGCAAGCATGGCAATCGCCAGCACAGGAGTTGGAACTGAGCGAAGGTGTCGTCCCAACAGCACGAAAGCGCTCGTGACAACAAAGGAAGCAGTCCGCGAGACGACCGCGATCCACAACGCTGAGGCGTTGCCCGCTCGGTTGATACACAGATAAAAGCCGGCAAAACCTATACCGGCGAGCACCGCCAAGCCCAGCCCTTCGGGACGCCCGGCGCCCTCTTCCGCGCGCGAAATGAGCCAGACGCCGATGCCGGCGAGAACAAACCCGCCTACGTGCCGATACCCCGGGAAGCCTTCCGCGAATGCAGTCACGATGGTGGGAATGCCCGCACCCAGAACGGCGGCAACCGGCGCAGTCAATCCCATTTTCCCGCTGGCCAGGGCGCGATAGAACAGGGCCAGCGCGATGCCACCGACGGATCCGGCGAGCAGCGCCCACCGCAAGCTCACGTTTCCAGGAAGGGAAGCGTGGGTAAGAATTGCGAGGCCTCCTATCAGGACCATGCCGCTGATGTGCACGATGGCGGTGAACAAGAAAGCGTTCGCGCGGCGCGCACCGATTCCGCCCAGAAAATCGCTTGCTCCCCAGACACCGACGGCGCTCAGGGCGTAGGCGGCGGGAAGATATTCAGGGGAAATGGGCATGGGCAGTCGAGCTTAGCACGAGGGCGTCGCAGATCGATTCAAGGGTAGAGACGCGGCTTGCCGCGGCTCTCGCCTTCGCCACGCGCATGCCAGCACTGTCCTAGACGGAAACAGTTTCGGGCTGCGCCTTCCCCGCGAGCAGTTGGCGCAGCACGTACTGGAGAATGCCGCCGTTCGAGTAGTAGAGAGCTTCCTGCGGCGTGTC
>JAIQFZ010000009.1 GCA_020073015.1 Terriglobia bacterium | reverse complement strand
CAGCCTCGGAACCAAAGTAGCTGGACGCCACGCCTCCTTCGATGGTCGTGTAATTGCCATGCTTGGTTTCCAGGTCGTTGTCGCGCCGGTTGCGGACGTAGATAAAGTTGGGTTCACCCACGCGCGTGGGTTTCGACAAGAGCGGGACCAAGTTGTCGGAAACCTCGATGTTGCTGGCTTGCACGCGGCGGTAGGAAAAGCGGTAGGCGATGCTGGTTAAATCGCGGTTTCCGGCCAGGTCTTTTTTCAGCACCTGCACGGTCTGCACCGTTCCCTCTAGGCGCTCCGAAGTAAACGTGGATACGTCCACCGTGTTGTCGTAGAAGCCGATCGCGGAAAATCTCAGATCCCGGTTCAGGAGTTTTGGAGCTTCGAAACTGATGAGACCGCGCTGTTGCAGGCGGCTGAGGTTGGTCTTGGCGGTCACCGTCTGGTGGCGCCCCCCGAAGTTGATCCTGGTCATGCCAAACGAGACTCTGGGGCTGACACCCGTTTGCCCGAGTGGTTGGTTGGTGCCCACCGAAGGTTGTCCAGTCTGAAATTCGAACCCAACTCCATAATCGAAGGTGTACCGCTTGGCTTCGTGCATGGACACAAGCACGTTCTTGCGTGATTCGGTTCCTTCCGGGTTCTGAATGGCCGTGTCCACCTCGTTAAACAGTCCCAGGCCGTACAGACGGCGCTGCGATTCGAGCATATCCTGCTGGCTCAGGGGTGCAGCTGCCTGGACCTGTATTTCCCGGCGCGCCACCCCCGCACGGGTGTAGTAAAGGCCATTTAGAAATACGCGGTTGGCGAAGAACTGCTCGCCTTCCTGGATGGAAAAGGTCACGCCCACCCGCGGCGCTTCGTCCGGGGACGGAACCACGGGTACGTAGGAAACATCGACGGTGGCGTTGGAAAAGCCGTTGTTGAAATACTTTTCCAGAATCGTGTCGCGATCATCGGCCAGACTCGATTCGTTGAAGCCCTGCCCTTCCTCGGTCGAGATGAAGGGCAGCACCTGCTCGGACGGCAGGGTGTAGTCTCCGTCGATTCGGACCCAGGCGACGCGGGTTTGCGGCCCTTCTTTGATGTTCAATTCGATGGCCAACTGCGACAGATCGCCCTGATAGCCGTTGATCAGTCTGCTGCTAACATCCGCCTGGCGGTAGCCGTTGGAGCGATACAGATCCTGAATCGCCCGCACATCCGCTTGCAGCAACGCTTCGCTATAGCGGCCATGACTAAAGAGACGGCCCGCGGGCTGGCATTGCATGCGTACTCGGATCAGGTCCTCGGAGAACATTTGATTGCCACGAATCTGAACGGCGCGTAATCTGTGCCGGTCGCCCGGGGTAATCGCGTACAGGACTTGCAGTTCCTTGCCGTCCTGGACCGCGTGCTGGCTCACGCTGACCGTGGCGTCGAAATAGCCGAGCGTCTGCAGGTGGTTCTGAATATTCCGGCGGCCCTCGTTGAGCAGGTCGTCATCCACTGCGCCTTCTTCGTAAATGGGGACCAGCTTGCGGAGCCGCAGATGGCTGATCTTGAATCCCTCCGTGTCGATCCGCACCACCGGGCCGCGCTCGATCTGGAACTCGTAGTCCACGGCGTTGCGCTCCGGGTGGTAGTCCCGGCTGGCGACGGAGACTTGGGCGAGCAGGCGAGCCTGCTTCTGATAGCGGGCGCGGATGCGCTGCAGAGCGCGCGTCAGACGGGTCGAGATCACGGGATCGCCCGTGTGAAAATTGCCGGCGCCGTTAATGATTTCCTCCATGGAATAGCCCGCATCGCCTTGTAACGTGATTCGCCCGACTACGGCCCGTGTGCCCGTGTGGACGTGAAAGGTGAGGTTGACCTGGTGCTGGGTCTCGTCGCGCTGTTCGGAGTTGGTCAGCTTGGCCTGGTGGAATCCGTTATCTTCGAGCACGCGCTCGATGCCGGCCAAAGCGCGGTCGAGCTTTTCCCGAGAGTAAAGTTCGCCGAGCTGGAGGCGGGTCGCGGTGGCGAGCTGGTTCGCAGATGGATTGACCGAAACACCTTCCACGATGACCTGACCAACGAAATAATTCGGAACCGTCAGGAAGCGCAGCCGTACCCCTGCCGTAACGGTGCGCTCGGCTTCGGCTTGAAGGTCGGCAAAGCGGCCGGTGGCAAACAACGCCTGCATCGCATTGTGCAAGCCGTCGCGCGTCAGCGGTCCGCCGATCTTGAGTTGGGTGGTGGTTAGCAGCGAAGCGGATTCGTCGGCGGCAACCCGGGGAAATTCGATTTCGTCGATCGTCAGGCCGAGGTAGGGTGTGATCGCCCCAAAATTGGAGGGCGCTTCGGTGTCAGGCTGCTGGGAGGATGACTCCGGGTTGGGCGATTCGGATGGTTGCTGGCCTATGCCCCAGCCAGCCTGCGGCGCAAGCGTCACCGCGAAGAAGATCAGAACCACGCCCGCTGCGCGCAACCGTCCCTCCCCGAATTCCGGGCGTTGCATTGCGAGACCTATCGTGTTCAATGGAGCCGCAGACGGCACGTGTTGCTCGCCACAGAGAAGAATGAGGACCTGCACCTATAATAATTGGTGGGAAGCCTCGGAAAGGTAATGCCTTTGGAACTGGACGATCGTTACTCCCGTCAGACGCTGTTCCGCGAGATTGGACCGGAAGGCCAGAAAAAGCTGGCGCAGGCCCGTGCGGTGATCGTCGGATGTGGAGCGACGGGCTCGGCGGTAGCCTCCCTGCTGGCGCGGTCGGGGGTGGGAACGCTGCGGATCGTGGATCGCGACTATGTCGAGAGCAGCAATCTGCAGAGGCAATCGTTGTTCGATGAACACGACGCCCGCGAATCCGTGCCCAAGGCCGTGGCCGCGGCGCGGCAGATCGCTCGCTTCAATTCGCAGATCGTCATCGAACCCCATGTCGCCGACCTGACACCGGCGAATGCCGACCCCCTGCTGGGCCGGGCCGATTTAATTCTCGACGGCACGGACAATTTCGAAACTCGCTATCTGATCAACGACTATGCCGTGAAGAATTCCGCCCCCTGGATCTATGCGGCGGCGGTCGGCAGTTATGCGGTAACGATGAATATCCTGCCTGGGGAAAGCGCGTGTCTGACCTGTATTTTTCCGGACGCTCCGCGCGGGACCGTCGAGACCTGCGAGACCGCAGGCATCCTGAATTCGGCCGTGAACCTGGTGGCCTCTCTGGCGGCGACGGAGGCCCTGAAATTTCTGGTGGGGGCGCGGTCCGAGATGCGACGCACGCTGCTCTCGTGGGATGTCTGGAGGAACGAACAAGCGGAGGTGTCGGCGAACCGTCCGCGAGCGGGGTGTCGGGCTTGTGGGGAGCGGAACTTTGTCCACCTGGCAGGTGAGGGGCGGCCGCACATCACTCTGTGCGGCCGGAACTCGGTGCAGATCCACGAGCGGCAACGGCCGGTGGATTTTGCCGAGATGAGTGCACGCCTCGAGCCTCTCGGCACGGTTCGGCACAACGAGTTCGTGTTGAAGTTCTGGCGGGAACCCTACGAAATGACGCTATTTCCCGATGGGCGGGCCATCATCAAAGGCACCACCGATACGGCTATCGCTCGGAGTTTGTACGCGCGCTACGTCGGCAGCTGAAATCCGAACGCGCAACTAGCTTGCAGGTTGTGCGCATGAATTTGCACCAGGCTGCGCCGGGCGCGACTTGGGATTACAGGACTTTGGCCGTGAGTCACCGGAAATCTCCGAACATTGTCGTAGGCCGGCCGGCAGCCGCGACTGGCACGGAAACTGCACTTAGAGGCGGAGATCGGTAGCCCCTGTGGAGGTAGTATGCGACCCTTTTTGGTTCTGTGTGCGGTGGTTCTGATTGCAGTAGCAGCCTTCGGGCAACAGCCCGCTTCTCCTCGGATTTACAGCCCCTGCCTCTACGGGTGTGGCCCGTACGTCCCGCTTCTCACGACACCGATGGTGTCCCTGCAGACGATCTCGCCGAACCCAGTGGGAGCGACCAACGCAACCACGGGACTGGTCGCCGGTGCCACTAATTCGACGCTCTCCCAGATTCAGGGATCGACGAGTTCGGTGTACACCGAAGCTGTGTGGTACCAGGGCGGCGACGCTCCTCTGATGACGTCCCGAATTCATTTGTTGCGGGAACCGATCGGCCACCAAATGCGCCCGATGCGGGAAGACCATGGTGAAGAACACGGTGGATGGCTGTACTTCAGCGGCTCGGAACACACGGCCAGTGCGGCGGCTGCGGCCAGTGCCGCCAAAGGTTTCAAGAAGGCCGCGCACGTCTACACCAACGAAGACGTCGAGCGCCAGAACCAGACCAACGGGACGGTGAAGCACGGCGGCAAGACGGAAAAGATGTAGGAGCAGGCGTTCGGCGCTAGGCTCTGGGCTTTCGGCTCTCGGTCGCGGCTCGCTGGCTGCGATCGAGAGCCATTGTCATCTCTGGGTCACTGATCCGCTTCCCCATCAAAACCGGACATCATCGAGTCCAATCTGCTATCTTCTTGCGGTTACTCTTCTTCACCAATGAAACGCAGGCGCCGCTGCGCCGAGGATGAGTGTTCTGAATGGTTGACACGTCTCGCCCAGAACCTTCCCGCTTTTACCGCTGGGCTGTACTTCTGTTCATCAGTGTGGCGATGGGTGGGAACTACTACATCTACGACAGCATCAATCCGCTGGAACGCATTTTCATCGACAAACTGGGCTACTCCGCCACGGCCTTTGGCTGGCTGAACTCGTCGTACAGCGTGGCGGCGGTGGCAACCCTTCTGATCGGCGGCATCATCATCGACCGTATCGGCACGAAGAAGGCAATCACCTTCTTTGCTCTCCTTTGCCTGCTGGGCGCCGCGCTGACGGCCGCACGCGGGCAGGTCGGGCTAATGATTGCCGGACGGACGGTGCTTGGCCTCGGCGCCGAATCGATGATCGTCGCCGTCACCACCGCACTGGCGAAATGGTTCAAGGGGAAGGAACTCAGCTTCGCGTTCGGCATCAACCTGACCATCGCCCGCCTCGCTTCGGTGGCCGCCGACAACTCCCCCACTTGGGCCAACAAGGCGTTCTATCCCAATGGGCCAGGGGGCGAACCGAGTTGGCAGGGACCGTTATTGATCGCCGTGGGTGCTGGGGTCCTGGCCGTGGTCTGCTCCGCCATCTACTGGTCCCTTGAAAGCCGGGCGGAGCGGCGGTACGAACTCGGGCAGGCCGGCTCCATCGACAAGTTGGAATTCGGGCAGGTTTTCCGCATCCGTGGATTGACGCTTAGACAAGCTATTATTCAGATTTGGCACGGCCTAATGGAAATGCTTCGCTTCAACCCCTCCTACTGGTTTGTCGTCGGCCTGTGCTTCACGTTTTATTCGGCAATCTTCCCGTTCCGGACCTTTGCCATCGACTTCTTCACCAACAAGATTCTGGCGGCCCACGGTGGCATCAGCGCCTCGGAGGCAATTCGGGTGCTGTCCCACGAGCGCGCAGGGTTCTTCAATAGCCTGCTTCCCTTTTCGGCTATGATCGCCACGCCTTTGTTCGGCTTGCTGGCCGATAAGCTGGGCAAACGCGCCCTCCTGATGATGTTCAGTTCGATCCTGCTGATGCCCGTCTACCTGATGATGGCTTACAGCAACGTCACGCTTTTCGTCCCGATCTGCATGATGGGAGTGGCGTTCTCGCTGATTCCGGCGGTCATGTGGCCCTCGGTCGCATACATCGTGGACCAGTCGAGACTTGGCACGGCCTACGCTTTGATGACGCTGATTCAGCAGATCGGGTTCTTTATCATGAACCTGCTGATTGGCAAGGCCAACGACTACGCTCACGCCGGGTTGGCCAATCCGGGTGGGTACGCCTTGGGGATGTGGATCTTCTCTACCCTGGGGTTTGTGGGTATGGCCTTCGCGATCCTGCTGCGGCTCCGCGAAACCGGTCCCCACGGTCACGGGCTGGAGACGATTACGATCGGTAAGACGTAGGAACGCGGGCTCCTAGACTTAACCACAGGAGGGACTGAGAGCCACGGGGAGCCGCGAAGTCGGCAGACGGTTACGAAAGTGATCTGCTTAACGAACTGGTTCCCGAATTTCGGAGCTGCCAGCCTCGCTCAGCTACTGTTTTTGGTATTCTGAACGGCTGCTTGTAAGGCGAAGAGCGTTCCATCTGCTCTATTCGCAAATTTATACAACGAAAAGAGTTTCAAGCCGCATCTGACCCAGTAGCGGCCGGAAAAGGTTACTTGACCGACCCGAAACCAGGAAGTATCACAGAAGCTGAGGCGATCGAGCGGGCCAAGCAGGGCGACGAAGCAGCTTTCGAGATCCTGTATCACCTGCATAAACGCCGCGTGTATTCGTTATGTTTGCGCATGCTCTCCAATCCGGCGCAAGCCGAAGACTTGGCGCAGGAAGCCTTTCTCCAGCTCTTTCGCAAAATCAGCACGTTCCGCGGCGAGTCGGCGTTCTCCACCTGGCTTCACCGGATGACCGTCAATGTCGTCCTGATGCAACTGCGCAAGAAGGGCCTGCCGCTGGTCTCGCTGGAAGAAACGCTGGAGACCGAGGAAGAAACGCCGAAGAAGGAACTGGGAGCCCAGGACGTGAAGCTGACGGGTTCGATCGATCGCCTGCAGCTGCAGCGGGCCATTGACCGTCTGCCGCCGGGCTACAAAACGGTTTTTGTGTTGCACGATGTCGAAGGATTCGAGCACAACGAAATCGCCGAATTGGTGGGGTGCTCGATTGGCAACAGCAAGTCGCAACTTCATAAGGCAAGATTGAAGCTGCGGGATTATTTGAAGTTTATGAGAGCCGAAAAGGCCGGGAACACGTAAGTGAGGTTGCGGTATCGGGGAGAGAGGTCGTTATGAAGTGCGCGGACGTTCAGCGAGTCCTGCCCGAGGTGATCGAGAATCGGCAGGACGGTGAGTTGGAAGCTCACCTCAAGTCCTGTCCCGCTTGCTCGGAACTGGTCTCGGACCTGAAGCTTATCTCGAGTGAGGCGCGGCAGCTGTCGGCTTCCGACGAACCAGCTCCACGAGTCTGGGTCCGGATTGCTGCCGAGTTGCGGGCCGAAGGGGTAATCCGGGAGCCGGAGGCGGCCACTCCGGCTCCCGCAACTACGTCGCGGCGCAGTTGGAGCGCCTGGTGGCTGGTGCCGGTGGCGGCAGCGCTGTTGGCAGGCGCGTCGTACATCGTGACCCATAAGCCGGCCCCGCAAGTGGCGGGCCAGCAGGGTCCGGCGGTTACCACTCCGGCGGCTCCCGCCAGTCAGCCCCCGGCTACGGTGGCTCAGGCACCTGCGGCGAAAGCCTCCTCTCCGCAGAACGCAAAGAATCGCGAGGTAGCCGAGGCGTCGAGTGCGGAAGATCAGCAGTTTCTGAGTGAGGTTTCCCAGCGCGCTCCTGGAATGCGCGTTACGTATGAAAACCAGCTGCGTTCGGTGAACAACTACATCCGGGATGCACAGGCCTACCTGGATCAGAATCCGGACGATGAGGATGCGCGCCAGCACCTCATTGAGGCGTACCAGCAGAAGGCGATGCTATACCAGATGGCGTTAGATCATGTTCAATAAAACAAGGGTGAATCGGGTAGAATCCGGTTTAGTTTAGGGGCAGTCATGGAGAGCATGCAGCGCACCGCAGTGGCAGGGTTGGTTCTGGCAATGTGTTTGGCGTCGGTTGCGATCGCCGAAAGCCGGAAAGAATACCGATACAACGTTGGCCCGCAGGCCAATGTTTCCGTGGACGCCCAGTACGGGGCAGTCTCAGTCAAGCCGGGCAGTGCGAATCAAGTCCTCATCACCGCCATCGCCAAAGGGGACAAGGTAGACGTGGAGAGCCAGCAGAACGGCAACCGCGTCGAAGTGGGGTCGCGCCTGCGCCCGGGGGCTGATCCGCAAAGCGGACGCGTGGATTACGAACTGTCGGTTCCCCCGGACGCGACCGTGCACCTCCGTTCTTCGACAGGTCCCATCACCGCCGATGGTTTACAGGGAGACGTGACGCTGGAGGGTGCCGGCGCCCAGGTGGAAGCGCGCAACCTGAATCGCGGCCACCTGGTCGTTCAGACTATGAGCGGACCGATCACACTCAACAACGTTCATAACGGACACGTCGAAATCACCTCCATCAGCGGGGATATCCACCTCAATTCCGTGACCGCACAACTGGTCAAAGTAGAATCCACAAACGGCAGGATTTTCTACAGCGGCGATTTCGGATCGGGCGGCGACTACCGATTCAGCACCCATACCGGTGACATCGAGGCCCTGGTGCCGGCGAGCGCTTCGGCCGAATTCAGTGCCCAATCGCTGCAAGGGCAGGTGCAGAATGATTTCCCTCTCCAGCCGAAGCAGCACTCTCATATCTCCCTGGATGCGACGCGTGCCTTCATTGGTACTGCCGGCAAAGCCGCGTCGGCGGTCGTGATGCGGTCGTTCAGTGGTAAAATCCGCCTCAAGCAACGCTGATCATCAAGCGCAAGAAGAAAGAGAGCGGCGCGGAAGGCCGGTTGAATGACTGGCTTTCCGGCGTCATGGTGTGTCATGGGAGCGCGGGCGGTGTTTTTGGTAGGATTCATGGCATCAGGAAAGAGTACGGTTGGTCCGGAACTCGCCCGGCGCCTGGGCTGGGATTTCGTCGACCTCGATGCCACCATTGAGGTGCGCGAGCGGAAAAGCGTTCCAGACATTCTTCGCGACCATGGTGAAGCCGGCTTCCGGTTCGCCGAAAGCAATGCCCTCCTGCATCTCATCCAATCTCTCGAGCGCCACAGCGTGGTCGCGCTCGGAGGTGGAGCGTTCGTGCAAGCCAACAACCGTGCCTTGCTTCGAGACTGGCCTTCTGTATTCCTGAACGCGCCGGTGGAAGAATTATGGCAGCGAAGCCAGGCCGACGGCGTCGACCGCCCGTTGCGGAAAGATCGGAACCAGTTCGCCCAGTTGCACGCCGAGCGCATTCCCTTCTACCGGCAGGCCACCCTCACTGTGGAAACCTCAGGCCGAGAGGTGGCTTCGATCTGCACCGAGATTGAAGGGGCGTTGCAGCTTCGAACACCGTCCGAAGGCAGCCGGCAGGATTCGGCCGCGTCTCCTTCCCCCAACTCTAGACCAGGAGAATCTCCGTGAAGTTGTCTCGCTGTTTGTTTGCGTATGCGTGCACGCTGACTTTGGTTGTTTCCGGATTCGCCGCGGCCAAGGACAAAGAGAACGAACACGAGGGTCAGAAGGTCGACTCGGGCTCTTTCGGCGTGTTCATAGGCGGTCATCGCGTCGGAACGGAGACGTTTTCCATCTACCAGAGCCAGAACGGGAGCGTCATTGAATCGGAGTTCAAAACCGAGGGATCGGCGGCGCCTGCAGCCACGCAAGACTCGGAGATGCGGCTCACCGGATCGGGCGAAATCCGGCGCTACGATTGGCGGGAACTGAGCCCCGGCAAGTCACAGCTGACCATTGTCCCCAACGACCAGTTTCTGATGCAGAAGTGGATCGCCGGGCCGCAGGAAAAGGAAGGGGAGCAACCTTACCTGCTCCCACCTTCCACCGCCATACTCGACGACTACTTTTTTGTGCACCGCGAAGTGCTGGCCTGGAAATTCTTGGGCATGGCCTGCAAGCAGGAAAAGGGGCAGGTGCAGTGCCCAGTCAAACAGCGCGTAAAGTTCGCTACCTTGAACCCCCATCAGCATTCTTCGGCGCCGGGCACAATGGTGGCTCTGGGCCGGGAGAAAGCGGTTGTGAAGGGGACAGAACAGGAACTGATCAAGCTTGAGCTGACGACCGACTCCGGAACCTGGTATCTCTGGGTGGATGATCACGATCAATTCAAGTTGATGCGCATTTCCATTGAGGGAGAGAATACTGAAGTGCTCCGCGACTGAGGCTTGCGCCGGGCTGAAGGTCAGCCCCTTTCGGAACTTGGATGGCCTTCCCCGGAACGCGCTACGATAGTGGGGCACCGGGTCCGGTCAACGGCTGGCGGACTCGGGCGGCAGGATCAGTTTTTGACCATCCTCGATTCACGTACGTCGCGCGTTCTGATCACGGCTTTCCTGTTTGCCGTGGGGTTTGGCTTCGTCTACGCGGCGCGCCGGACATTAATTCTGTTCCTGTTCGCAATCTTTTTCGCCTACTTGATCAATCCCGCTGTTCTACGGCTGGAGAAACTGGTGCGCGGCCGCGGCCGCGCCATCGCGGTCATCTATCTTCTCCTGCTCATTGGTTTGGCGGTGTTCGGCTTCCTCGTCGGCCCCAGAATTGCCCGCCAAGCCGCTCGCCTGGGCGACGCTCTGCCCGGGCTGATGGATAAGGCGAGCACCGGGCAGATTTCGGGCCAGATCGGCCAGATTGCCGTCGAGTTCGGGCACCAGCGTGGCTGGAGCGACGCCACCCAGAACGGCATCCAGAATTTTCTGAAGAACCATCGCGAAGACTTGTCTCACCTGGCCCAGCGCATCGGCGTTCGCGCCGCCGAGTCAGCCAAGGAGCTTTGGGTCCTGTTCCTGGTTCCCATCCTTGCTATCTTCTTCCTTCGCGACGGCAGCTCGTTCCACGAAGTTCTGCTCGCGATGGTGCAGTCCCGCAACCAGCGGGAGTTTCTTCAGGATGTGCTGCGCGATATGAACCAGATGCTTGCCCAGTTTATTCGCGCCCAGTTGACCCTGGCCGCACTGTCGTTCCTGGCCTACAGCTCAGTTCTTGGCGTTCTGCGAATGCCGTACGCGCTGATGCTGGGCACGGCCGGAGGCGCGATGGAATTTGTGCCGGTCGTCGGCCCACTTCTGGCGGGAGCCGCGATGATGGCGGTCGCGATCCTCACCGGCTACCCGCACTGGCCTGTGGTGCTGCTGTTTCTGATCCTCTGGCGCTTGGTGCAGGACTACGTGATCTCGCCGCGCGTCATGGGAGGAAGTGTCGAACTGCATCCCCTGGCGGCCTTGTTCGGCATTCTCGCGGGGGGTGAAATTGCCGGAGTGCTCGGTGTTTATCTTTCCATCCCGGTGATGGCCAGTTTGCGGATCGTCTGGCGGCGCTGGCGCATCTACGCGGAAAAACGCAAGTTCGGCCCCCTCAATGAGTACTCGTTCCCGCAAGAGTTGGGACGAGGGAGAACGTAGGATGGTGTGGCGCGGACACTCTTGTCCGCGTCTGTATGCAGTGCAAATGCCGCCGGCACGCGAACAAGAGTGTCCGCCCTACAGGGAGCCTGCGGCAGATGCCGGGTTCGTTCAACCGCGCCCATTATGGCGTGGCACCCGCGGCTGCGTCCTTGGCGATCTCCACATCGACTTTGCGGAGAAACTCGGCCGCGGCTTCCGGCAGCACCGTGTTGATGAACATTCCTGAGCCCAGTTCAAATCCGGCCACCCGCGTCAGCCGCGGGATCACACTCAAGTACCAGTGAAAGTACTTCACGCCGACGTTTTCGGCGGGAGCGCTTCGAATCGTAAAGTTGAAATCCGGGTCTGCCAGCCCGTGGTAGAGCTTGGCCAGCGTCGAGCGCAACATGCGCGCCAGATCGTTCATCTCCGCAGTACTCACATCTCCGAAGCTGGCCATGTGCCGCCGCGGATAAATGTGGGTACAGAATGGAGCCGGCGAGGCATACAGTTCGAGCGCGACGAAATGTTCGGAAACCATCACGATGCGGGTTTGTTCTTCCAGTTCCTCTTCGAGCATCTGACAAAACATGCACTCGCCATAGTCGTCAAAGTGCCGCAACGCGTGTTGAAAGCGCTCGCGCACCTGGAGCGAGATCACGGGAGTCGCAATCATCTGGGAGTGCGGGTGTTCCAGGCTCGTGCCCGCGTCCGGCCCGTGATTTTTAAAGATCGTGATGTGTGCGATGCGCGGGTCGAGGCTGAGCTCATCGTAGCGGGTCTTGTAGATGCGGAGGATCTCCGCTACGTAGGAATCGGGCATCAGGGCCAGAACCTGCGAATGGTCGGGCGTCTCAATGATCACATCGTGAACCCCGAAGCCGTTCACCACCCGGCGCGAACGGTGGACCGTGCGCGTCGGCTGCACGTCGCGGGAAAGAGCCGCAAACTTGTTCGGGATCACGCGCACATGCCACGGAACATCCATCGAAGCCGGCACCCGCAGAACTTCTGGTGGAGTCAGCTTCTCATTTCCAGGACAAAAAGGGCAGTTGGCGACGAACGATGCCACCGGTTTGCGGTCGCGATGGCGCGCCATTTCTTCCGGACGGCGGGCGCGCTCGGTGGCGATCACAACCCATTCTTTGGTAGCAAAATTCTGGCGAAGCTCTGACATGGATCACTCCTAGGCAAAGCCTACGCTTCCGCTCCGGCAACGAACAGGCACCAAAGGCCCTATTCTTGAGATTCATTAGAACTGGCTTAGAAAATCGGCTTCCAAGGGTGACTCCCGCAAACGGTTTCCACTCCTGCTCGCGTGTATCCCTGGTGGTTAATTCCGTCATTCGCAGTCCGCGGCGGAATTCCCCTAAGAAAAGTTGCTGGTATAAAATCAAAGTTCAACATGTCCACCAAACTTTCTGTAGGAATTCTCGGTGCCACGGGCATCGTCGGGCAGAGATTTATCCAAATGCTCGAACATCACCCGTGGTTTGAAGTGTCGTGGCTGGCCGCGTCCGACCGTTCGGAAGGCCGGGCGTATGCCGAAGCCGCCCGCTGGCGCTTAAAAACTGCCATCCCCGCCTCCATCGCAAACATGACAGTGTCGCCGGCCAAGCCTGAGGGTGCGCCGAAGATCATCTTTGCCGCGCTCGATGCAGGCATCGCCCGTGAATTGGAACCACAGTTTGCCGCCGCCGGGTGCGCGGTCGTTTCCAACTCGAGCGCCTTGCGCATGCAGCCCGACGTTCCCCTGGTGATTCCGGAGGTCAACGCCGACCACATTGGGTTGATCGAAAAACAATGCTGGCGCGCCAAGTCGGGTGGCTATGTCGTCACCAACCCCAATTGCTCTGCCATTGGCCTGGTCCTCGCGCTGGCTCCCTTGCATCGCGCGTTCCATCTTGAGACCGTGATGGCCGTCACCATGCAAGCGGTCAGCGGTGCGGGCTATCCCGGAGTGGCCTCGCTCGACATTCTGGGCAACGTCATCCCCTACATCGGGAAAGAAGAAGAAAAGATGGAGGAGGAGACGCAAAAACTGCTGGGAACGCTGAGCGGGTCGCATGTGAAGCCGGCGCCGTTCGCCATGAGCGCGCAGTGCAATCGCGTCGCCGTCGAAGATGGGCACACGGAGTCGGTGGCGATCAAGCTGAAGAAGAAGGTCGAACCCGAAGAGATTATTGCCGCCTGGAATGATTTCCAGGCCGAACCGCAGCAACTTCGTCTGCCCAGCGCGCCGCCACAGCCGGTTGTTTACATGATAGCGCACGATCGTCCGCAGCCGCGTTTTGACTGCGACCTGGGCGCCGGCATGACGACGGCCGTCGGACGGTTGCGGCGCTGCAACGTGCTGGACTGGAAATTCACGGTGCTGTCGCACAACACCATTCGCGGCGCCGCCGGGGCCGCACTGCTCAATGCCGAACTTCTCAAGGCGAAGGGGTATCTCGGGTGAGAACAGTTTTCACCACAGAGACACAGAGGCACAAAGAAAAATCTGCCCAGGATCTCGCGCTTCCAAGTGTGTCCGAAGCGGTGAAAATTCCTGGAACCCGACAATTAACCAGTTCGATCAGTCCAACTTTGGACCAAGAGCACTTACCCCGGTCTTTCTCTCTGTCTCTGTGTCTCTGTGGTGAATTAGTGTCTTATCGCCGGAGGTATTCCCGCCCATGATTGTCATGAAGTTCGGCGGGACCTCCGTGCAAGACGCCAAGGCAATCGACCGCGTGGCCCAGATCGTCCAGGGCCGCTTGGCCGACCGGCCGGTGGTGGTCGTCAGTGCCATGGCGAAGGTTACCGATGCCCTGCTGGCGATGGGCAAGGCCGCCGGCAGCGGCGATCGCAAGGCCGCTCTCAAGATGGCCCGCGCCCTCCGCGAACGCCACTACGAAACTGCGGGAGAACTCCTCGGCACCGCCCTGTTTACTGAATTTCATGGCGATCTAGGCGCCGACTTCGAAGATCTGGACGAACTGCTGCGTGGCATCGGCGCCGTCGGCGAAATCACCCCGCGCACGTACGACAACGTGGCGTCCTTCGGTGAGATGCTGTCGAGCAAGATTGTCGCCGCCGCCTTCGCGGCGCGCGGACTGCCGGGGGTCCATGTGGATTCGCGGCAGTGTCTGCTGACCGATAACGCCTTCATGCGAGCGGTTCCCCAGTTCGACGAGACCAATGAGCGCCTGCAGAAGAAAGTAAAGCCGCTGCTTGACGCTGGGAAAGTTCCGGTCATGGGCGGGTTCATCGGTTCCAACCGTGCCGGCATCACCACGACCATTGGGCGCGGAGGGTCCGACTTCTCGGCCGCGATTTTTGGTGCCGGCCTCGACGCGGAGCGCATCGAGATCTGGACGGACGTCGACGGCATGATGACGACCGATCCGCGCCTCTGTCCCGACGCCCGCCGCATCAAGGTCATCAGCTTCGACGAAGCCGCAGAACTCGCCTACTTCGGCGCCAAGGTTTTGCACCCCGCGACGGTGTTGCCTGCCATTCAGAAGAACATTCCGGTTTACGTTCTGAACTCGCAGAATCCCACATGCGAGGGAACGAAGATCACGGCGCGCGCTCCGCGTTGTTCGAATATCTTCAAAGCCATCGCGCTCAAGAAAAAGATTACGCTGGTCGATGTGGCGGCGCCTCGCCGGTTGCTGGTGCACGGCTACTTGAAATCGATCTTCGAGGCATTCGACAACCACAACGTGGCGGTGGACGTGGTTTCGACATCCGAGGTAAGCGTCTCGGTTACGGCCGAGACGAACGAAGCGATTCCCGCGCTGGCCGCCGACCTGGCCAAGCTGGCCGACGTAAAGTATGAGGGCCGGAAAGCAATCGTCTGCCTGGTGGGAGAAAATCTGCGTGATACTCCCGGCATCGCCGCCAAGGTTTTCGGGCTTCTGGAAGATGTAAAAATTCGGATGATCTCCCAGGGCGCTTCGGAGATTAATCTGACGTTTGTGATCGAGGAAGACGACGCGGCCGAGGTCGTCCGCCGCCTGCACCAGGCCTACTTTGCCGAAGCAGACCCGGAAGTGTTCGCGTGAAATGCTGACACATCACCGCCGAGACGCCAAGATCGCCGAGGGAGAACGGGATTGGAGTCACAGCTGTATGATTTCTGCGTTTTCTCTGCGACCTCGGCGTCTCGCCGGTGAAAAGGCTTCTCCATGAATCTCCTGATCCTCGGCCGCGGCAAGACGGGTTCGCTGGTCGCCGAAGTTGCCCACGCGCGCCGCCACCATGTCACCACCCTGGACGCTGACGAAAACGCGAATGCTTCCGCCCTGACTCCCGCCTTCCTCGCCCCGGTCGACGTAGTCATCGACTTCACCACGCCCGCTGCGGTCGTCGCCAACGCCGAGGCCTGCATCCGGGTGGGCAAGAAGATGGTGGTCGGAACGACAGGCTGGTACGACCAGGTACCGCGCCTGCGCCAAATGGTTCTCTCCGCCCAGACCGGCTTCCTGTACGGCTCGAATTTCTCGATCGGCGTGAACTTGTTTTTCGAGATCGTAGCCACCGCCGCCGCGGCGTCGAAGTTTGACTATTCCGGCCAGATCTTCGAGCGTCATCACACAACCAAAAAAGACGCCCCCTCCGGCACCGCGATCACGATTCAAAACATCGCGCGCCAGTCCGGCGGCCAGGAACTTGAGATCGTCTCGTTTCGTGAAGGCGACGTGGTGGGCATGCACGAGGTCACCTTCGATTCTCCCAACGACCGCATCTATCTCTGCCACGACGCCAAGTCCCGCCGCGGGTTCGCCGAGGGTGCGGTCCGCGCCGCCGAGTGGCTAGCCGGGAAAACGGGCTTCTTCGAATTTCGCGAAATCTGGCGCGAGCTCTGAGCACGCCCCAGCACATGCACAGAGGTAGCGTTAAGAGTTATCCTTGTGCCATGCAACTGCGAGGATGTGGCACCGCTCTTGTCACACCGTTCTCCCAGGACGGCGCGATCGACGAAAACGCACTCCGGAATCTGGTGGCCTGGCAGGTGGAATCGGGCATCGATTTCCTGATCCCCTGCGGCACCACCGGCGAAACTCCCACGCTCAACCACGATGAGTGGCTGCACGTGATTGACGTAACCATCGAAGTAGCTGCCGGCCGTGTCCCCATCGTCGCCGGCGCAACGTCGAACTCGACGCAGGAAGCCGTGGCGAAGGCAAAAGAAGTCGCCGCGCGCCCCGGCGTCAACGCCATCCTCACCGCGTCGCCCTATTACAACAAGCCGACGCAGGAGGGCCAGTACCGCCATTTCCGCGCCATCGCCGAAGCCGTGGACAAGCCGGTTATTCTCTACAACGTTCCGGGCCGGACGAGCGCCAATCTGGAGCCGGCAACCCTGGCGCGCCTGTGCGAGGTTCCCAACATCGCCGGGGTGAAGGAAGCCAGCGGCAACATGACGCAGATCGCCGAGGTGTTGAACGTGGTCCCGGAGGGCTTCGTGGTATTGTCCGGCGATGACGCCGTCACCTTGCCGGTGATCGCGCTCGGCGGCGTAGGTGTGATTTCGGTAGCGTCCAACGAAATCCCCCGCGAGATGGCGGAGATGACACGCGCTGCGCTCGCGAACGACTGGCAGACCGCGCGCACGCTTCACCGCAAATATCTTCCGCTGATGCAGGCCAACTTTATCGAGTCGAGCCCGCTGCCGGTGAAGGCCGTGCTCGCCATGATGGGCAAGATCGAAGAAGTGTACCGCCTGCCGCTGCTGCCCATGCGCCGCGACACGCGCTCGAAGCTGCAGCGAGTCGCCACCGACGCAGGACTCGTGACCAAGCCTGCCAATGCAGCCCCTACCCCAGCCCCCAGTGAGTTCTACGTCTATGAAAACTGGGCGGCGGGGCCGCACAAAGCGGTGGTGCACCGCGCCTCTTGCGGGCAGTGCAGCTCGGGCAAGGGACGTCCCGCCGGCCACGATCCCACTCATTCGCGCTGGCACGGTCCGTACTCCACTGCCACCGAAGCCCGCGAGGCGTCGCACCACATGGCCGGAGTGCTGATTCGCAGCGAGTGCAAGTGCGTGGCGTAGGAAAGCAGCTCCGAGCTTCTAGCTTCTAGCTACGAGCTTTTCGGTTGAGCTCCAGACTCTATAAGATTGTCATCCTGAGCGGAGTGAGGGATCTGCAGTCCGCCGAGTTCGCGACGATCCATTGCTTAACTTCTTATGCGCGATTCCATACACGAACTCAAGTCCGCCATCGAAACCCTCTACGCGTCCGCCACCATCACGGACCCCGCCGCCGCCCGCCGCACCTTCGCCGCCTTCCGCGCCCGCCTGACTCGCGGCGAGATCCGCGCCGCCGAGCGCATCAACACCCGCTGGACCACAAACGCCTGGGTCAAGCAAGGCATCCTGCTCGGCTTCCGCCTCGGTGAACTCAAGGAAATGTCCGACGGCGACGTCCTCAGTTTCCTCGACAAGGACACCTTCCCTGCCCGCCGCATCACCCTCGCCGACCGCGTCCGCGTCGTCCCGGGCGGTTCGTCCATCCGTGAAGGCGCCTATGTCGCAGCGTCCGTCGTCTGCATGCCGCCGATGTTCATCAACGTCGGCGCCTACGTGGACGAGGGCACCATGGTCGATTCGCACGCCCTGGTCGGCTCCTGCGCGCAGATCGGCAAGCGCGTCCACCTCAGCGCCGCCGCCCAAATCGGAGGCGTGCTCGAACCCATCAACGCCGCCCCGGTCATCATCGAAGACGACGTGCTGGTCGGCGGCAATTGCGGTGTCTTCGAGGGAACGCTGGTGCGATCCCGAGCCGTCCTCGGAGCGGGCACCATCCTGACCCGTTCCACTCCGCTCTACGACCTCGTCCGAGGAGAAGTTTATCGAGCCACTCCCGACCACCCACTCGAAGTCCCCGAAAATGCCGTGGTCGTCCCCGGCTCGCGAGCCGTGACCAAGGGCAAAGGTGCGGAGTGGAACCTGTCGCTCTACACGCCCGTGATCGTCAAGTATCGCGACGAGAAAACCGCGCGCGGGATCGAACTGGAAGACTGGCTGCGGTAGCGCTGGGTTCCGCCAACTTCACAGCACAAATTCTTTCAGAACCGGATTCACCTTCGGTCCGCTTGGGGCACGCCTGTGAGGTCCGCCTCCCAACGCGGAGTCACTATGCCGTTCCAAACGTGGCACCACTGATTGACCGACCCGCGAGGGTGCGCCAGACCGTGGTCAATAATGCCTTGGCTTGAAAGGGTTTCAGCAGATAGCCGCTGGCACCCAAGCCGTTGACCGCGAATCGCGCCGTACACACGCAAAATGGAGCGGTGGCTATGATCACTGGCATTCCCGGGTAGCTTTTCTTGGTGCGCTCCAGCAAAACGATCCCGTGCGGATTATTTAATAGATCGCACAGCATCAGATCGAATCGCTCGCCAGACTTCAGCAGAGCCAGAGCCTCACAACCGGAACTAACTGCCCGGCACTCGTAGCCTGCCCCAGTCAAGATGAAGGATATGAATTCACGCACGGCGTCGGCATCATCCACGACGAGAATGCGCTCCGGCTTTCTTAGCCGCCTTGTCCTGCCATCTGTTCGCCGGGTCACAGCTGCTGCCCTATTCACGCGACCTCCCTCCTAAAGCTTCCGACTTTGGCACCCTCGTCCTACCTCCTTATGCCGAAATTCGCGAAGGTGAGAAACAACTTTTGGGCTCTGTTCAAATTTATTCAGAATCGGGCATTAGGGTACTGGGTGCGAAACCAAGAAACTTCAGTCGGGGAGTTTCAGGCTGCATGGTAAGCCCGCCGTTACCGAGAGAAGCGATGAGCTCAATTTACTACTCCGCAGCTTGGACTGAATGTGGGTGCTTTATGGGTTGCTGGCACGAGCACATAACGGTAAAGGAAGCTGCGTCCTGTATTCCATGCTCTGGCGGCTATGTTGTCGGCGTCGAGAATGGTGTCATGCGCTCTTTGACAGCAGAGGAAGAGTCTGAGTTTCAATCTGTTATTCGAGGTGATTCGGCCGACAAGCCGGCGCCGGCGCTGGATACCACGGTACAACCGTCAGCAGAAGCGAGCCGCGATTCCGGGTACGCCGTAATGACTCGAATTAGGGTGGGCGACCACTGGACTTGGGCAACGTGGATGCGTTTCGAGACCTATCCGGAAGCGGTGGCTTGCGCACGGGAAAGCAACAAGGTAGTGCGTTTTCGAACCCCCGAATGGACTGCGCTGTTCCAGACCGCGGAACCCGCTTCGCCCAGTGTCAGAGACATGCCACACGAGAACCTGCCTCTGCGAGGCGAAGGAGAAACGTTGCTCGAATTCGTGCTCCGATTCCTCGCGTCTCAAACACAAGAGCAGCACTGATGGAGGAAGACATGGTCAAGCTTCCGAACGGTGAGCGTCAGATCGCTCTGGGAAAGCGGCCGTGTGCACCATTCGCCACTGCGGCAGAGTGACAACCGTGCTCCGCAATAGCCCCAGAAATTAGCGTGATCCCTGCCACCAACGAGTTAAAGGCACAGAGCATCGCCTCCCAAGCGCTTGCACCCGGAAAACCACTTAAGTAATCCTGCGTGCCCTTGCCTATTTTGCTGGGCCGATTGGGTCTGGCGGTTCGAAAGTTACCCCCGTAACTCTCAGGCCGTATGTTTTGAGGAGGCACACAGCACTAAAGTGGCATTGTCAGATTAGAACCTTCTCATAAGTGGGCTTCTGCGAGGTCCGAGGCTTGGACCTCGGGGGCTAAAGCCAGATCTTTATTGGGCTTGGGCGTCACGGCTGAAGCCCCGCCTTTCCACAAAGGTATTTATGGGACCAGTTCTAGTAGGCTCCGGGTTGCGTCCACATCCCCGAGCGGAGAAAGTAAATGGCTGACTCCTACTCCTTCCTTGACGCGAAGCAACAACTAGAAAACGAAATGACCGATCGCCAGAAGCGGCTGATCAACATTCGCACAGCGCAACACCGATACGAGAGTTCGGCAGCGGAGGAAGAATTATTAGAAAACGAAATTGAGGATCGCAAGATTGCACTGGAGAGGCTAGAAGCGCAAACCTGCTGTGACTGTTGCAGGACGCAAGTGGACGTTCGTGAAACGTTCCGCATCCGTATGAGCAAATACAGCGAGAAGTCGCCGACCATAAATTTGATGGTGGAGAAGGTTCTCGTCAGATTGGAATGTGCCGAGTGTGTTCGTCGCGAATACGATTCGCAACAGCGGCCAGAGAGAATCGCGACAAAAGACGAAATCGAACAGGCATTCGAAATGTTGACGCCTGCGGAGCGGCGAGAACTCCGGAACTCCGCCGACTACCGAGTGCACGGTCTCGGGCGGGCCGGCCGTGGCAGAACTGGGGAAGATCTGCTTCAGGAAGCGCTCCTTTCGACATGGACTGGTGCTGAGGACGCCGGCAAGGGCAGGCACTGGAAAAAAAGTAGAGTTGATTTCATAGGCTATCTGAAGGGCGCCATGCGACGTATTTCCTGGGGCTGGAAGGAGAAGTTTAGCGAACGGGAACCCTGGTTGGAATCCGAAGTCATTATCTCCAATCCTGAAGCGGATGAAATGTCTCCGTTTGAAAATGTCGCCTCAAGCGAGCCCGCAGCAGACCAATGTCTAAGCGTAAAAGAAGAAATCGAGCGAAGGTTCAAAATCTTTGCGAACGACAAAGAGGCCATCGCAGTACTTCAGGCACGGTTGGAGGGCATGACGACGGCGCGTGAAATCATGCAAGAGCATAACTTGACGAAACGACACTACGAGGCTGCGCTGAAGCAAATCCGTTGCCAAAAATCCGCACTGGTCATCGAGGAACACGATCAAGTAGGGCGGCTTGTCGAGAGATTGCTGAAGCAAATGGGTTACGCGGTGTGTACGACTTGCGATAGTGGCGAAGGGCTCCGTTTGTATTGGGAGTGCAGCCCGTTTGATGTCGTCATGATTAGCTATTCACCCAATCTGAACGGAGTCGGGCTTGCGACGGACATTTTCAAGAAAAATCCAACGCAAAGGATGATCATCACTACGACTTATAGTAGTGAAGAAGAAGTAGTCCGCCCGAGCCAATTGATTCATATTCCAATCCTGCTCAAGCCGTTCGGTAGAAGTGAGTTGCGCACGGTCCTGCAAAGTTCCACGAATACCGTGAGGGAAAAACCAGCAAACTGTTTTAGGCCTGAGAGACGAAGGGCCACAGCAATCAGGCTGAGGCTGCCTTTGCCGGACACGAGAGCGTCAAGGCTGCCAAAGCCGAAGAGAACTCTTAACGCCCCTCCGCCCATCTGACAAACTGCAGATCCCTCGCTGCGCTCGGGATGACAATTCCTTGTATTTTTCAACAAGCTCCTGAGGGATCAGCTGCCGTGGAATCCCATCCTTGCGCGCAGAACGCGCAAGGATGGGGCAGCCACGCAGCCACGCTGGACGCAGCACAGAAATTCTAGAACGACCCGTAGCCTCGACGAAATCCACGACGTTGTAACCTAGATCCCATGTCGAAGACCCGTCGCAATACGACCTTGCTTTCGCTGGACGGCTCTCTCTTCCCTGTCAAGCAGCGCAAGCCTGTCCCGCATGAATTTGTGCTTGAGGCGCTTGCTTCGCTGTCGCCCGTGACGCGCCCCATGTTTGGCTGTCTCGCGATCTATGTCGGGGACAAGATTGTCCTTATCCTCCGCGACAAACGCGATCGAAGTCAGGCGGCCGACAACGGGGTGTGGCTCGCCACCACCGCGGAGCACCACCAGAGTCTGCGGCGGGAATTCCCCCACATGCGATCCATCCAGGCGTTGGGGAAGAAGGTGACGGGCTGGCAGGTGCTTCCGGCCGATGCCGAGGAGTTCGAGCAAGCAGCGCTGCACGCCTGCGAACTCGTTCTGGCTGGGGATCCTCGCATCGGAAAGGTGCCGGGGGCGCGGCGGGCCTCGGGACCGGGGGCCAGGAAGGCGGCTAAATCCTCGAAGCGGGCAAAGGCACCCAAGACGACCGCTAACAAGCGGACCTAGGAATTGTCCAACGCGCCGTCACCCACCCTTTTCGCAAAGTACGCGAAAAGGATGGGGCAGCCGCACCCAACACGACCGCTAACGAGCTGGCCTCGGAATCGTCCAACGTCCAGCAAGAAAGTCTCTGGTCGTAGGCGCCGCCGTGAAAACCATCCTCCAAGGAGCTCTTTATGCTACGTCGTGCGGTTGTTGCTCTCGCTACTCTGCTTCCGCTGTCGCTCTTGACTGCGAATCCCGCCGCGGCCCCCGCGAGCGCGGAATGTGCCAAGCACTTTGGCGCTCTCAGTGAACTGTCGATCGCGGTCGCGCAGACCATGCCTGCTGAGCAGTATGCTTTCCGTCCTCACCCCGAATCCATGAACTTTGGCCAATTGATCTCGCACATCGCGACCACCAACTACCAATTCTGCGCTGGTCTGAAGGATTCCGACCCGCCTGCCTTGCCTGCACCCACCGACAAGGACGCGGTCGTCAAGTTCCTGAGTGATTCCTTCGCCTATTGCTCGGCCGTGATTCCAAACCTTACGGACGAGCAGCTCAACCAGCCGCACAACTCTCCCGACGGACGGCTTCTCGGGCGCGAGATCCTGCTCGCCATGTACATTCACGTGGCGCATCATCGCGGCCAGGCTGAAATCTATCTGCGGGACAAAGGCATTCGGCCACCGTCCTACCGGATCTGAACAAACACCGGATCTCGAGCGGGGAGCGCTCCCGGAATACGATTTTCCTTGCTTAACACCAGTCTCCGTGTAAATTGTTGCGACGCACGACGGAGAAGCTCATGTCTAAAGTCGCTAGTCAGGAGAGCATCCGCGTCTCGGACGCGCCCGGCAGCTTGGCTTGTTCCTCGGCAAACCTCTGCCGTGCTTCCAGGTGCTTCCTGCGGAAGTGTTCCAGCGCCCGCTGTCCCCAGGCCCGCACGAAGTAGTAATTCAGCGCGCATCCGATGACGGAGCTGGTCAGTGGGATCAGGCGTCCGGCCCACTTCTCTACGACCTCGGCGCTGGCGCGGGCGGCGATGCGCTGAATCACCTTGGGCACGAAGCGGTTGACCACTTCTTTTTCGAGCAGCTCGCGGCTGATGTCCACGCCCGCAGCGCTGGCGGCAGCGATCCAGAGTTCGGCGATCTCTTCGTCGGTGTTCATCTCGAACCCGTAAATCAGGCTGAGCTTCTGGATCGTGCGCATGGTGATGGCCGAGAGAATGCCGAGGTCGGGCACGATAGTGAGAACGCCACCCAGCCCGAAGCCCGCCCCTTCGGCCGCAGCCAGTTTCATGCCCGCACGAATCACCGATGTCGCCACGCCGTCCAGTTGCTCGACCGGGACGGTGTACACACCGCGAAAGCTGGCGATCGGCAGCCGGTGGGCGATGCGCAACTGGATCAGGAAGCGTCCGGGATCGACCCGCACGGTCTGGTAGGCGCGGGTCAGGCCGCCGCGGACCGCGCCTTCGACGCGCCGCCGCAGCCACGATTTGTTTTCGCCGTCCGGCATTCTGATCGCAGTCTATCAGGAGAGGCGCCGCCACTCACGACTCGCGACTCACTGTGCTAGCATCAAGGTTTCGAATGCCATCAGGCAAACTGCATATCGTACCGCTGGGCGGGTTGGGCGAGTTTGGCATGAACTGTATGGCCCTCCGCTGGGGCGACGACATCATCGTCGTCGATGCCGGCCTCATGTTCCCGGAAGCCGAACTGCTGGGCGTGGACATTGTTGTCCCCGACATTTCTTACCTTCTCGAGAACCGCAAGCATGTGCGCGCCATCGTCCTCACGCATGGACACGAGGACCACATTGGCGCTCTGCCATGGATTCTGAGCGAACTGAACGTGCCGATCTGGGGCACGGAGTTCACGCTGGCCTACGTCGAAGACAAGCTCGACGAACACCAACTGCTGGACGACGCCGACCTGCGCGAGATTCGACCGGGCGAGCGTTTCAAGATCGGGCCCTTCACGGTGCATCCGATTCAGGTCACGCATAGCCTGGTGGATTGCGTGGCGCTGGCGATTCACACGCCGCTCGGCGTCGTGCTGCACACGGGCGACTTTAAAGTCGATCCGACGCCGACCGACAACCGGCTCTTCGATCTGCATTCGTTCGCCGAGTATGGCAAGGAAGGGGTGCTGGCGCTGCTGCAGGATTCGACCAACGTCGAGCGCAAGGGCTACACGCCGAGCGAGCGCGCCGTGCGCCGGAAGTTTGATGAAGTGTTTGCGCGCACGCAGCGCCGTTTGTTCATTTCATGCTTTTCGTCGTCGATTCACCGCATCAAGTTGACGGTTGATCTGGCCTGGGAACATGGGCGCAAGATCTGCTTCATCGGGCGCTCGATGAACAGTTCTGCCGAGATCGCGGAAGACCTCGGGTACATCCAGCTTCCGGAAGGTCTGCTGATCAATCCCGGCGAGATGAAGAACTTCGCGCCCGAGAAAGTCTGCGTGCTGATCAGCGGCACACAGGGTGAGCCGATGTCGGCCCTGTCGCGCGCTGCCGTCGACAACCACAAACACGCCAAGATCGAAAAGGGCGACACGGTGGTGCTGTCGTCGCGCATCATTCCCGGCAACGAAAAAGCCATCTTCCGGATGGTGGACCACCTGTTCCGGCGCGAGGCGCACGTCATCTACGACGACGGCTCGTATCCTCCGGTGCACGTCTCGGGACACGCCAGCCAGGAAGAACTCAAGCTGATCATCAACCTGGTGCGGCCAAAGTATTTCATTCCGATCCACGGCGAGTACCGGCAACTGAAGCTGCATGCTGAACTCGCTGGAACCATGCGCAGTTCGGTCGGCAACGTCATGCTGATTGAAAGCGGAGACGTGCTGGAGATTGACGAACTGGGGGCGCGCAAGGCGGGCCGGATCAACGTAGGACGCGTGTGTATTGACTCGGGCTCGCGCACCGACGTGGTCGAAGATCTAGTGATCAAAGACCGACGTCACCTAAGCGAAGACGGTTTCGTCCTTCCGATCATTGCGATCAACAAGATTACCGGGCGCGTGGAGACCTCGCCCGAGATTGTGACGCGCGGCTTCGCGCCGGGGGAAAACGGTGTGATCGAGCGGGCGCGGGAGATTGTCATGGAGACGCTGGAGCTTTCGAGCGACGAAGAGAAGGCGGACTACGGCGTGATCAAAGAGAAGATTCGCGCCGATTTGAAGCGCTACATCTCCAAGCAGACGCAGCGGCGTCCGCTGATTATGCCGGTGATATTGGAGATCTGAGAGACGCTTGTACCGCCGAGGCGCCGAGGGACATCCAGATGCTGCACCAGATGAACCGCCTCGTCTACGCCGACTAAACCTCAAGCACAAAGGACACGAAGTCACACGAAGGATACCTGGAAGACTCCAAGCCTTCGTGATACTTGGTGTCCTTCGTGGTTCTCTTTGTCTTTTCTGTTTTATCCTGAAGCTGAACCAGAGAAATGGAAATGATGGTCTCTCTCGATGACATTCGCGCGGCCCAAGCCCTCCTCCGCGGCATCGCCGTCCGCACGCCTTTGCTCGAATGGACTGGCTCCGCCGATACCCGCAAGCTCTACCTGAAGCTCGAGAACCTGCAGCCTATCGGGGCGTTCAAGCTGCGCGGGGCTTACAACAAGGTTGCTTCACTGACTGACCAGGAGCGACGGCGCGGCGTTATCTCCTACTCCAGCGGGAATCACGGGCAAGGCGTGGCCTACGCGGCGCGTACGCTGGGGATGAAGGCGATCATCGTCATGCCGGGCAATGCTCCCAGGAACAAACTGGAGGCCACAGCGGCACTTGGTGCTGAGGTCATCATCGTCGGTCCCAGCAGCGAAGAACGTCGTCTGCGCGCCGAGGAACTTGCGGCTGAACATGGCTATGTGATCGTGCCTCCCTACAACGACGAGAAGATCGTCGCCGGGCAAGGGACGGTGGGATTGGAAATCCTTGAGGACCTGCCTGCAGTAGAGACTGTGCTTGCCCCAGTCGGCGGCGGCGGACTGATCAGCGGGATTTCGGCGGCCATCAAGCTCACCAATCCCAAAGTGAAAGTGATTGGTGTGGAACCCGAGCTGGCCGCCGATGCCCAAGCCAGCTTGCGCGCCGGACACATCGTTTCAGCCCCCGCCGAGCAGGTCACGCAAACGCTCGCCGATGGCTTGCGTACGCAGAGCATCGGGGAGATCAACTTCGAGCACATCCGCGCCTACGTGGATGACATCGTGACCGTCAGGGAAGACGAAATTCGGCAGGCGATGCACGCCCTCAGCGGGAACTCCAAGACGGTCGCGGAGCCGAGCGGCGCCGTCGCTACAGCTGCGTTTCTGTTTCACGCCAGCGAACTGCCACCCGCGAAGATCCATGTCGCGGTCATCAGTGGCGGGAATATCGATCCCCGGATGCTTGCGGAGCTCCGCAAGAGCTAGCTTTCGATTGCTAGGTGCCGCGAGACATCCTTGCGCCGATCTGCGAGGGCAGGTTGCCCTCGCGACAGCCGGCAAGTTGCCGGCGCTACGAAAGCCTTCGGCTCGGTTCGTGCTTCGCGGGCAGCGAATGTACAATCCTGAGTTCCCACCCGAGGACAACTTGACCCACTGGCTCGATCGGTTCTTTGGACTCTCCCAGCACCAGACCACGGTCCGTCAGGAAGTGCTGGCCGGACTGACGACATTCTTCACGATGGCCTACATTGTGGCGGTCAACCCGGCCATCCTGGCAACCGCGGGGATGCCAACCGACGCGTCTGTCACAGCCACGATTCTGACTGCCATCTTCGGCACGCTTCTGATGGGCCTATATGCCAAGCGTCCGTTCGCGATTGGCCCATACATGGGCGAGAACGCGTTCATCGCCTTCACGGTGGTGCGGGTGCTCGGCTACTCGTGGCAGAGTGCGCTCGGAGCGGTTCTACTGGCTGGAATCCTATTCATCCTGCTCACTATTTTTCGACTGCGGCAGTGGATGGTCGACGCCATTCCTCCCACGCTGCGCTACAGCTATGCCGCCGGCATCGGCCTTTTTCTGGCGTTTGTTGGCCTCAACCAGACCGGCATTGTTGCCTTGGGTGTCCCGGGAGCGCCCGTCCGGCCCGGTCACCTCACGTCGGCTTCTGTGCTGCTTTCGATCTTCGGATTTTTGCTGATGACCGTGCTCACCATTCGCCGGTTCCCGGCCGCGATTCTCACGGGCGTGCTGGGCACTGCCATTCTGGCCTTTCTAACGCGCGTGGCTCCGGCGCCCTCCGCATGGGTCGGCCGCCCTCCCAGTCTGCAACCCGTGTTTCTCAAGTTCGATTTGCATAGCCTGTTCACGTGGGGATTTTTTCCAGTAGTCCTGACCATCTTCGTGATCGCTTTTGTCGACACCATGGGCACGCTGATCGGCGTTTCCGCGCGCGCCGGGTTTCTCGATAAGGACGGCAATCTGCCCCAGATCGAACGCCCGATGATGGCCGACGCCCTCGCCACTACCTTCGCCGCCCTGGTTGGCACCACCACCTCGGGAGCCTACATTGAATCGGCAACCGGCGTCGAAGCAGGCGGCAGAACCGGGCTGACCGCGGTGACCACCGCTTTGTGCTTTGTCGGAGCCCTATTTTTTGCGCCGTTCATCTCCGCGATTCCGCCGCAGGCCTATGGACCGGCGCTGATCTTCGTTGGGTTGCTGATGCTCGCGCCCATTACTCGCATTCACTTCGACGACCTCACGGAGTTGGTGCCGGCGTTCGGGGTGATTGTCCTGATGACCTTTACCTATAACGTCGGCATCGGGATGACGGCGGGTTTTGTCCTTTATCCTTTCTGCAAGATTGTCGCGGGGCGGGCCCGCGAAATCCGGCCCGCGCTTTGGGCCTTGACCGTGTTGTCGCTGTTGTTCTTCATTTTCTACCCCTACACGTAATAGTTGAAAGCACAGAGCTAACACCATGATTCGTTTTGGTATTGCAGGTTTTGGATTGCACGCGGTTCGGCGCCTGATGCCGGGGTTCAAACTCGCCCAGAAGTGTCAGGTGGTGGCGCTCTCGCGGCGCGATCCGAAAAAGGCCCGCGAGGCTGCCCAGCAGTACTCCATTCCCAACACCTTCGGTTCCACGGAGGAACTCTGCCGCTGTCCTGAAGTGGACGCGGTGCTGGTGACTACCCCGGATGCGTGCCACTGCTCCGACGTCCTGGCCGCCGTTCGTGCGGGCAAGCCGGTGCTATGCGAAAAGCCCATGGCTATGAATGCTGGGGAATGTCGCCAGATGGTGGAGGCAGCGCGCGAGGCCGGGGTTCTGCTGGGAGTGGCCCAGATTTTTCGCTTTGAGGAGAGCACCGCACGACTCAGAGAACGGATCGCCGCCGGAGACATTGGACATCCTGTTTTCGCGCGGGCGGAGTTCTCTTATCCTGGAACTGGCCACGCGCGGACGTGGCTTTACGACCCCTCCATTGCTGCGGGCGGCCCGATCGCCGATGTGGGTGTACATTGCATCGACGCCTTACGCTACATCTTGCAGGACGAACCCCGGCGCGTCTCCGCTCAAGGGCACCGGGACCAAGGCTCCGGCCGAGTTGAAGCGGCGGCAATCCTTACCTTGGAGTTCCAGCGCGGGACACTCGCCACCGTGCTGGTCTCAACCCGTGCGCAATACCGGACTCCGCTGGAGTTTGTTGGAGATGGAGGAACATTGCGCGCCGAGGATGGCCTTACGGTGGACCGGCCCGTTTCCCTGGAATTGTGGCGCGAGGGGAAGTTGGTGGCCACCGAAGCCGCTTCGAATCACTTGGCCTACGCGCGCCAGGTAGATGCCTTCGCCAGCGCGATCGAAGGATCGCCTCCGTTTCCGGTCCCGGGAGAAGAGGGCTGGCAGAATCAGTTGATCCTCGACAGTGCCTACCGTAGCCTGTCTTCCGGAAAAGCTGAGGATGTCACGATCCTGGCGAAGTAGGAGTGCCCCCTAAGGTGGGCTCCAAATAAGAAGCGCCCCGGATTCGTTAGAATCACGGGACGCCCGAACAGCCCTCCCCCAGAACTGCTCAATGCCAAGATACGAAAACGAGGCGGGTTGGGGAATCCCACTTTCGAGGGTCAGGCATGGCACGAAAGAGCCACTTGCCAAAACGGGAAGTTTTGGTAACATCAGTCACCAACGATTGGGTACTAACCCATTCGTCCCAGGTTCTGGAAGCGGGCACCTTGAGGATGCAGGGTGCGTTCCCCCCTACCTTTCCGAGCCATTTCAGCTGACTTATTCGTTCTGGGAAAGACTCCGTTTACGGGGTTCAGCTGAGTTGGGCTAGCGGAATGCGGATTTGTTGCTAGTGTGCATAAGATTGCAGCTGCGGCAGCCCAGCCCAATTCTGAGCAGGACAGTAAGTGATTGATAATGATGGGTATTCTGGAATCAGTAGCTCTGGAATGGGAAGTGCACTAAACGACAAAGGCAACCTATACCTTGGACGGCCCTTGGTTGTGGGGAAAAGACAGCAAACGTTTAAGAACAGAGTTCTGGGAGGGAATAAAACAATGAAGCGAGTGTTCGTTCTAGCACTGTTGGCGTTGGCTCTGCCGATTGCCGCTTGGGGAAACGGGATTGATCTTACCAACAAATTTGGCTCCATTACGATTTCTGCGGCAGGGATCAGTTCCCATGGATCCCAGCTGAGGTCCTTTAACGGTATTACAGCAGCTCCGGGACATTCGCTCGGTTCGGTCAGTTTCTCGACCGGCGTTTGCCTTTCGGGTTGTAACGGGAGTGGTATTCCTGGCGATAGCGCCACCTTCTCCAGCGTCGGTTCCAGCTTCGTCGTAACCGGCTGCTGCAATCCCGCTATCCACCATGGGGTAATCTTCTCGGGCAGTTTCGTAGGCCCGATCACCTGGACGCTGACGAGCCCTCCGGGGGCCAAGAATCTTACCTACACGATCAGCGGCACGATCGAAGGTATGCTGTACAACGGTCGGTGGACAAGCGGAACCACCACCCAGAACATCTTCACAGTGGCTGGGCAGCTTGCGATGGGCGTGGGCCACATTCGTGTGGGCAACACGAACCTGGTGGTGCCTGAACCGGGAACACTCGGATTACTTGGGACAGGCCTAGTCGGAATCGCAGGCGTGTTCCGTCGTAAGTTCCTAACGGCGTAATCGAAGTCTGGCCGCTTCCGGTACAACGACACTCAACTCATGGCCCCGCCGAAAGGCGGGGCTTTTGATCTCTTCGGCACCCACCCTACGTCTCCTTCAGACCGGGCCGACCCACCCCCACGCGTTACGATCCTGCATCGAACTGTCATTTGATGGGCGCCTTCCTCGGCGAGTGCGTTGGTGTGGAGTTCTCGTCGCCCTTACTCGGAGAGTCGCAACGCGTTACCGGCGTAATGGCGCAGAGGGGGATTACCGTTGACGTTACTGCCGCCCAAACCTACATTCAGGCGCAGGGGGTTGTATGAAGGATATCCATGAGGTGTTGCGCCGCAAGCAGGCGCAGTACGCACAGTTGGGCAAGCAGATCGAAATGTTGCAGCAAGCGGCTGAGAAACTGCGGGAAGTTGCGCCGCTGCTGGCCGAAGTCGAAGCCGAAGACGATGCTGTCGTCTTGTCGGAAGTCGAGGAAGAAAACTCGAATGCGATGGCCGCCAAGGCCAGCGCCCAGCCCTCGGCTGCCGCACCCAAGCCGGCGCGCACAACTCCGCGCTGGCCGTAGAGCGCGGAAATAGGGCGGGAGGCTCGGTTCGAATGATTTTGCAGGCACTGCTGGTTTCCAAGGATGATCAGGCCGCGGAGACACTGATCCAGGCGTTGGCGCAATTCGGCGTCGCCGTCGATCGGTCCAGCGCGGCTGACGTCGCGCAGGCCCGGTTGGCGGAAGAGCGCTTCGACCAGGTCATCGTGGACTTCGACGATCCGGAAACTGCTGCTGCCCTCCTCGAAGCTTGCCGCCAGCCCGGTCCCGATCGCACTGCTCCCGTCACCGTCGCCTTGGTGCACGATGCTTCGCAGATTCGGAGCATTCTCGGCTCGGGCGCCCACTTCATTCTCACCAAACCGATCAGCCCGGAACAAGCGGAGAGCACTTTGCGCGCCTCCACCGCCTTGCTGAAACGGGAGCGGCGGCAATCGTTCCGCGTGGCCGTCCAAGCTGCCATTTCGATCCGGATGGACGACAGCACTGTCCTGGAGGGGATTCTTCTCGACCTCAGCAACGGTGGCATGGATGTTCTGGCGGCCAAACCTCTGCCCTCCGCGGCGCTGGTTCGCTTTACGTTTGAGCTTCCCGAGAGCGGCATCATTCTCGAAGGCGACGCCGAGGTCGCATGGGGAAGCCCCAACGGACAAACCGGACTGCGCTTTCTGGATATGGATCCCAAGGTACGCGAGCAACTTCGCGAGTGGCTCACCAGCCATTCTCACGAGGCTCTGCCGGAGGAACCGGATTCGGTTTGCTCATGCAAACTGACCGACCTCAGCCTGGGGGGATGCTATGTCGAAACCCAGTCTCCCTTCCCGCAGTCCTCGGCCGTGGATCTGTGCCTGCGAGCGGCTGGGATGGAGATCCACACGGAGGGGTTAGTTCGGGTCATGCATCCCGGTCGCGGCATGGGAATTGAATTTCCCGCACGGACCGCAGAGCAACGCAAGAGTGTGGGCGACTTCATCGAGTTTCTGACCAGCCGTCCCGGAGCGACGCCCGAATTGGAAAGCTCGCCTCGTGCACTTCGTGCGAGCGCCGAAGAGCTCAACCCTGTATTGAGCGCTGGCACTGACCTCGACGACCCCCTTCTTGAACTTCTGCGCAGCGGCGATGCGCTCGACGAGCTGGATTTTCTCGCGCAGCTTCACCGCCAGCGCGGTTCCGCCGAAGTAGCGCAGTAGTCCCCCGGCGGTTCAGTGTCGCAAGCACGCCGCAAATCTCACCCCAGAGACACAGAGTCACAGAGAAAGACCTTCTTCTGTCTCACTGGTTCGAGGATGGGCGTCGTCACTGGACGCAGCCAACAAGAGCTAGGCTCTGCTTTCCCTCTGTGATTCTGTGGTGAATTATGGCTTCGCAAACAAAAACCGGGAACCGGACCTCATTCCGTCACTGATGCGGTCCAATCCCCGGCGGTCTGTTCCACCTCGATGACCAGACCCTAACTCAAATCCCTACCCTGTTTGATTGCGCTACGGTTAATTTCCCGCGAATTCCCGGCTGCCATTAGAATTGCTGACGCGTCCGGCGGGCGATCGCCGTCTGTTTCTTGGGAGCCGCGCACACCCGGTTCATGCCACCTTCATCGATCAGGATTTCCATTTCGCATGCCCTCGTGCTGGCTGGAGTCTGCTTTCTCGCCCTCACCCCGTTTTTCTGGCAAGGAATTCCTTCCGGCCATGATTTCGAGTTCCACATGTTCTCCTGGATGGAAGTCCTCGGCCAGTGGAAGCTAGGTATTGTGTATCCGCGATGGGCGGCGCTAGCGCATTGGGGATATGGCGAGGCGCGTTTCCTGTTCTATCCACCAGCCTCCTGGACGCTGGGAGCGGCGCTCGGGGCGATTCTTCCCTGGAAGCTGGTGCCCGGTGCATATTGCTGGATTGCGCTCATGCTTGCGGGAGCATCCATGTATCGCCTGGCCCGCGAGTGGCTGCCCGCGAGGGACGCGCTGTTTGCCGCGGCCTTTTATGCGGTGAATCCCTATCACCTGGTGATCGTCTACTGGCGCAGTGCTTATGCGGAGCTGTCGGCCGCTGCCCTGTTGCCACTGCTGGTGGCCGCCCTTCTGCGGCTGCGTGAGCCTGGCTCCCGCCCTGTGCTTGGGTTGGGCCTGATTCTTGCCGCGGCTTGGCTCACCAACGCTCCCGCGGCCGTGATGATTCACTACTCTGCGGCGGGTCTGGCCGTCCTGCTCGCCGTGCGCGAACGATCGTGGCGGATGCTCACGCGGACGGGTCTGGCCATTGCACTTGGGATTGGGCTGGCATCGTTCTACCTGTTGCCCGCAATTCTCGAAGAGAAATGGATCAACATCGGCGAGGTGCTCGCACTCGGGGTCCGGCCACAGGACAACTTTCTTTTCACCACGATTGCGGACGTGGATCACAATCGCTTTAACTTGCTGGTGTCGTATGTGGCTCTGGCTGAAATCGGAATCATGGTGTTGGCAATATGGCGCTCGCACGCTGCACGATTGAAGAAGGAGCCGTTCTGGTTGCTGCTTTCTGCCTGGGGAGGCGTCACGACCCTGGTGATGTTCTCGATCAGCAATCCGGTTTGGCAGTATCTACCCAAGTTCCGTTTTGTCCAGCTTCCCTTTCGCTGGCTGCTTTGTCTGAATGCTGCGCTGGCCTTGTTGCTGGCGATGTCGACCCGGCGTTGGCTCACCCGTGCGCTGGCCGCGGCTGCCTTGCTCGCCGTGCTCTTCATGGTTGGCCATCGCCTCCAGGCACCCTGGTGGGATAATGCCAGCGACATTCTGGAAATGAGCGAGGCGATGTCCAGCGGCACTGGCAACGAGGGCATTGACGAATATGTTCCCGCCGGCGCCGACCCGTACGAGGTGAACCAGAATCTGCCGCGGGTCACCGCCCCCTCCGGAACAGCAGTTCCCGCACAAATAATCAACTGGGGGCCCATCGAAAAGCACTTCATCGTCCACGTTTCGCAGCCGGAAAATCTGACTCTGCGGCTTTTTAACTATCCGGCGTGGGAGGTCGCGGTGAATGGTCGACCAGTGCAAGCTGGAACCATGGACGTGACCGGCCAGATGCTCATCCCCGTCACCGCGGGACAAAGCGACGTGCGCATTCACTTCGGTCGCACTCTCGATCGCACTATCGGGGACATCGTCTCAGTAATCAGTTTGATTCTGCTGCTCGCAGCCTGGATCAAAACTCGTGCTCAGAACATCACGAGCGCAACCGCATGACCGCACGTACGGTTCTAATCGCGACGTCCAATCCCGGTAAACTCCGCGATTTCGCGGGAGCGGCTGCGGCTTACGCCATCACCATCGCCGGCATTCCTGGCTTCTCTTCCCTGCCCCCAGTCGTCGAAGACGGCACCACCTTCGAGGCCAACGCGCGCAAGAAAGCCGAAGCCTACAGTTTGGCAGCGCCAGGAGAACTCGTTCTTGCCGACGACTCGGGCCTGGAGATCGACGCGCTCGGTGGAGCGCCCGGCATTCATTCCGCGCGCTATGCTGCTGAGGAGCCGCACGCGGCGGAGAGCAACACGGATGACGAAGCCAACAACGCGCGTGTCCTGCGCGAGTTAGGAAATGTTCCGCACGAAGACCGTGCCGCTCGGTTTGTCTGCGTAATCGCCGTCGCTAAAGACGGCCGGACACTCCAAACCTTCCGCGGCACTGCCGAAGGCGTTATTCTGGAAGCCCCGCGAGGCCAGCATGGCTTCGGATACGACCCATTGTTCTACTTCCCGCAGATCGGCAAGACTTTCGCCGAACTGAGCGCAGAGGAGAAGGCGCAGTACAGCCATCGCGGTGCCGCGTTTCGAATGTTCCTGTCGTGGTACCAGCAACAGGCGTAGCGCCGGGCCCCGGTGGTCGGTAGAGGCGTTTCTCCGCCCCCACCCGCGACGGTGCCGTGTGGCGCGGACACTCTTGTCCGCGTGTCGGCACACTCGCACTGCATGCGGGCGCGGACGGGAGTGTCCGCGCTACACGCTTGCCGGCGCTACTTCGCTTGACGCATGCCGCCGTGCACACTGATAATGGAAAGTTTTCACATCCGACCACGCAAGGAGCTGTCATCGTGGCGTCATCAGCCAGTTCTGTCGCTCCAGTTCCAAAGATCAAGCCCGGCGTCGCTCCCCTGCGCGCCGGTGAAGGTTACTCGTTCCTGCTGCGCCGTTTGCATTCCCTCACTGGCATCGTTCCCATCGGACTCTTTCTTCTCGAACACTTCATCTCGAACATGGAGGCCTTCAAGGGCGCGGAGGCCTATGGCAAGCAAGTCGCGTTTCTGAACAGCCTGCCGTTCGTAGTCGGACTCGAGTTGTTCGGCATCTGGATTCCGATTCTCTATCACGCTACCTACGGGATCGTCATTTGGTGGCGCGGCGATAGCAACGTCGGCGACTATCCCTGGACGGGCAACTGGCTCTACACGGCCCAGCGTTGGACCGGCATCATCGCCCTTGTCTACATTGCGCAGCATACTTATTACCTGCGCTTCACTGGCTGGCACCTGCCTACGCGTCCGGATCTCGCGTTCGTCAAGGTGCAGGGAGAATTCCAGAACCCGTGGATGATCGCTTTCTACGCGGTCGGCATCATCGCCGCTTCCTGGCACTTCTGCTACGGGCTGTGGCTGTTCGCCGCCAAGTGGGGCATTACCACCGGCGAGAAGGCGCGCCGCCGCTTTGGCTATGTTTGCCTGTTGTTGGCGCTTGGCCTGGTGTCCATCGGCGCAGCCAGCATGTATGGATTCCTGAAGGTTCCGTATCACCCTCCGGACTCGTCGGAAAATATCGTAATGAAGTAACGACCGGGCGCAGCCCGGCAGATCGGACTCATACAAGATGGCAGCTCCGAAAATCATCGTCGTAGGTGGCGGCCTCGCCGGCCTCGCCGCCGTCATCAAAATCGCGGAAATGGGCGGCGAGGTTGACCTGTTCTCGATCGTCCCGGTCAAGCGCTCGCACTCAGTTTGTGCACAGGGCGGCATCAACGCGGCCAAGAATTTGAAGGGCGAGGGCGACTCCACCTGGCAGCACTTCGACGACACCATCTACGGCGGCGACTTCCTCGCCAACCAGCCGCCCGTCAAAGCCATGTGCGACGCTGCCCCCGGCATCATCGATCTGCTCGACCGCATGGGCGTTCCGTTCAACCGCACTCCCGAGGGACTGCTGGACTTCCGCCGTTTTGGAGGAACGCTCTACAACCGCACCGCCTTCGCCGGCGCCACTACCGGCCAGCAACTGCTCTACGCGCTCGATGAGCAGGTGCGCCGCTTTGAGGCCGAGGGTAAGGTCAAGAAATTCGAGCACTGGGAGTTTCTCTCCGCTGTACTCGACGGAACGCGCGTCGCCCGCGGCATCTGTGCCATGGACCTGCGCACCATGGAGATCCGAACTTTCCCCGCCGATGCCGTCATCATTGCCACCGGCGGCTGTGGCGCCATCTTTGGCAAGTCCACAAACTCGGTCGTGTGCACGGGATCGGCGCAGTCCGCGCTCTACCAGCAGGGCTGCTACTACGCGAACGGCGAGTTCATCCAAGTGCATCCTACCTGCATCCCCGGCGAAGATAAGCTGCGCCTGATGTCGGAATCGGCGCGCGGCGAAGGCGGACGCGTCTGGGTTCCCAAAACTCCGGGCGACAAACGCGATCCCAAGTCCATCCCGCAGAATGAGCGCTGGTACTTCCTCGAAGAGTGGTATCCGAAATACGGCAACCTGGTGCCGCGCGACGTCGCTACGCGCGCCATTTTCAAAGTGGTGTTCGAGCATAACCTCGGCATCGACGGCAAACCGATGGTGTACCTCGACCTCACCCACATCGACCGCAAGACTCTCGACCGCAAGCTTGAAGGCATCCTGGAGATTTACGAAAAGTTTGTGGGCGACGACCCGCGCGACGTGCCCATGAAGATTTTCCCGGGCATGCACTACACCATGGGCGGACTCTGGGTGGACTACAAGCAGTCGACGAACATCCCGGGCGTTTTTGCTGCTGGCGAATGCGAATACCAGTACCACGGTGCCAACCGGTTGGGTGCCAATTCGCTGGTCTCGTGCATTTTTGGCGGGTTCGTCTCTGGGCCCAATGCCGTGCAGTACGCGAAAAACCTCCAAGCCGCGCCCGGCAACGGCCACTTCGACGCCGAGCGCAAGCGTCAGCAAGAAATCAATGCCGGTCTGATGAGCGCCGACGGCAACGAGAATCCTTTCCTGCTCTGGCGCGAACTGGGCGAAGTCATGACCGCGAACTGCACGGTCATCCGCTACAACAAGAAGTGTCAGGCAGCGGACGCCAAAGTGCTGGAACTACTGCAACGCTTCCAGAAGATCAACCTGAGCGACCGCTCGCAGTGGGCGAATACGACCGTGGCGTTCGCGCGCCAGCTCTACAACATGTTGCAGCTGTCGCGAGTGATCGCGCAGGGTGCGGCCATGCGCGACGAGTCGCGCGGCTCGCATTACAAGCCGGACTTCCCCGAGCGCGACGACAAGAACTGGATGAAAACAACGAAGGCAACGTTCGCGCCCGATGCCGACGAGCCGAAGTTTGAGTTTGAGCCGGTGGATGCGGGGCTGATTCCGCCGCGGCCGAGGAAGTATTGAGAGCGCGGAGCGAAAAATAGGCTGTCATCCTGAGCGAAGCGAAGGACCCATGCATTTTGTCGGTATCAGCAGAGTGCATAGGTTCTTCGCTTCGCTCAGAATGACAAATTTGAGCTGAATGACAAAGTTTGAGCTAGGAGCTAAAGGCTAGAAGCTAATGGCTAACAACAAGACCGTCATCATCAAAATCAAACGCCAACTCACCCCCGACGCCAAGCCGACGTGGGAAGAATTCGAGATCCCCTACAAGCCGAACATGAACGTCACTTCGGCGCTGATGGAGATCGCGGCCAACCCCGTCACGCGCGACGGCAAGAAGACCACGCCCATCACCTACGATTCGAATTGCCTGGAAGAGGTCTGCGGCTCCTGCGCCATGCTGATCAACGGCCGAGCGCGCATGGCCTGCTCTGCCCTGCTCGATCAACTCGATCAGCCCATTAAGCTCGAGCCATTTTCGAAGTTTCCCGTTGTGCGCGATCTGTCGGTGGACCGCAGCGTGATCTTCGAGAACCTGAAGAAGGTGAAAGCCTGGGTCCCGGTTGACGGCACCTACGACCTCGGCTCCGGCCCGCGCTTGACTGCCGAGGCCCAGGAAGAGGCCTATCCGCTCTCGCGCTGCATCTCCTGCTGCTGCTGCATGGAAGCCTGCCCGCAATTCAACGAAGACACCGGATTCGTGGGCGCCGCCACCATCTCGCAAGTGCGCCTGTTCAACACGCATCCCACGGGCCAGGCCCTGAAGCGCGAACGGCTGTCGGCCCTGATGGGAGACGGCGGCATCCAGGAATGCGGCTACGCCCAGAACTGCGTGGAGATCTGCCCGAAGGACATCCCGCTGACCAAGTCCATCTCCGAAGTCGGCGGGCAGGTGATGAAGCAGGCGGTCGGCGATTTGTTCCGAAAATAGGCCGTCGGCTTTGGGCTCTTGGCGCTCGGCTTTGGGTGTTGGACGTCTTTCAACGTCGTTTCGGGGTCTTTCCCAGAAGCTGAGCCCTGACACCTGAAACCTACTCCAGTAACCATTACCAGTAACTTTCTTCCGTAATGGCGTTTACGCCGATTGCTTTACACAATCGTTCATCTGTCGTTTACAATAGCAACTCCTCCTGGCCTATCGGGCTTTTTCCCGATACGAGGGAACTTTGCTAATGACCCAAGGGCCCAGAAAGTTCGGGACACTGTGCGCGCTGCTCTTCTCGCTGATCTTCGTGATCGGCGCGCACGCAAGCGCCTTCGCCCTGCACCGTGCCAACGCGCCACGCAAACTCAAGCGCAGCTCGCACCATGGACGCCGCTTGCGCTGGAATCCGATGTTCCGCCCGTCGCACGAATCCCTGCTTCGCCAAAATGAAGAAGTCGACCGCCTCCAGTTGCCCCGCATTCAGGACGACGACCAACTGGAAGAACTGAAAGCCTCGCACGCCCTGGTTCCCATTGAGGAAAGTGAAACGCTGCGGATCCAACACAGTCTCGATCCGTCGCGCCGCTATTGCCGCCCCTGGACCCGCGACTTCGTGCAGGATCTTTCCGAGGTCTATTACCGCCAGTTCCACGAGCAGATTCAAGTCAACTCGGCCGTGCGCACCGTGAAGGTCCAGAAGAAGCTTCGCCGTCACAATCGCAATGCCGCCCCGGCGGAAGGCGAAACGGCATCGTCGCACCTGGCTGGCATCACCGTCGATCTGCAGCGCAGGGGCATGTCGAAAGAGCAGATTCGCTTCGTCGAACGCTACTTGTTCTATCTCCACGAGCTCGGACTGGTAGAGCCGGAGGAGGAACGCCGTCACTGGTGCTTCCACGTGATGGTCTCCGACCGGTACAGCGACTGGCGCCAGAGCCAAACTGTCTTCCCGCATCATCCTGCGGAGGACGCGGTGACCGCCCAGAGCGGCTCCAACTGAGTACTGCCTCCGCTGCAGTCTCCACCCGATGATTGTTCCCATGGCCGGGCTACCAGGAACCGGCAAAACCACGCTCGCCCGCGAATTGGCACGCCGCACGCACGGTTGCGTGCTCAGCAAGGACGAAATCCGCGCCGCCCTGTTCTCCCCGGAAGATATCGACTACTCGACCGTTCAGGATGACTTCGTCATGGAAGTCATGCTCCAAGCCGCCCGCTTCCAGCTCAACAGAACGCCCGCCCGCAACGTCTTCCTCGACGGCCGGTCCTTCTCCCGTCGCTACCAGATCGACCGCGTCCTCGAATTCGCCCGCGCACTCAGCCAGCCCTGGGCGATTCTTGAATGCGCCTGCTCCAACGAATCCGCCCACCACCGTCTCGACCTCGAACCCGCCCCATCCCACCCCGCAGACAACCGCAACTTCGCCCTCTACCTCGAAGTGAAAGCCCGCTTCGAGCCCATCAGCTACGCCAAAACCGTCCTCGACACCGACCAACCCCTCGATCGCTGCCTCCAGCTAGCGCTCGCCGCCTTGTCCTGAGAGAAACGCCAGTCTCGTATAGAATCCTTGTTCACTATGAAGACGCTCACCATGAACCAGCGCATCCTTGCCGTCGCACTCTTACTCGCCCTAGCCGTTCCCGGCTACGCCCAGTCCGCTGTCAGCGAGAGGGCCCGCGAGATCCAAAACTCCGCCCTCATCGTCGACACTCACGCCGACACGCCGCAGCGTTTTCTGGACGAAAATTACGATATCGGTTCGACCGACCCGAAAGATCACGGTCACATCAGCCTCGATAAGGCCAAGGCCGGAAATCTTGGCGCCGAGTTCTTTTCCATTTGGGTTGATCCTGAGACGAACCAAGGCCACTTCGCCCACCATACGCTTGACCTGATCGATTCCGTCTACGAGCAGGCAGCCCGGCATCCCGACCGCATGATGATGGCTTTCAGCGTCGCCGACATGGAGCGCGCCCACCGCGAGCATAAGCTCGCGGCGCTCCTGGGCATCGAAGGCGGACACTCCATCGAGAACGATGTCCGCCTCCTCCGCGATTTCTACCGGCTGGGCGTGCGCTACATGACCCTGAGCTGGTCCAACACCAACGAGTGGGCCGACTCCTCCGGCGACATCAACAACCCCAAGATCGAGCACCACAACGGCCTCACCGAAGGCGGCAAGCAGATTGTTCTCGAGATGAACCGTCTGGGCATGCTGGTTGATATTTCCCACGTCGCCGACAAGACGTTCTACGATACGATCGCCGTCACCAAAGCGCCCGTTATCGCCTCGCACTCTTCCGCTCGTGCCCTTACCAACCATCCGCGCAACATGACCGACGACATGCTTCACGCCGTTGCCAAGAATGGTGGCGTCGTCCAGGTAAACTTCTACAACGCCTTTATCGATGAGAACTATCGCAAGGCCGCCGAAGCCCAGGCCAAGGATCGTGACGCCGCCGTCAAGGCCTACGGCGAGCAACTCAAAGCCGCAGGGAAAACGGGCACCTATCTCGACACTGACCGCATCGAGCGTGAGTGGGCGGCGAAGATCCCACGCCCGCCGCTGAGTTCACTCATCGATCACATCGAGCACGTCGCCAAAGTAGCCGGCGTCGATCACGTCGGCCTCGGCTCTGACTTCGACGGCGTCAGCGGCGCAACTCCCCAGGGCATCGACTCGGCCGCCGACTTGCCCAAGATCACGCAGGCCCTGCTCGACCGGCGCTACAGCGCCGACGACATCCGTAAAATCCTGGGCGGCAACCTGCTTCGAGTCTTCCGGGAAGCCGAGCGCGTGAGCCGCGAATTGCAGGCGAAGTAGCGCCGGCAGCTTGCCGGCTAGCCTGCCCTGAGCGAAGTCGAAGGGCGAGGGCACCTTGCCCTCGCGGCTTGTCGTACAATCAAGAACTGCCAATCACCACCAAAGGAGCATCCATGCGAACACTCATTTGCACTGCAGTCATAATACTGTCCACTTCCCTGCACAGCCTGGGCCAAGCCTCAACCGCAACCCCGGCCGCCAAACCGCCCGTCAGAACCCCCGCGGCCTCCGCCTCGATCGCTGAGCCCACCGCCATCATCCACACCACCGCTGGCGACCTGCACTGCACGCTGTTCCCGAAAATCGCTCCGATCGGAGTCGAGAACTTCATTGGCCTCGCTAACGGCACCAAAGACTGGACCAGCCCGGTCTCGCACGCCAAGAAGCACGGCGTTCCACTCTACGATGGCACCATCTTTCATCGTGTGATTCCCCAATTCATGATTCAGGGTGGAGACCCCAAAGGCGATGGGACAGGCGATCCGGGGTACAAATTCAAGAATGAGACTTCGCCCGCCGTCAAGTTCGATCGCCCCGGGCGGCTCGCCTACGCCAACGCCGGACCCGATACCAACGGCTCGCAGTTTTTTATCACCGAAGTTCCCTACCCGAGCCTCAACGGCGGCTATACCATTTTCGGCCAGTGCGATGGGGCCGCCGTCGAAATGGTTAAGAGAATCGCTCGCATGGCCACGGACGGCGAACGCCCGGTCCGTCCTGTCAAGATCACGCACATCGAAATCCACGGCGGCGGGGTATCCAGCGCCATGCCAGCGGAGGCGGCGCCCAAACCATCGGCGGGCGTGAAGAAACCCACGTAGCCGCGCGGCTTGCCGCAGCTGAGACGAGGCAAGCCTCGTCTCTACGGAAAATCAAATCCAGAATTCGAAGGGAGTCTATGCCACGCACACCCGGCACCTATGCAGTGTTCCAAACCAGCGAAGGCAACATCGTTTGCCGTCTTTTTGAAGAGGACGCGCCGAAAACGGTAGCCAACTTCGTCGAACTCGCCGAGGGAAAACGCGAGTGGACGCATCCCACTACCCGGAAGAAAACGAAAGACCCGCTTTATCACGGCACTATCTTCCACCGCGTGATCCCGGATTTCATGATTCAGGGCGGAGACCCGCAAGGCACCGGAATGGGCGGCCCCGGCTATCAATTCGAAGACGAAACTAAAGGCTCGCCCCACCGCTTCGACAAGCCCGGTAAATTGGCCATGGCGAACGCGGGCCCCAACACCAATGGCTCGCAGTTCTTCATCACCGTCGCCAACACGGAATGGCTGACGGGCAAGCACACTATCTTTGGCGAGGTCGTAGAAGGGCACGACATCGTGGAAAAAGTCTCGAAGGTACCCCGCAACCGTCAGGACCGCCCCAACAAAGACGTAGTAGTGCAAACCGTAGCCATAGAACGAACATAGCTTGTGTGGCGCGGACATTCCTGTCCGCGTCGCTGCTGCAAACTCCACTCGATGCAGGGTGAGCATATCCGTGCGCACAAAAAAAGCGAATTCTAGTAATAAAGGTTCGACTTCGAAAGGCAACGTAGCTCCGAAGAGCGTGAAGGAGTACCTCGCAAGTGTCCCGGAACCCGCCCGCAGCACCTTGAACAAGGTGCGCGCGGCCATTCGGTCCGCTGTGCCACCGGAGGCCACGGAGGGCATCAGCTATCGGATTCCCATGTTCAAGTACAAAGGAGCGCTCGTGTGGTTCGCCGCATTCTCAAACCATTGCAGCTTCTTTCCTGGAAGTCTCGCCGTGATGGCAGCGTTCAAGGACGAACTCAAGGCCTACCACACCTCCAAAGGCACCATCCGCTTCCCGGTAGACAAGCCTCTGCCGGCCACTCTAGTGAAAAAGCTGGTGAGGGCGCGGCTGGCGGAGAAAGAACGCAAGAAGTAGCGCTGAACATGTGGCGCGGACATTCCTATCCGCGTCCGCCTCCGCGAACGCAACGGATGTCCACATGAACAGCGATTCGTGGCAGCTGTCTGCCCGCCCGCCTTTTGTCACGCCATGCTGTGAGCGTCGTCACCTGCGTAAGTGATTTTGACGCCACGTCGTGCTCCGGCCTCACCTTTATTCTTTATAATGATTGTTTCCCTTTTCAGGTTCCGGAGGTTAGTGCATGGCGTCGTTCAACGGAGTCCCCGTCCCGCCCAGCGGGGAGAAGATCGAATACAGCAATGGCAAGTACCGCGTCCCCGATCGCCCGATCATCCCCTTCATCGAAGGAGACGGCACCGGACGCGACATCTGGAAAGCTTCGGTCCGCGTCTTCGACGCCGCCGTCGCCAAAGCCTACGACGGGAAACGCGCCGTCGCCTGGTATGAAGTCTTTGCCGGCGAGAAATCCAAAGCAAAATTCCAGAACTGGCTTCCCGACGACACCGTCAACGCCATCCGCGAATTCCGCGTTGCCATCAAGGGACCGCTCACCACGCCCGTTGGCGGCGGCATCCGCTCCCTCAACGTCGCCCTGCGCCAGCTCCTTGATCTGTACTCCTGTATCCGCCCAGTAAAGTACTACCGCGGCGTCCCCTCGCCCGTAAAGCATCCCGAACGCATGAATATCGTCATCTTCCGCGAGAACACGGAAGACGTCTACGCCGGCATCGAATGGGAACAGGGCACGCCGGAAGTCGCCCGGCTCATCGAATTCCTCAACAAAGACATGCTGAAAGGCGGCAAAAAGCAAATCCGCCTTGATTCCGGGATCGGCATTAAGCCCATGTCCGTGAGCGGTACCAAGCGTCTGGTTCGTATGGCCATTCAGCATGCCCTCGATCACGGATGCAGGACCGTCACCCTGGTCCACAAAGGCAACATCCAGAAGTTCACCGAAGGCGCGTTCCGCAAGTGGGGCTACGAACTTGCCACCGAAGAGTTCCGCGACAAGGTCGTCACTGAGCGCGAGAGCTGGATCCTCGACAACAAAGACAAGAACGCCGGCCTCACCGTCGAGCAGAACGCCAGCCTGATCGAGCCCGGGCTGGAGTTTGCCACCGACGACTTCCGCCAGGCGCTTTACAAGGAAGTCAAAGGCACGCTCGACTCCATCTATTCCACCCACGGCCACGGCGCCTGGAAGAAGAAGCTGATGATCAACGATCGCATCGCCGACTCCATCTTCCAGCAGGTGGTCACGCGCGCCGATGAATACAGCGTTCTCGCGACCCCGAATCTCAACGGCGACTACATTTCCGATGCCTGCGCCGCTCAGGTCGGCGGGCTGGGCATCGCCCCCGGCGCGAACGTGGGCGACGGCTACGCCATCTTCGAGGCCACGCACGGCACGGCTCCCAAGTATGCTGACAAGGACGTCATCAATCCGGGTTCGGTCATGCTTTCCGGCGTGATGATGTTCCGTTTCCTCGGCTGGACGGAAGCCGCCGATCTCATCGAACAGAGCCTGGAACGCACCATCGACCAGAAAAAGGTCACGTACGATTTCGAGCGCCTGATGGAGGGCGCCACCAAGGTCAAGACCAGCGAGTTCGCCACCTGCATGATCGACAACATGGATGTGCCGGTCGGCGCAGGCCGCTAACCGCAGTTAGATCGAGCTTGTCTTTGTAGTTGTCATCCCGACCTTGCGCGAAGCCGAAGGCGGGCGATCCGCAGTTCTTGTCGATTTATGCCCCGCTCCGTTGCGGGGCGAAAGGAAACTTCATGCGCAGAAAAGTAACGATTGTAGGTTCTGGAAACGTAGGTGCGACCGCGGCTCATTGGATCGCTTCGAAAGAATTGGCCGACGTAGTGCTCATCGACATCATCGAAGGCGTGCCGCAGGGCAAAGGTCTTGACTTGCTGGAGGCCATGCCAATCGAAAAACGGGATTCCCACGTCCTCGGCACCCAGGATTACGCCGACACCGCCAACTCCGACATCGTCGTCATTACCGCCGGCATTCCTCGCAAGCCCGGTATGAGCCGCGACGACCTCCTCAACACCAACTACAAGATCATGAGCGACGTGGTGGGCAAGGTCGTCCAGCACTCGCCGCACTGCATTCTGATTATCGTCTCCAACCCGCTCGACGCCATGGCGCAGGCTGCCTACAAGCTGAGCGGATTCTCCCGTGAGCGCGTCATCGGAATGGCCGGTGTGCTCGACTCCTCCCGCTTCCGCACCTTTATCGCCCAGGAACTCAACGTTAGCGTCGAGAATGTCAATGCTTTCGTGCTCGGCGGACACGGTGACACCATGGTCCCGCTTCCCCGTTACTCCACGGTCGCCGGAATTCCAATTACCGAGTTGATGGACAAAGCCACTCTCGACCGGCTCGTCCAACGCACACGCGACGGCGGCGCCGAGATTGTCAAGTACTTGAAGACCGGTTCGGCTTACTACGCGCCCTCCGCGGCCGCTACCGAGATGGTCGAGGCCATCCTGAAAGACAAGAAGAAAATTCTTCCCTGCGCCGCCTATCTCAACGGAGAGTACGGGATCAACGGTCTTTACGTCGGCGTTCCTGTGAAACTCGGCGCCAAAGGCATCGAGCAGATCATCGAGATCAAATTGACGCCTGAAGAGAAAGCCGCTCTCGATAAGAGCGCAGCCGCCGTAAAGGAACTGGTCGCTATCATCAACGTCTAGGCTTCGTGAGTGTAGGGCGGACACTCCTGTCCGCCCAAAGCACGCACCACCCAAATTCTTCACCGGGAGGAGTATGCGAAACCCTCCGCCATTTCAAGAATGGTCCCGTCAGCTCAATGACGCCGCGTCTCACTGTGTCCGCCGCAACCCACTGTCTGTCAATAGCTTACAAGCATAGCGCGAATCTTCACTCGAAGACGCTTTTGGCTCCCCTTCCGTCCGCGCCCTGGCCCCGCTATAGTGTGAGGGGCCAACCCGCAAATGGACTTCGATCAGCTCGAAATCTTTCTGGAGGTGGCGCGCCTCGCCAGCTTCTCGCGCGCCGCCGAGAAACGCTTTCGCACGCAACCCGCCATCTCATCCCAGATTCGCGCGCTGGAAGAAGAAGTGGGCGCGCGCCTGCTGGACCGGTCGGGAGGAAAAGTCTCACTCACCGCGGCGGGAAAATTGTTTTTCAAGTACGCCGAGGAGACGCTGGAGCGGCGCAAGATCATCGTCACGGAAATCGCGGAGACCGAGCGCGTCCCGCGCGGTGAGATCGTGGTGGGTGCGAACGAAGGCACGTGCCTGCACATCCTGCCCGAAGTGTTCGCGCAATTCAAACGCGACTACCCCAACGTGTCGGTCAGCATCAAGCGTGCGGACTACGCCAAGATTCTCGAATCCATCCTGGAGAACGTGGTGGACTTCGGGGTGGTGTCGCTGCCGGTGAATGACAATCGTCTACAGGCGGAGTTGATTCACCGCGACGAACTGGTGGTCATTACTCCGCCGGCACATCCGCTGGCGGCGAAGAAGACCGTTACCGTGGCCGAGGTGGCGGCTTTCCCGCTCGTGGTTCCGAAGCTGGGGCACACTCGGGATGCGCTCGACACGCTGTTCTACGATCACAACCTGAAGCCAAATTTTGCGATGGAACTGGATTCAAGTGAGTTGCTGAAGCGTTTTGTGGCGGCGGATGTGGGCGTGGGATTTATTGCACGCTCCAACATCGAAGAAGACATCCGCGCGAAGGCGCTGGCAGCGATCGCGCTGGCGGACGCCCAGATCCGGCGCGACCTGGCACTGGTGTTCCGGAAAGACAAGTCACTGAGCCGGGCCGCGAAGGCGTTCATGGAGATTGCGGTAAAGCAAAGGAACTTTGCGGCGGCCACGGCTTCCCGACGCTCCCGATGAAAATAAGAGTGAACATCGGTTTCGTTATTCTGGCGCTCCTGGTGTCGATGGCTCCGGCCCAAACTGCGGCTCCCAGCGGAAAGCAGTCCACCCGAAAATTCCCCGCCAACAGCAAATCCTCCTCGCCTGCCGCCGGCAAACTGGTCGCCCTCAAGGTCACCGGCTCGCAGCGGTACACGGAAAAGGAAATCCTTCCCGCGAGCGGCCTGCAACTGGGTCAGAGCGTGGGTGAGGGTGACTTCAAAGAAGCGGCTCGACGCCTGGGCGATACCGGCCTGTTCAGCGACGTGGTTTATTCCTATTCGTACTCTGGGTCGGAAACCAAGCTCGAGCTGCAGCTCACCGACGTGGAGAAGAGCAAACTGGTTCCGGCCGATTTCGAAAACTTCGTGTGGTTTACGGACGCAGAGCTGCTGAACGAACTCCAGACACGGGTGCCACTGTTTAAAGGATTTGTTCCGGTTGCGGGCGTTCTGCCCGACCGGATTTCAGATGCGCTGCAAGCAATCCTCGGGGAGCGCCAACTCCCCGGCCACGTGGATTATCTGCGGGAAAGCAAGCAAGAGGGAGGAGACCTGACCGGGATTGCGTACCGGGTCACCGATGTTGAAATCCAGATTCGAGGCTTCGAGTTTCCGGGGGCATCCCCGGAGCAGGCGGGGCTGCTGACGACCGCAGCGCGCAAGCTGATTGGAGCAGAGTATGCGCGATCCTCGCTGGCCGTGGTGGCGCCGATTGACCTGCTACTGGTGTACCTGCAGCGGGGATATTTGAAAGCATCGTTTAGCCCATCGAGCGCTCGGGTCGTGAAGGAGCCTTCTTCCGGAGAACAAGGCCCTACGGAAGTGCAGGTGGATGCGATCCTGCCCGTCACACCGGGGAAGGTGTACGCGACTTCGGACGTGGTCTGGAAAGGCAATTCCGCCGTGAAGATTGAGGAGTTGCGAGGGCTCATCCACATGCCGGCTGGCCAACCTGCCAACGCGGTGCGCTTGATGAGCGACCTGGAGAGCGTGCGCCGGCTCTACCGCGGTCGCGGCTACATGGCGGCGCAGGTAACGCCCGCGGCTGCGATCGATGACGAAAAGAGTACTGTGCACTACGACCTGAATATCTCTGAAGGGGACCAGTACAAGATGGGTGAATTGGAGATTGTGGGGCTCGACACGCAGGCGAAGGCGCATCTGGAGAACACCTGGACCCTGCATGAGGGGGAGCCTTACAACGCGGATTACGCAAAGAAATTTGTGGCCGAGACGGACCAACTGCTTCCCGGTGGTGTGGCGTGGGAGGTCAGCATTCACGAAGCGGTGAACGCGAAGGATAAGACGGTGGACGTGACGATCCGGTTCCAGGCGAAGTAAGGGAAAACAGAAGTGATTGCTGAAGCCGCTCGTCCGTTTGGGAATTGTGACTCAACCTCCAACCCAAAAGCTCACAGAATCGTGTGACCTGCTTCCTTGACGCTTGGGGCGAGCTGCGCGATAGCATGGAAACTGGCAGATTGTTCGCCGGATCGCCTGACCGCCGCCCCCGTGAGGTGAGCTATGGCCGCTGCCTACCACCTTCTTCCTTGTCGGTTCAAGCTCCTACTCCTTTTCGTGCTGGGAGTGTTGTTGTTTGCTTTGTTCCTCTGCGTGCCCAAGGCTCAGGCGCAGCAATATCCAGTCACCGAAGGCTATTTTGGCTTTACCGTGCTCAACAATGAGTACGGAACGGACCGGCACAACTCGCCCGGTGCACAGTTGAGTTTCGGGTACAACGTGGCCCGAAATTTGCGACTGGTGGCGGACTTCGGCGCGCAGAGCCACCAGACAGACATCTTTTGGACAAACGGGAAGCAAGCGAAAGCGAACGATTACCAACTCCTGTTCGGACCAGAATTAACCATCCGCAACAGCGCGAAGGCGACGCCGTTTGTGCACGGACTCGTGGGGGTGGCTTTCCGGCACTATGCCGTACCTAACGGCGACTGGATCTGTAGCGGATACCCGGTTTATTGCTACCAAGACCACTTCGACCTCGCCAGAGAGACGGGATTCGCCAGCGGAGTGGGCGGGGGCTTGGACTGGCATGCCCACCCGATGATCTCCGTCCGCCTGGTGCAGTTTGATTGGATCCACAGCAACCTGAGCCGGGACAACGTGGACTTCTCGCCCGCCCAGGGCCAGCTCCCCATTCTGAAGGGCTGGCAGAACAATTACCGCTTTTCTTGCGGTGTCACGTTCCGTTTCGGCCAGAAGGGCAACCCGTCCCGCTGATCGACGGAGGACGCATGAAAGCCGCACTCCCAGTCTTACTGTTGGCGCTCTGCCAAGCTCGCTCCTGCTCCCCGGTGAAGCCACCCGAGCCGATGACCCTATGTTCTCGCCCCCGGTCGGTAGTGACACTAGGCATTGCGTCCGACTAGAGTTCCACCGGGTTTGTGCCGATTAATCATTGTGGATTTGCCCAACCGGAGGGAGCAAGGAGTTGGAAGCCCAGGGTCAGCCGGGAACGCAACAGTCTAGCGTGGGTGCCGAAGCACGCCACCATCGACGCTTCAAGCTGGAGACGGATATCCGTGTCTATTCTCGCAGTGTGGGTTTGCTGAAAGGATACACCGCGGACATTAGCGAGGCGGGGATCTCCGCCATACTGAAACTGACGCTTTCCGTCGGCGAGGTGGTCCAGCTGGAGGTCGACCTTCCGGATGGCCCGGTCGCCATTCGTGCCCTGGTGAAGTACAAGACCGCTTTTCGCTATGGCTTCCAATTTGTCGAGCCCGATCCGCAAGGCCTGATCAAAGCCACTTGCTCATGGCTCGCCGCGATGCCAGCCCACGATTGAGAGCCAGCGTCATAGCACTTCGGTCGTCAGAGGGGTAGCCAAGTCCCAATGCGCATCTCCAGAGCGCGCGCGTAGATCAGGGGCGCGACGGCGATATCGTCGAGGGCGAGGCCGAGGTTGCAGGCGATGGTGCGTTCGTCGGGAGATTGGCGGCCGGGCTTGCGGGCGGTGACGAGTTCTCCGAGGTCGGCGTGGATGGGCGGGATGTTCTGGAAGTAGCCAATGTCGCGGTAGTGGTGGAGTTGGGGTACATCGTCGGTTGTGAACTTACTGGCCTCGTGAAGAGCGTCCGGGTGCCAGTAGGAATCGAAGTCGACAAGCGAGGCGAAGGCGCCTTGGGCAAGCCATCCGGGCTGGATGGTGGCGTGGGGCTGGCGCAGAATGGGGCCGGCCGTAACGACCATGTCGCTCTGGACGACTGCCTGTTTGGGATCGGCGACGGGGATAACTTCGATTTCGAGTTGCTTGCTCATTTCCTGTGCGTAGCGGGCGGCCCGGTCGCAGTGCGTATCGTAGGCAAACACTTTTTTCAACGGGAACACCGTCTTCAGGGCCTCGAGATTGCTGTGGCCCTGCACGCCGCAGCCTAGTATGCCGACGGTGGTTGAGTCGGGACGCGCCAGGTACTTGGCGGCCACCGCGGTGGCCGCACCCGTGCGCTGCGCGGTGATCCAAGTGCCATCCATGAGCGCGATGGGGACGCCGGTTTCCGGGTCGTTGAGGATGAGCAAACCCGTGATGTAAGGCAGGCCGCGCTCGTCGTTGGAGGGATAACCGCCCACCCATTTCACTCCGACAGCTCTTTGAGCCGGAATGGACGCGGGCATGGCATGGAGGAAGGCGTCGGGCATAGTGTGGACGCCGATTTTCGGGGGCATCTCGACGCGGCCTTCGCCTTTTTCGCGAAACATGGATTCGAGGGCCGCGATGATCTCGAGCATGGTCAGGCCGCAGGCGGCGACGTCGGCTTGAGAGAGGTAAAGGAGTTCTTTGCCGAGGTTTGGGGTCACAGGATTTGTGTCCGATGGCTTCGTATTTTCTCACCGGTGTGGGCGGCGAGGAAAACGAACCAAGTGATTTTACGACGGAAGTAGCGGGAAACTATCGTCGGCCTCGGCAGAGTCGGGAGTTGGCTCTCTCAAGCCCTGGAACTGGTTCAGCGAAGTTCGCCGGTCGATGTAAAACTCAAGCCCGCTACGGCTTGACCCGACGCTAAAAGATCGCGGACCCTCTCCCGGTTGGGTCCCGCGCGTTCAATGGAATTGCCAAGGCAGCGCAGCACCTGATCGAGTGGAGTGTTTGCCGGAAGCCGGAAGATCCAGGGAATATTGGTCGACGTGAGCGCTCGGTCGGAAGAGATTGCCATCACGGGCAGGAACGATTTCACCGCGATTTGTTCCGCGAGGTGGCTCGATGCGCGGTCCAGTGCGATTAGCGCCAGGGCGTGGTCCTGATAAACCGCTTTGATGAGTTCGTTCGACGCCCTGCCCCAGGAAAGTTGGGAGGCAATCGGGATCAGTGCAATGGGCTGGCCCTTGCCCCTCATTTCAGTAATCAAACGCATGACTTCGACCGAACGCACGATCTCGTCCGCGTGGGGTCCGAAAATACCGATGGGAATCTCGCCGCTTTTCTGATCGGGCAGCGACGGTCCGGCGTACTGAACTCCATCCTCGCCCACACGCGCGTAGGGGGTCCCGCTGGTGCTTTTTTCCATGGTAATGCGGCGATACTCGATGTTCCCGTGATGCACCTTCGCAAGGTACAGCGGCGCGATGTTCTTGCAGTTCGGGTCGAACACCATGTCGCCGGTTACACCCTTGTAGCTGGTGACGCCGGTGAGCGCGTCGCGGATGCGGCCGCGATTCAGACCGGCGCGGCAAATCGCATTGAGCAGAATTTGCATCGCATCGTAGGCAAGCGAGGCGAAGTGATCGGGCTTCTCGTGGAAGCGCGCCTGGTAGCGGGCGTTGAAGTCGAGCCAGCGCGCGTCAGAGCGCGTGGGATCGTAGGGGAACACGGCTTCGAAGCCTTCGGCAGCGGGTCCGGCGAGCTTGATGAGTTCATCGCCGATGGTGCGGTGGCTACCGAACACGCGCTGCTTCATCCCGAGTTCCTGCATCTGCTGCAGGATGGCCGCGGCGGGGCCGATGTCGGTCCAAAGCACGATCGCATCGACGCGCGAGTCCTGTATGACCTGGAGCTGGCGGCGAAAGTCCGTGTCGCCCCGCATGAACTTCTGCTCGATCACAACCGGGTGACCGAGGCGGCGCGAGGCATCGCGAAACTTTAAGACGCCAAAACGGCCATATCGGTCGTTCACGCGCAGCAGGGCCACTCGCTTCAGGCCGAGTTCCGTATAGATGTGCCTTGCGAGCGTGTAGCCCTGTACACGATCATCCTGAAGGTCGGTGAAGTACCAGGGAATGAGGGTCTCAGGGATGGTGGGATCGGTGGAGGCGCTATTCACGAGGGGCGTTTCGGCTTTCAGCGTGAGGCGAAGGGCGATGTGGGTGGATTCGGAGCTAATGGAGCCGAACATGGCCCAAACCTTGTCGTCGTAGATCATCCTGACAGCGTCGTTCGAGGCAGCGCCCCAGATGGCGGAATCCTTTGAAACGCCCGCAACGGCAGCGCTGCTGTTCTGCCAGTTGTCATAGTCGTTGTGAGTCACGAGGCGGAAAGGCTTACCGCAGTAACCGCCGGCGGCATTGGCCTCTTCCATCGCCAGCTTTGCGCCATTCAGCATGCGATTCCCGAGTACCTGGTCGGGGTGGTCGTAGAGCGGGGCCAGAAAGCCAATACGAATCTCATTGAGATCCTTGAGGTCCGGGTCTGGAATGTCGCGCGCGGCGCCGTTGTATTCGATCAGGTCCTGATAGTGCTCGTAGTACGGAGTGGTGAACTTTGAAAACGGACGCAGGTCCTCGGGCGCACCGGTGTACGGTTTCAGCGAGCGGGCCGGCGGCGGACCTGGAGGATTGGTGCCGCAGGCGCAGGGCGCAGGCGTCTGGGCCAGCGCCGTGGACACGAGCACGGCAACGATCGTCGATACAAGCAAGCGGCGCGGGATGCTGGGCATGGTTCTACTCCGCGGGCGTTTCGCGACGGAACATGGCGATCGCTTCAATCTCGACCAGCAGATCCGGCCGGCAGAGGATGGCCTGGATGCCAGTTGAAGCCGGGAGCGGATCGAGTCCCTGCTCTTTGTAGAACGCCGCGCGTTCTTCATTGAATTCCTTGTAATCGCGCTCGATGTCGCGAAGGTAGCAGGTGGTGCGAACAATATCGTGCCAGGTCGCACCCTCGGAAGCGAGCAGTCCCGTGATGTTGTCGAAGGTGCGGCGGAGTTGAGCGCGAAGATCGCCGACGTGAACAGTGTTGCCCTGTTCGTCGATGCTGGCGGTGCCCGAGATCAGCAGGATGGTGACTCCTTTCAGATCGATGCGCATGCCGCGGGAGAAAGCGCTGCCGTAAGCGTAAGCTTCGTTCAATACGCTGTGGTTGGTAATGGCCCGCTTCACAACTGGCCCCGTGGTCACTTCTGCGAGCAAGTCCGCAACATTCATAAATGGCTCCTTAGGTCTCTACTTGTTCCCGATTGCTTTTTGTTCCTGTGACACCTTTGCTGTTTCGTTCGAACCACGCTGTCGAATTCCGTGGCTCAATCCCTTGGCGGTCGCGACCCAGAGGTCATCGCCCTGAAAGTCGACACCGAGAATGTAGTTGTGCGCGGGAGCGCTATCCACCGGGATGGCAGTCACCTTGCCTTCCGCATCGCGTACCAGCATTTCGGGCTTATGGGTATCGAGCGCAGGCCGGTAGACGGCCCAGTTTGTGCCGTCGAAGTAGGCCAACCCCTTGTCGGTGGAGAACCAGGCGCGGTTGCCATCGACGCCCTTGATCTGATTCAGGAAGTTGCTGGGCAGGCCGCTGTCCTTCTGCAGGAAGTTGTGCCAGTAACGGCCATCGTAGCGGCTGGCGCCGAAGTACGTGGCGACCCAGAGAATCTTGTCCACGTAGCTGACCGAGGTGGTGATCTCGTGGATCAGACCCTGATCCTTCATCAGCACCATCTCGGTTTCGCCGTCGGGGTCGTTGTAGTCTTTCCAGCGTTCGGTGGCGACATCGTATTCGAGCACGCCCCCGCCCCACACCGCGTAATAAACTTTGTCCGCTGCCGGACTCACTGCGTAGGTCCAAATCTCAAACATAGGCGTATTGCGCTCGTTGAACAGCGCCCACTGGCCTGTGCGGGTATCCAAGCGGCTGGCGCCAGCGGCGGTGGCGGTCCAAACAAAATCTCCCTGCACTCCGACTCCGTACACGATGTCGTTGCTTAGACCGGAGTTGAGTTGGGTGAAGTTATCAATGCGTCCCGCGGAGATGCGGTTCAGTCCTCCCATGGTGCCCGCCCACACATCGCCGGTGCGCTTATCCACTGCAAGGGAAAGCACAGCCTGATGCGTCAACCCCTGCTGATCGTCACGGGTGGCCGGGCGGAATATTTTCCACGTTCCGTTCTCGTACAGGCCGAGACCGTTCTCAGTGCCGGCCCAAACGCGGTTGCCATCGACGAGAACGCAAAACACGTGATTGTCGGGCAGGCCGTTGGCGGTGGTGAAGTTCTCCCACCGGAAGCGCGGCATGTCCTGGGCCGCGCTACTCAGCGGAATCGCGAGCAACACAGCGAGCGCGGAAATCGAGATTTTCAGCTTCATAACGTTTTCAGGTACTCGATCAAATCGTTCAATTCGTCTTTGGTCAGATCGTTGCTCACTCCATGCTGGTCTTTCGGGTTGTAGACGGTCCAGATTTCTTCGAGCGACTGCGCCGATCCGTCGTGCAGGTAGGGCGCGGAATAGGCGACATTGGGAAGGTGTGGCACGTCGACCAGCGGCGAGCGGTCTGTCGGTTTGCCGGTGCCGACGTCGAGTTGCTGCCGGTTCGTAAACTTCGGGCCGCTGTGGCAGTACCCACACTGGTTGGCCTGAGGAATCGGCTTGCCATTCTTGTAGGTCGTCCTCTCGAAGATCGCTTTGCCACGTTCCTGAGCGGGCGACAGTTCGCTATTCGGGAGCCGGTAACGATTTGGCCGATACGGCAGCGAGTAGACAAACGTCACCAGGTCGGTGAGTTCGTGATCGCCGTAACTCTGCGAGCGGAAGAAATACTTTTCCACGCGTGGGCCGCATTCGGTAGGCAGGTCGGGATTGCCGCCGTTCCACTTGAAGGGCTCGGTACCGGAAAGAGCTTCGAGCGAGCGATTATCGACAATATCTTTGCCGAAGCCGTCCGGCTCAAGGTCCCATTCCAGGCCGTCGATGGTTGCATCCAGATGGCAATTCGAACACCCGAAGTGGCCCTGGAACGCGTAATCAGCGGTGAAGAAGATGCGCTCGCCACGGCGCAGAGGATTGATCGTCTTCGGACCACCAAGATCGATGGTAGAAACGACCCGATTCGCGGCTGTATCGATCACCGCGATGTTGTCGTCGAGCCGGTTGGCCACGTAGAGACGCTTGGCATCTTTCGACAGCAGGACGCCGCGCGGATTGTGGCCGACGGGAATTCTGGCCGTCACATAGTTGGCGGACGCCGAGAGATCGTTGACAAAGGGTTCGCGGCGCGCCCGCACATAGTTGAGCAGCTTGGGAACATCGATGACCGTTACGCTCTCCGATGCGGCGGTGGTTACGAACATCTTCGACTTATCGGGCGTGATGATGACGCCCCAGGGCAGAGAGTAATAGCGGTCGAGTTCATCGATCGGGACCTGGACCGTTCCGCCGACGTCCTCGCCGAACAACGTGAGCGAATTGCCGAACACCCACCCGTGTTCGACATGCGCCAGCGGAATCAGGTTCTTGGGACGAAGCTGTGTGGTCACTCCCAACTTGCCGTCGGCCGAAAACGCCACGTGAAAGACTCCCGCTACGTTGTGCAAGCGTTTGCGTTCGACCACGGTCTGGCTCGCGGTATCGATGACGGTGATTTCTGAGTTCGGCTGCTTCCGAAATGCTCCCAGCTTCGGATAAATGTGCGTGCCGTAAACGAACTTGCCATCCGGCGAGAGTGCCAGGTAGCTGGCGCCGCGACCGGCGAGAAGGCGTTTGATTTCCTGGCCGGTCTTCACATTGATGACCGAAATGTCGCCACTGAGCCGGTTGGCAACGTAGAGAGTCTCGCCCGCCCGGTCGGCTACAACGCCGGCGGGTTCGAATCCGGTGGCGAGTGTGCGCGTCACTCTCATCGTGGCGGCGTCGATCACCGACACCGTATCGTCGGTGGAGTTCGTCACATAGATTTGCGCGCTGTCCGGCGACATCGTGAGTCCGCGGGGCGCGCGGCCGAGGGGCACGGTCGACACGACCTTGCCCGATTCCAGATCCACCACGCGCAGTTCGTTGCTGCCCTGGCAGACGACGTACAGCTGGCGCCCATCCGGAGACAGCACCATTTCAATGGGAGACAGGTAACGCTCGCTGATACCAGAACGGGCGGGATTCGCGGCGGGCCGCGCAAGCGCCGCAAAAAGAAGCAGAGCGGCAATCGGGGCAATCTTTGCCGCGAGTTTCGCTTTCGCCGTGATTGTTGCCATGCTTCGCATTCAGAAATCCATCACCGTCATGGTTCCTGCACCGTGAGCACACGATCCACTGCCAGATTCTCCAGAACCTGCTCTTGTCCGCTCGGCCAGCGGATGGTGAGTTTGTCGGCCTTCGCCGCGCTGCCCAAACCGAAATGAACGCGGCCATCGTCCTGCGACAAATAGCCCGAACCAGCGACGCGTTCGGCCACCGGTTTACGCCCCCCGGCCTGCAACTCCAGGTGCGCGCCGATCCCGTCGCGATTGCTCTTTTTTCCCTGCAAGCGCACGGTCAGCCAGTGATGGTTGTTTTGTGAAGTGTTGTGCAGCAGGGTCGCGGGTGCGCCCAGATTCACGACGAAAGCATCAGTCTTGCCATCATTGTCATAATCGGCAAAACAGGCGCCACGCGACACCGTCTTCACATCGAGCACGGAGCCCGCCTCGCGCGAGACGTCGGCAAACTTGCCATTGCCGAGTCCGCGAAACAGCGACTGCTCCTGCGGAACCATGTGGATCAGGCCACCGTGAAAAACAAGGATGTCGAGCCAGCCATCGTTATCGAAATCATAGATCCCCGTTCCCCAACTCGTGTATTGCGCCGTTGCTTGCGAAATTCCCGAACTCGGGCCGATGTCCTCGAACCCGTTCTGTCCGGTATTGCGCATCAGGCGGTTGTATTTCGAATCGGTAACCCACAGGTCCATTCGGCCATCGCCATCGATGTCGGCAAACACCGGGCCCATGGCGGAAGTGTTCTCTCCGTTCTGGCCGTATGCCACACCCAGATCGGCCGCGATTTCTTCAAACGTGCCGTCATGCTTGTTGTGGAACAGGAAGTTCTCCGTCTTGTCGTTGGCCACGTAGATGTCGGGATAGCCGTCGCCGTCAAAGTCCGCGGCGGTGACGCCCATGGTGCGGCCTTTGTAAGCGCCGATCCCGGATTTATCCGTCACATCGGTAAAAGTCCCGTTGCAGTTGTTGCGGAAGAGACGGTTTGTGTCGGCCGCGTAGTCGAGCGGGCCGGGATAATTGTCAGCCGCATAGTAGTTGCGGTATTTCGGATCGAACTTCACATACCGCCCGACGAACAAGTCCACGCAGCCGTCGCGATCGTAGTCGAGCCAGGCGGAACTGATGGACCAGCCGTCCACCTTGATGCCAGCCTTGGCGGTGACGTCTTCGAACGTTCCATCGCCTTTGTTGCGATAGAGAATCGCGCGACCATAGCCGGTGACGAACAGATCGGTGAAACCATCGTTGTCGAAGTCGGCAGCGATGGCCGCCATCCCATAGATGTTGGCCGCGACGCCGGCCTGGTCGGTGACGTCGGTGAAGGTGCCGTCGCCGTTGTTCTTATAAAGATGATTGTGCGGAGGTGTCGCGGGCGGCTGCTTCAGCGGGTAAGGATGAATTCCCCCTTCGAGCGGTTTGCCGCTGGCGACGTAAAGATCGGGCAGGCCGTCGTTGTTGAAATCAAACCAGACACAGCCGCCGCCCGTGCTTTCCAGCAAGGAACCGAGTTGCCGGGCGCCGAAGCTGTGGGTGAATTGAATGCCGGACTTCGCCGTAGCGTCTTCGAAGCGAATGGCGGGGGCGGGGGTTTGCGCAAGCACAGCCGTGGAGAGCAACACGAAGGCGAGGGTGAGCACGATGACACCGAGGTATGGGCGCTCTGGAACTCGCATCTCGTGCAGTCTTCTTTCGCCCCGCTGGGGCTCGTTCATTTCCCCCGTATACCCACGGCTTAAGCCGTGGGTTGCATTCTTTCGCCGCTTTGCGGCTGCCAGGGAATTGCCAAGTCGCGACATTAGTGGCCTCCGCTGGGGTGCTGGTCGGTTGCGCCCGTCATATCCGCCGGAGTTGTCGACCTCTGGAGAATCATCGGGACAGCATTCTCGGGCGCCGTCTCAGGACCGGCGTGACAGCCAACGCAGACGCGCTGCTCGCCCCGGCGAATCCAGAACCACCCTGCCTCCCGCTTCAGAGTCTTGCCGGAGCCGTCCACCAGTTCGAATTGCAGAGGCTGATCGGCGGGCACCTGGAGGAAGAACGAGCCGTCGGTCTCCACGGGCGCAGTTCCCAGCAACTTGGCCTGGCCGGCGTCGTCGCGGGCATAGAGCCGTACCGAATGGATCGATCCCGCGGCGAACTTGTATTTCGATGTGTAGGCGTTCAGGCAGAGCAGATTGGCATAGGACCAGTCATGCAGCGCCGAGGGGTGCCGTTTCGGTGCAGTACGCGCAACGATCGGAGTCGGTTGGATTACGTTTGCGTTTGGCTCGACGACCACCGGACGCAGAGCGCCCTGATGGGCGGACAGGAGTGTCCGCCCTACACGATCCGTCCACAGCATCAGTTGAAACCTGCTCCTGGTATCCGGCCGCCAGGAGACTAGCCAGTCGCCGGCAGCGGTCTCGGCAAGGTCGCCCGCATATTCTCCGGCAGGGGCGGCAATGGCTGCTTCCTTCGCCAATGCAGAAGTAAATCGCGCCAAGCCCGACTCCGACGCGAACACAACATCGCCGGAACTCATCTGCTTGCCCGCATGGCGCGCCTTGCCGTGATCGCAGCGGTAGGACTCGACGCCGCTGCCATCGGAATACACGGTATAGAGTTCGGGCGTAGCGCTCGGGTCGGAGGAAGATCCGAACGGGAACGTGGCCTCAAACAGAATGCGTCCGTCGCGAAGAACATCGGTGGGCAGAGAATTGCCCGGCCCGTAGGTCAGGCGGACAACGGGCGCGGTCGCCTTGCCATCCACCAGCGTTGCCGCTTCCACCACAAACCGGCCGTCGACTTTCTTCGCATAAACGATGCGATTCTCCGGCAGGTAGAAGGAACGGATGCAATCGTCGACACACGAGGTGATGCGCCGGGGCTTGCCTCCTGCCAGAGAGATCTCCCAAATCTGCCAGCGGTCCTGCGGCTTCTGCTTACCGGCGAACAGAGCGTTCTCTCCGTCAAAAGAAACCGCAGGATCGGCCGAGGCTGCGAAATCCGCGACCAGCGAATGGCGGCCGCGAGAGTCTTTGACCACCACGGTGGCGCCGCCGCTGAATCGATCGCTACCGTGAATCCAGGCGAGTGGGTCGTAGCCACCTGCCACGGTATAGAGGAGCGAAGAATCCGTGCTCGACGAGGCGGCAGACTGGCGAGGAGCCAAAGCGACCGCCATCGCAAACAGAGTAAGCGCGGTGACTGCAAGCAGAAGCAGCCGCCCTACGATGGCCGGCCTCCGCACTAGTCCGTTCCTCCCACCGCCACCAGGCGGGGTTGAGTTCGCTTGTCCCGCAGGTCCAGATACGGCTGCAAGTCGTCCATCATGTCGCGGAACTCGCGGAAGTTGATCGATTGCTCGCCGTCACTCAGAGCCTTGTCAGGCGTGGGGTGCACTTCCACCAGCAGCCCGTCCGCGCCCACCGCGACGGCCGCGCGCGACAGGATGGGAACCAGGCACCGGACGCCTGCGGCATGGCTGGGATCGACGATCACGGGAAGGTGCGATACCGTCTTCAGTACCGGCACGGCCGCAATGTCGAGCGTGTTTCGGGTTGCCGTTTCAAAGGTGCGGATTCCACGTTCGCACAGAACGATCTGCGGGTTGCCATTCATGGCAATGACCTGCGCCGAGCGAAGGAACTCTTCCAGCGTCGCGGTCATGCCGCGCTTCAACAGCACCGGCCGCCCACATCGCCCCAGAGCTTCCAGCAGTGCGTAATTTTCCATGCTGCGCGTGCCGACCTGCATGAGGTCGGCGTATTCGGCGATCACCTCGACATCTTCCTCGCTCATCACTTCCGTGACGATCGCAAGCCCGGTGATTTCTCGCGCCTTGCGCAGGATCTTCAGGCCTTCGACGCCCAAGCCTTGGAAGGAATAGGGGGAAGAGCGAGGCTTGTAGGCTCCCCCGCGCAGAATGCGGGCGCCGGCGTCCGCCACCGCCTCTGCCGTTTGCAGGAGTTGCCGCTCGGATTCGACCGCGCAGGGACCCGCCATGACGATGAAATCATCGCCGCCGATCTCGATGTCGCCAACCGGAACAACGCTTCGAGCGTGACTGTTGGTCCTGGCTACGAGGTCAAAGCAAGAAAACTGGCCGTTCCACTGGGAGATCACTGTTTGCCGCGGTCGAGACTAGGGCCCACTCCTACGGCCAATCGGTGACGCCGATCACAGGAAGCGGTGATAAAGAGCGTCAAAACAACTCAAAACAATGCTGATACACGGCCTCGTGCGCCCGTCAATAACATAAATCGACTAGCGATTGAGCACGGAATCGGGGAGGACCTCCGACGGAGAGAGGAGAGAGGTGCCTGGAGCAGTGCCCGGTTCTGTGAGCAGTGGAATCCCGGGCGTGGAAGTTGCGCGCCACAGCCTTTATTGCTTTCGCTTGGAGGGATTGCTGCGAGTCGACATCCTCGACCAAAGGTCGCGAAGGATCCAAAGTCGAATCCGTGACCTCGGGGCCCTCACCCATGCTTGAGCTGATTCTTAGTGATGGGAGCCCTTTTGACGCAGGCGCCCGCGGTACGGGTTTGTACCCTGATTGGTCGTACCCGGACCCTTGGCACCGATGCTTGGTCCAGAGATGCGGATCGGCGGAGTCCGCTTTTCCCTTTCGGTCTTCAGCAAGGCTGCTGCTCCCGCAGGTCGCTTGACTCTCTGTGGTGCCGACAATTTGGTTGACTGTTGTTCCAGCCGGCGCAGGTTGGCCGCCGCGCCGGTAGAAGTCGGCGTCTTGGCAACCACTACACTTTTTGCCGACTTGGTCCCGTCGTGAAAATGTTTAACTTGGGGTTGCTTGTCCTGCGCTGCGCTGGCCGCGGTCAGAACCGCGAGGGAGAATCCAAGAATCAGAAAATGTCTCATATGTACGCAATTCCCTTGCCCTAGAGCTCCTAGTATTGGGTGCATGCACCCTGCCATACCCGCTCATTCAGCTGCCTTATATTAACCCACTCTTTAGAAAAACCACTCCGACAACAACTCAAAGACGCCCAAGTAGATAGCCGGGCCTGTGATTTGCCTCAAGAACCGCAGATCCTGAAAAATCCAGTCTGGGCCCCAGTGATATGCAATGTATTGCACATTGCGTCCAGTTTCTCGTGCCCGTCTCCATACCCCTACACGAGCGGACTTTACAGTACTCCAGTTCATACCCTCCCGGCGATTTGGACCGAGCGCCCCTTGGCCGGATGCCATAAGCCGCTAAGCCTTTCGCAATCTATTACTTCCTGCCCCCCGGCGCCAAACTGTTCTTTGCCGGAGCCGCCAGCCAGAGCTCCGGTGACCCGAATCCCCCGCCGTAGCGATGCTACGGCTCACAGAGGTCATTGTGAACGCTCATCAGTTGCGTGGCGTCTGGCTCGGCCTGTTTCTCACCGTCGTGTGCTCGCTATTCTTTGCTGGTTGCCAAATCTTGTCAGCCGGAGGTCCGGGCGGCGGCAGTGTCGTGGTGGCGACTTCCAGCCTCAACTTTGGAACCGTTGCCGTTGGCAGCAGCAAGGCTCTGCAAAACACGCTGTCGAACAACACGGCCTCTGCCGTCACCGTCAGTTCGATCGCCGGTTCGAGTTCAGACTTGCAGGTTCTCGGGATTACGCCCCCGCTGGTTCTGGGGGCTGGGGCGAGCGTTCCCTTCAAAGTACAGTTTCAGCCATCAACGCCTGAGAATCTGTCGCGCACCCTCTCGCTCTTGGGGGCAAGTTCTGAGGTTCTCGTGTCGCTGACCGCCTCCGGCACATCAGCCGCTTCTGGACAACTGTCGCTCAACCCATCGTCCGTCGCCTTCGGCAATATCAAGGTCGGGTCGAGTCAGACGAACAGCGTGACTCTTTCCAATACTGGTGGAACAGATATCATCGTCAACCAGGCCACCTTGAGTGGCACAGGGTTCTCGACCAGCAACCTGTCCCTGCCGCTGACGCTGCACGCGGGCGGCACCGCCTCGCTTAGCGTGACGTTTGCTCCCACTGGCGCTGGAAGCTTCACCGGCAAGGTTACGTTTACCAACAGCGACTCCAGCACCGTGGTCCTGCCAATCTCGGGAACAGGCGTTACCGCCGGACAACTGACCCCCAACCCTTCCAGCCTGGCGTTCGGCAGCGTTCAAGTCGGCAACAGCTCCAGCCAGTCCGAAACCTTGACCAACACCGGCGGGAGTTCGGTCACCATCTCGCAAGCCAACGTGAGCGGCACCGGATTTTCAGTCAGCGGCTTGTCTGTCCCCGTCACGCTCGCGGCGAACCAAAGCGTCACGTTCAACGTGGGCTTCGCTCCCACCACCGCCGGCTCGGCCACGGGCACGCTGGCGATCGTGTCGGACGCGCCCGCTTCACCGCTCAACATCGCGCTTTCCGGTACGGGACTTGCGGCTGGCTCTCTGACCGCGAATCCGAGCAGTGCGAGTTTTGGCAATGTAACGGTGGGCAGCAACAAGACCGTCTCCGTATCCGTCACGAACACAGGCGGTGCAACCGTCACAGTCTCGAGCGCCGCGGCATCCGGAAGTGGATTCAGCTTCACGGGTCCAAACTTGCCGCTGACTCTCAACGCGGGACAATCAACCACGTTTAGTGCCATCTTTGCGCCCACCGCGGCGGGCGCGGCCAGCGGCACGTTAACGATCAACTCGAACGCCAGCAACGCGACTCTTTCGGTGCCCCTCTCCGGGACAGGCGTCGCACAAGGTCAGCTTTCGCCCAGCCCCTCCAGCTTCAGTTTCGGTACCGTGCAGACCGGAAGCTCGAAATCGCTTTCGGGAACACTCACAAATTCTGGCGGAACCGCGGTCACCATTTCCGCGGCAACCGCCAGTGGCAGCGGGTTCAGTCTGAGTGGCTTAACCGTGCCGGTTACTTTGAATGCGGGACAGAGCACGTCGTTCACCGTACTGTTTGCTCCTACCACTGCCGGCGCAGCCAGTGGCAGCATCAGCATCACTTCCAATGGAGCGAATCCGAATCTGAGCATTCCGCTGTCCGGAACAGGAGTAACACCCGGAACCCTTTCCGCAAATCCGTCCAGTCTCTCTTTCGGCAGCGTTCAGGTGGGCACTAGCAGCAGCAAGTCAGAGACGGTGACCAACACAGGCGGATCCGCGGTCACGATTTCAGCCGCATCAGTCAGCGGCACCGGGTTCAGTATGAGTGGCCTGACCGTACCGCTCACTTTGAACGCCGGACAGAGCACATCCTTCACCGTCCTGTTTGCACCCACTACAAGCGGCGCGGCCAGTGGAAACGTGAGCATCACTTCCAATGCCTCCGATTCCAACCTGACGATCGCACTCTCGGGCACGGGCATCACGCCGGGCCAGATTTCGCCGAATCCGTCCAGCTTCAGTTTCGGCACCGTGCAGACCGGAAGCTCGAAATCGCTCTCGGGAACACTCACGAACTCCGGCGGAAGCAGTCTGACCATCTCCGCGGCAACGGCCAGTGGCAGCGGGTTCAGTCTGAGTGGCTTAACCGTGCCGGTTACTTTGAACGCCGGACAGAGCACGTCGTTCACCGTGCTGTTTGCTCCCACCGCGAGCGGCGCAGCCAGTGGCAGCATCAGCATCACTTCCAATGGGGCGAATCCGAATCTGAGCATTCCGCTGTCCGGAACAGGAGTAACACCCGGAACCCTTTCCGCAAATCCGACCAGTCTCTCTTTCGGCAGCGTTCAGGTGGGCAATAGCAGCAGTAAATCGGAGACGGTGACCAACACCGGCGGATCCGCGGTCACCATATCCCAGGCCAATGTCACTGGAGCGGCTTTCTCGCTCAGCGGACTGACGTTGCCAACTACGCTATCCTCGAACCAGAGCGTGACGTTCACGGTCACCTTTACCCCAACCAGCGCAGGCTCGGCCAGCGG